>WYBS01000088.1 GCA_011525755.1 Planctomycetaceae bacterium
GGACGACGCGCACGAGCTCCCGGAGGGCGGCGAGGCGAGCGGGAGCGCCGGTGCTCAGGTACGCATCGACCACGTCGTCCACGGCGCTCTCGCAGTCGTCGGAGTCCTCGTAGGACCGGAGGACCGCGCGCGCGGGGACGCTCCCCGGCGCGTGCGCGAGGAGCTGCACGCCGAGGACCTCCGCGCGGAGGCCCTCGCCCCTCGCGAGACGCGCCTCCCTCTCGGCGAGGAGCACGGCGGGGAGGAAGCGGGACGACGGGAACCTCGCCCGGAACCTCTCGGCCTCCTCGGCGACCGCGGCGGGGTCGCTCCCGCCGATCCGGGCCTGAAGGTCGAGGAACGCGCGCTCCTCCCCTTCCTCGCCGGCCAAGGCCGCGCACGCGATCACGAGGAGGAGGAGCACCCGACCCCGCATGGGCTCCGAGGCTACCAGAACCGCGGTGCTACAGTGGCGAGCGCGATGGCCGGCTTTTTCCGCCGCTGGTGGGCATACCTGTTCTGGGGCCTCCTCTTCGGCCTCTACGCGCTCGTGCCGTCGTGATGAGGCAGCCCCGTCTACACGCTGCCCAGGTTCTGGGTATGCCTCGCGCTTCTCCTCGTGACGATCGGTCTCGCGCTGACACGGGCGCGCCGCGAGGCTCTCGCCGATCGTCTCAAGAAGATGCAAGACCCATCCCCCCCGCCCCCTCCCGTCCCTGATCAGGAATAGGCTTCGGGTATGCGACGCCTCCTCATCGCCACAGCCCTCCTCGTCGCCGCGTGCGGCGGCGGCGGATCGAGCGCCGACCCGAACCTCCTCTCCGCGGCGCAGTGCGCGGCGACGGGCCTCGCGGACCTCGACGAGGTCTTCGGCGAGGTGAGCGGGTTCCTCGCCGCGATCGGCGGCACGCTCCCGTCGAACGTCAACTACGACTCGAACACGGGCGACTTCTCGATCACGGCGAGCTTCGGCACGATCGACGGCAACGTCAGCTCGGGCGACGACATCAGCGACGGGATCGACGCCGGCGAGTCGGCGGGCGCGACATGGAGCATCAACCCCACGGGCGGCGCGACGATCACGGGCTCCGGCGTCTTCAACCTCGCGCGCACCTCCGCGACCGTCTTCGGCATCACGGGCAACGGCTCGGTCGTCGACGGCGCGTGCGTCTTCAACGCGACGAACACGGATCTCGTCCTCGACCTCGCGTCGGGGCTCGGGCCCGTGGGCGGGTTCGACTTCAACGCGACGACGCCCGCGGGGCCGCTGCTCGGCTCGATGTCGTTCGACGGTTCGGACACGGCGGAGGTCGACGCGATGTTCGGTGGCATCGGGGTCACCTTCACGATCGACCTCGACACCTTCGACCCGAACGTGTAAACGGACGATCCCGCCCCCGCCGAGGCGGGCCACCCCGCATCCGGGCGAGCCCCTTCGCTACGGGAGGCCGAGCGTCAGTCCGCCCGTGTCCGCGCCGGCCGCGACGACGACGTCCTCGACGCGGTCGGCCTCGGCGCCGCCGACGAACAGCACGACGTCGTAGGTGCCGACGGCCACGTCGCCGAAGGAGAACCCCCCCGTGTCGGGGTCGGGCCCCGCGGCGGCGAGGAAGCGTCCCTGCCACACCAGGTGGACCTCGGCGCTTTCGTCGGTGAGCGTCGTCCCGGAGATGCTCCCCGTCTCCGCCGGATCGAGCGCGAAGTCCCGCCCGCCGACGATCGTCCCCGCCGGGACGAGGACATCCGTGATCGCGGCCGGCGCGTACCCCTTGGCCCACGCCACGACGTCGTAGGTCGCGGGCGCGACCGGGCCGAGCCGGTAGGCCCCGTCCGGCCCCGAGAGCGCGGAGACGATCTCGTCCCCGGCCTGCTGCGCGGAGAGCACGGCGCCCTCGACCGGGTTCCCCGTGCCGGAGTCGGTCACGGTCCCCTCGATCGCGCCGCGCACGGTCGACGCGACGAGCGTGAGGCGCGGCTTCAGGATGTACTCGTCCTGCGTCCCGCGCCTCACGATCGAGCGCCGAACGTTGAAGTCGATGAGGAGCTCCGTGAGCTTCCCCTCCTCGATCGTGAACGGGTCGAGGAGCTTCAACCCCGTCTGCGCGCCGCTCGGGATCGAGAGCCGGAAGTCCTCGCCGCCGATCACGATCCGGTTCGGCCCGATCGGCCGGGGCGGGGGCCCGCCGCCCGGCTGCCCGCCGACGACGATGAGCCGGACGCCGCCGTACTGGCCGGGCTCGAGCGCCGCCTCGCCGATCACCGCGGTCACGTCGTTCCGCAGCGCGAGCAGCTCGATCTCCTGGTCCTCGTCGTTCACGACGACGAAGGTCTCGACCCCGTCGACGATCCTCACGACCTCGACGCGGTCGATCATGACGTAGACCGCTTCGGCCTCGTCCACCGGGCTGTCCGAGAGGAACAGCCGCAGGTTCGGCTCGCCCGAAAGGGCCTCTTCCGACCCGCCTCCGCCGCAGGAGACGGCCACGCCGAGGAATGCGCACGCGAGGAGGTATCTCATGTCGACCATCGTGCGCGGGCGCGGACGGGGATCAAGCATCATCGGATCGGCAATGCGCCCCATTCCGGCACGATGCGCTGCCGCCGTCCATCCTGCCGGACATGTGCGGTCGCGGCGCCCCCTGCCGTTACAGTGGGGTCGATGATCCGCAGCATCGGCAAGGCGCTCCTCGGCAAGGCGACCCCGTTCCAAATCCGCGCGAGCACGGTCCTCGGCGGCGCGCTCGGCTTCACCGCGGACCTGGAGCGGGCGCCCGCCCTGACGGTCGGACTCGTCCTCGTCGTCCTCGTGCTCAACACGAACATCTGGCTCGCGACGATCACGGCGCTTCTCGGCGCGGCCCTCGGTCTCCTGCTCCTCCCGGCGAGCTTCCATGTCGGCCGCCTCCTCCTCGACGGCCCGACGCGGGGGCTCTTCGAGGCGCTCATCAACGCGCCGGTCCTCGCCCTCTGCGGCTTTCAGTACTACGCGATCACGGGAGGGCTCGTTCTCGGCCTCGCGAGCGGCTGGGTCCTCGGCGCTCTCCTCTCCCGGCTGGTGCGCCGGACGCGCGAGGCATTCCTCAACCTCGACGCGGGCTCCGAGAAGTTCCGTGCCATCGCGGGCAAACGCCACGTGCGTGTCGCGAGCTGGCTCGTGCTCGGCGCGGCGCCCTCGCGCGAGGCGTACGAGAAGCTCGCGAAGAAGCGCGTCGGCAACCCCGTGCGCATCTGGGGCGCGGGCCTCGCCATCGCCATCGTGGTCGCGATCTTCCTCCTCGCGGGCTTCCTCGCGGGCCCCTTCCTCGCGTCGAGGCTCCGCGCGGGCCTCGAGAGCGTCAACGGCGCGACGGTGGACCTCGCGGGCGCGACGATCGACCTCGGGAAGGGCAGCGTCTCGCTCGACGGCCTCGCGATGGCCGACCCGAACGACCTCCCGACGGACCTCTTCCGCACGGTGAAGGTCGAGGCGAACCTCGCGGGACAGGACCTCCTCCGTCGGCGGCTCCGCTTCGACCGGATCGTCGTCGACCTCGCGGCGAGCGGGAAGAAACGCGACACGCCCGGCCGCCGGACCGACGCGGCGCCCGTGCCGCAGGACGCGCCGCCGGGCGAGACGCCGCCGGGCGAGGGGTACAAATCCGTCGACGACTACCTGAACGATGCCGAGGCGTGGCGCGACCGGCTCGCGCAGCTCCGCAGCTGGCTCGAGAAGTTCGCGGGCTCCGGGAAGCCCGAGTCGAAGGAGAAGCTCGAGGAGCGGCTGCGGCGGGAGATCCGCGAGAGAGGCTACGCGTGGGCGTCGGCGGAGCACCTCGTCCGCGGCGCGCCGACGCTCCTGATCTCGGAGCTCAGGATCGAGCGGCTCGAGGCGCTCCAGATCGGCGGCAAGCAGCTGAGCATCGTCGGCACGAACCTGTCGACGCACCCGTCCCTCTCCCCCGGACCCCCTCACCTCGTGGTCACGTCGGAGGACGGCTCGATCCGCTTCGAGGTCGGCTCCGCGGAGACGGGCCGCGCGCTGTCGTTCGCGCTCAACGGCGTGGACGGCGACTCGATCGGCCGGGCGCTCAGGGCGTCGCCCGTGAAGGGCGGCAAGGTCGACCTTTCGCTCAAGGGGAGGTGGGAGGGCTCGGGAACCGGAGGGGTGGACCTGAAGCTCGATACGACGCTCCTCGGCACGACGCTCGCGCTGCCGGGCGCGAAGGAGCAGCGGATCGACAGGCTCGTTCTGCCGCTCGCGGTACGGGGCACGCTCGAGGATCCGCGGATCCTGCTCCGCGACGAGGAGCTCACGAAGGCGCTGGTCGCGGCCGGGCAGAAGGAGCTCGCGTCGAAGCTCGCGGACGAGGCGGGCAGGCGGCTCGGCGACGACGCGAAGAAGGCGCTCGAGGGGTTCCTCGGCGGGAAGTAGCGTCGGCTTCAGCGCCGCTGCGCGAACGCGACGAGGTGGAGGCCCATCGCGAGGCGGCACCGCAGGGCGTCGTAGGCGCGGCCGACACCGATCGCCCCGAGCAGCCGGCGCACCTTCGGCGAGTTCGCGAGCGCGAGCGCGCCCCGGCTGCCGTAGCCGGGGACGATCGTCTTGATCTCGATCAGACGGAAACGCGGCTCGAGCAGCCGGCAGAGCTGCCTGCGGTCGACCCATTTCTCGATCGGCTGCAGCCCCCACGCCTCGTGCTCCGCCCGCGACCGGCGCTCCTGCACCCACCGGTTGGGAGTGGTGATCGCGAGGAAGCCGCAGGGTTTCAGCGCGCCCGCCGCGATCTCGAGGTATCGCGTCTGGTCCTCGACGTGCTCGATCACCTCCTGGCTCACGACGATGTCGAAGGAAGAGCTCGGAAGATCGGCCGCGAACACGTCGCCCGCGAGCCACTGGACGTCGGGCCACCGCGCGCGGGCGCCCTCGATCGCCTGTTCGGAGAGGTCGATGCCCGTCGTCGGCCCGACCGCCGAGAGCATCGCCGTGAGCTGCCCCCGCCCGCAGCCGAGGTCGAGGATGCGCGGCGCGGTGAGCCCCGTGCGCTCGAGCAGCGCGAGGATCGCCCGCGCCCGCTCCCTCTCGAGCGGGTTCATGTCGCCGGCCTCGCTCCAACGGCGGTCGTAGTAGGCGCGCTGCGCCTCGATGCTTGAGGTCACGCCCTCTATATCGGCATTCCCGCTGACACCGCAGGACGACCGCCCGATGCCCGGCCGCGGCCGCGCCCCCGGGGGCTCCGGCCCGGCCCCGGCCTAGGACGCGGCGGCGCGGTACCGCTCGAGCAGCCGCGCGGCACATCGCTCGAGGTCGAACTCCCGCTCCACCCGCGCGCGGCCGGCCGCGCCGAGCCGCCCCCGCAGCGCGGGATCCCCGGCGACCCGCGCGAGCGCGGCGGCGAACGCGGAGGTGTCCCTCTCCTCCACGAGCAGCCCCGTCCTCCCGTCCTCGACCGCGTCGCGGATGCCGCCGTGGCGCGTGGCGACGACGGGCAGCGAGGCCTCCATCGCCTCGAGCACGCTCACCGGAAGGCCCTCCGCGTCCCCGTCAGGCGTCGTCCGGCTGTTGAGCGCGAAGAGATCGCTCTCGCCGAGGAGGCGCGCGACCTCCGCGGGCGCGCACGTCCCGTGGAGCCGCACGGTCCCCCGGAGCCCCCCCGCGTCGATGCGCCGCTCGACCTCCGCGCGCTCCGGGCCGTCGCCGACGATGTCGAGCGAGAGCGGCGCGCCCAAAGCCCTCGCCTTCCCGAGCGCGTCGACGAGGTCCGGCACGCCCTTGACCGGATGGAGCCGCGCGACCGTGATCGCGCGCACCTCGCCGCGGATCGGGTGGGGGCGCGGGGGCCCCACCGGCACGCCCATCGGGATCACGTGAAGGCGGTCCTCGGGGCAGCCGAGCCGCACGAGCCGCTCGCGCACCGTCTCGGAGACCGCGAGGACGCCCGCGGCATGCTGGAAGAGGTGCGGGAGCGCGCGCCGGTACGACGGGTCCGTCGCGGGGAGGCTGCTCGTGTCGAAGCCGTGGAAGGTGACGAGGAGCGGCAGGCCGAGGAAGAGCATACGGAGCCCCGCGGGTCCGTAGTGCGCGTGGACGAGCGTCGCGTCGAGGTCGCGGAGCTTCCGCTCGACCGCGCGTTCGGTGGATGCGGGCAGCCGGTAGCCGTGGCGGGCGCCGAGCCAGCGCGCGGCCGCGTGCGCGCGGTCGAGGGGCGTGCGGGTCCGCGGCACGATAACCGTATTTTCATATGGAAACGTGGCGGGGTTCCGGTGCTCGTGCGTCAGGAGCGGCGCGCCGACCGCGCGCACCTGCCGCCACATCCAGACCTCGCTCGGGTTGCCGAAGGTCTCGGCGTAGACGACCGCGCCCATCCCTATCTAGGATCGGCCGGGCGCTACCCGAAGAGCTTCGCCACGGTCCGCGCGAGCGTCGCGCCGAGGCGGGCGACCGCGGCCTGCCGCTTCGCGTCCTTGAGCGTGCCGTCCTCCGCGAACGCGTCGTTCGCCTGCGGGACGGCCACCTGGCCCGGCAGCACCAGCACGCGGATGTTCGAGAGGCAGCTTCGCACGACCGCGAGCCCCCGGAGCCCCCCCAGGCTGCCCGGCGAGGCGCTCATCAGCGCCGCCACCTTGCCGTCGAAACACGCGAGCGGCGCCTCTCCCGGGGCGCTTCGCGACACCCAGTCGATCGTGTTCTTGAGGAGAGGCGTGATCGAGCTGTTGTACTCGGGCGCCGCGATGAGCAGCCCCTCGTGCGCGAGGAAGAGCTCCTTCAGCCTCCGCGCGTTCGGCGGCAGCCCGTCGCTCGCCTCGAGGTCGCCGTCGTAGATCGGGAGCGGGTGGTCCGAGAGCTCGAGGAGCGTCACCTCGGCCCCCGCGGCCCGCGCACCCTCGGCAGCGATCCGTATTAATTTACGGTTCAGCGAGTCGCGGCGCGCGCTGCCGGCGAAGGCGAGGATGCGGGGCGTCATGCGGGGCAAAGGATACGATGGCGGTCGTGCGTGCGCGGTGGCTTCTCCTCCTTCTCCTCGCGGCGCCCGCCGGTGCGGAGGAGGGGGAAGGGGCTCCGGGGAAGGGGGAGGACCCGCACGCGGCGCTCGTGAAGCGGCTCTCGAGCGGCGACGCGGCGGAGCGGGAGAAGGCGGTCCGGGCGCTCGGGCGCGGGCCGGACGGGCGCGCGGTGCCCTTCGTGCGCGCCGCCCTCGACGACCCGGACGCGCGCGTGCGCGCCGCCGCGGCGGTCGCGCTCGTGCGCCTCGACGCCCCCGACGACCGCGTGCTCGACGCGCTGGTCGCGGCGCTCCGGCATCCCGACTGGTACACCCGCTGGGACGCGTGCGTCGCCCTCGGCTCGCTCGGCCCCCCCGCGAGGTCCGCCGCGCCGGCGCTCCTCGCGGCGGCGGGCGACAAGGATCTCGACCTCGCCCGCGACGCGGTGAACGCCGTTCTCCGCGTGGCGCCCGGGGATCCCCAGATCTGTGCCGGGCTCGTGCGCATGCTCGAGAGCGAGGCGGCCATCGACCGGCGGTCGCTCCTCGGCGCGCTCGAGGAGGCGGAGCAGATCGCGCTGGCGAGGGACTGGCTGGCGAAGGAGATGGTCTCGAACCGCCACGGACTCCGCGGCAGGGCGGCGACGCTCCTCGGCAAGTGCGGGGTGGAGGGGCTCGACACCCTCGTCCAAGAGCTCCGGAACGAGTCGTCCCCCGCGCGCTCCGGCGCCATGTACATGCTCGCGGACGAGGAGAGGATCGGCCCGGCCGTGTTCGTGGACGTGCTCGCCGATCCGCAGCCCGAGATGCGCCGGGCCGCGATCAAGGCGCTCCTGCGCCGGAAGGCCGCGGACGCGGCGCCAGCCATCGCGAAGCTGCTCGCGGACGAGGAGTTCGAGGTCCGCCTGGCGGCGGCGCAGGCGCTCGCGGGCCTCAAGACGCCTGTCCCCGAGGCCGGGCCGCCGCTGGTCCGCCTCGTGACGGAGGGCGACTTCGAACTCGCGACCGCCGCGCTCGACGCGATGCGTGCGACCGGGCTCGCGGCGCTCGCGGCGTTCCTCGAATTCCGCGTCGAGCGGGCGCGCGAGGGCACCGGTGCGGTCCTGGTCGTGCGGCTCCACCCGGAGGGCGTCGTCGAGGACCGGGTGGCGAGACTCGACGAGCTTCTCGCTGCGCTCGAGGACAACCGGCACGGCGCGCCGCTCGCCGCGGCGCTCCGGGACACGCTCGCGAAGGATGAGGACGTCCTCCTCGCGCTCGCGCTCGGATCGGAGGACGCGGCGGTCCGGAAGGCCGGCGCGATCCTCCTCGGCCACCTGGCGCGCGACCGCGCCGCCGCGATCCGCGCCCTGCGGAACGCGGCCCGGACCCACGACGCCGACGTCCGCGCGGCCGCGGAGGAGGCGATCGGGCGGCTCCAGTCCGGGCCGCGGTAGGCCCGCGGGGGCCGGTGCGTCCCCGAGGTCCTCGGCCGTCCGCAAGGCCGCCGGACGACGGCGGCCCCCCGCGCCCCCCTCCTTCTACTTCAGCTCCGCGAGGAGCACCTCCACGGCCTTGTCGAGCTGCGGGTCGTCGCCCTTCGCCGCGGCCTCGGGATCCCCGAGCACGAGCACGTCCGGCTCGAGCTCGAGGTTCTCGAGGTATCTCCCGTCCTCCGTCACGAAACCGACCTGCGGGACGCCGAAGGTCGTGGCGCCATCGATCTGCCGCTCCCACCACACCGCCGTGCCCGTGCCGGCCACCGGCGCGCCCACGAGCTTCCCCACCCCGAGCTTCCGGAACACGTACGGGAAGATGTGGGCGTCGGAGTAGTTGCCCTCGCACTGGAGCACGACGACCGGCCGCGCCCAGCGCGCCCACGGCTCGCCGCCGAAGCTCCCGAGCTCCTTCCCGCGCGGGCGCAGCGTCAGGTACTCGCGGCCGGAGAGGAACGTCACGAGGTCGTCGTGGTTGTTCCCGCCGCCGTTGAAACGCGTGTCGAGGATGAGTCCCCTCTTGTCGCCGCAGCGGCCGAGCGTCTCCTTGAACACCTCGCGGAAGGCGTCGTCGTTCATCCCGCGCATGTGCGCGTAGCCGAGCTTCCCGTTCGAGAGGCGCTCCACGCGCTCGCGGCACCGCGCGACCCATCGCTTGTAGAGGAGGTTCCTCTCCGCGCGCGGCGCGATCGGCCGCACGACCTCCTCGTAGGTCGTCGCGTCCGGCCGCCGGAAGCCGAGCCGCACGGGCTTCCCGGCCTTCCGGTCGAGGAGCGCGAAGTGCTCGACCGCGGGACCGAGCTCCGTCCCGTCGATGTGCGTGAGCACGTCGCCCGCCCGGATCTTCGACCCGGCCTGCGCCGCCGGCCCGAGCGGGAGCGTCTCGGCGACGGTCAGCTGCTCGTCCGCGAAGAGGATCCCGAGCGCCGCCGTCTCGTCGCCCTCCTCGCCGCGCGGCCGGTAGCCGGCGCCCGTGTGCGAGGCGTTCAGCTCGCCCGCCAACTCGGACAGGAGCTCCGCGAAGTCATGGCCCGTCTCGACGTGCGGGAGGAACTGCGCGTAGTGCTGTCGCAGCCCGTCCCAGTCCGCGCCGTGCAGCTTCTCCTCGTAGAACTTCCCGCGCGCGAGGCGCCAGCAGTGCTCGAACACGTACGCCCGCTCCCCCGCGTCCGAGATCGTCATCTCCGCCGCGTACGGGACGGGCTTCGCCGCGCCGTCGAGCGGCAGCTTCGCGATCCCGCCCCGGTGCCGCCGCAGAAAGACCGCCTTGCCGTCCTTCGCGAAGGTCACGTCGCCCGGCTCGTCGTCGCCCCACTTCGAGAGCCTCTTCATCGAGCCCTCGCGCACGTCGGCGAGCCACACGTCCCACTTAGCCTCGACCTCCGCGAAGTACGCGAGCTTCTCTCCGTCCGGGGAAAGCGCGAACCCGCCGACCTTCGACGACTGGTGGGTGAGGCGCCGCGTCCGCTCCTCGCGGCCAAGGAACTCGATCTTCAGGGGGTCCGGGGGCACGGGCTGCTTCTTCTCCTCGGCCTCCTCGGGCTCCTCGCCCTGCTCCCCCTTGCCCCCCTTGCCCCCCTTCTTCCCCTTGCTGCCCTTCTCCTTCCAGCGCTCGTACTCCTCGTCGCTCATGTGCGACCGGTCGTGCGCCTCCTGCGTGAGGTCCATCGCGAGGAGGTCCGCCTCCGACTCCCAGCTCCCGTGGGCGCGGCGGCCGAAGCGGTTCGAGGCGAAGAGGATCGCGGTGCCGTCCGCGCTCCACTGCGGCGCCCACTCCTCGTAGCCAGAGACCGTCATGTCGGTGAGCGCGCCGGTCGCGACCTCGACGACCGCGATGTCGTAGATCCACCGGCCCTGCTGGATCACGCCGCAGGCGATCCAGCGCGAGTCCGGCGACCAGGCGAAGCGCACGTCGCCGTCCTCGTAGGAGTAGTTGCGCGCGGCGGGCACGAGCGCGCGGCTCTGCCCCGTGGCGGGGTCGAGGAGCGCGATCTCGTCGCGGTTGCGGACGTAGGCGAGCAGCTTCCCGTCCGGGCTCGGGAGCGGCTGGAACTCCTCGTCCGGCGTGTGGAGCACGGGCGTCTCCTTCACGAGCGTCGAGCGGAAGAAGCGCTCCTCCTCCGGGCGCTGCAGCGTCGCCGCGTAGACGTTCCAGGAGCCGTCGCGCTCGCCCGCGTAGTAGAGGGTCTTGCCGTCCGGCGCCCAGGAGAGGCTCCGTTCCTGCTCGGGCGTGGAGGTGATCCGCTTCGTCGTGCCGTGCTCGACCGACGCGACGAAGACCTCGCCGCGCACGACGAACGCGATCTCCTCCTCGTCGGGCGACACGGCGAGCTCGGTCGCGCCGTCGCGGAGGACCTCGACGCGCGTGGGGTTCGTGCGCTCGCCGGCGGCGACGGTGATCCGGAGCCCGCGCGGGTCGCGACCGGCGCGCTTCGTCCAGATCGTCCCGTCGTACGCGTAGCAGAGCGTTCCGTCGCCGGCCGCGGTGAGGAACCGGACCGGGTGCGGGCCGTGCCGCGTCACCTGCTCCGGCGCGCCGCTGCCGTCGGCGGGCCGCGACCACACGTTGAAGCTGCCGGACGCCTCGCTCAGGTAGTGGATCGTCTTCCCGTCGGGCGACCAGGCGGGATCGCGATCCTCGCCCGCGAAGTCGGTGAGGCGGCGGTGCCTGCCTCCGCTCGTCACCCAGACGTCGCGCGCGACCGACGAGGTGTGGTGCTTCCGCCACTGGTTCTCGAACCCCTTGAGGTCGGTGTAAGCAAGCGCGGTCCCGTCGGGGCTCGGACGCGCGCCGAGCGCGGGGGTCGTCAGCTCGAGCCGCGGCCGCCCGCCCTCGGCGGGGACGGAGTGAAGCTCCGGGAACCAGAGGGCCGCGAGGAGCGCTCCCGGCGCATCGTGGCGCGCGGCGCTGAAGAGGACGCGCTTCCCGTCGGGCGTGAAGCTCACGGGCGTGTCGTGCCCGCTGTGCGCCGTGAGCCGGCGCGCGGGGCCGCCCGCCGCGGCGACGACGAAGACGTCGAAGTTGCCGTGGCGGTCCGAGGCGAACGCGATCGTCCGCCCGTCCGGCGACCAGACGGGCCAGCTCTCGTGCGCCACGTGGCTCGTGAGCAGCCGCGCCTCGCCGCCGTCCGCGGAGCAGAGCCAGAGATCGCCCCGGTAGGAGAAGGCGATCGTCGTGCCGTCGGGGGAGATCGCCGGGTAGCGGAGCCAGCGCGCCTCCTCGGCGCCCGCGGCCGCGGCGAGAAGGAGGAGAGTGGTGAGGGCAGCTCGCATGGGAACCGGATAGCGTACCCGCTGGCTACGCGCGAAGGGCCCCCGAAGCCCCCCCGAATCCGCCCGGGGTCCGAGCTCCTTCGTGTTGGGACCGCAGGTCGGCGGCCCCGCTGTCGATCATCGTGGCTTACCTGTCGATGCCCTCCCTTTTCCCTCGGAGCGAAGCATCTGCCGCTCGGACCCGCCGTGGAGCGGGCCGGTATCGCGAGGATACGGGGAGGTCCGACAGTTTCGCGGGGGACTCGAAGGCGGGTCAGCGCGCGCCGAAGGAGACGAGATCGATCCGGCCGGTCGGGCTCTCCTCGGAGACGAGGCCCACGCCGGGCGCGTAGAGGATCCGGTCCATGTCCTCGGGGTCCTCCGCGTTCGTCTCCTCGACCTCCGCGCACCCCTGGAACACGCCCGCGGGGACCGTCGCCGTCGCGTCCACGGTGAGGACGGTGAACACGTCCGTGCCGCCGTCCTGCCCGTCCGCGACGAACGTGTCCCCCGCCTGCGGGTCCGCGGAGAGGCACATCCACGGCAGCGCGCCGTCCACCCCCGCCTCCCACGAGTCCTCGGTGATGACGGGTGTGCCGTCCCCGAACTCGATCGACTGCTCGCCGAACCGCCAGAGGTTGCCAACCGTATCCTGCGCGAGGTAGTGCGTCGTCAGCTCGACCAGCTCGCCGTCGAGGAAGACCTGCTCCTGGACCGCGGTGCAAGGCGCGCCGAGGATCATGTGCGCCCCGTCGAGGACCCTGACCTCCTCGCGCTTCGGGATGCCCTCCTCGTGGCCGGCGTAGGACCATGTGGTCCCGGGCACGAGCGGCATGAAGGAGTGCTCGATCCCGCCGACGAACGTCGTCGGCAAGGTGACGGGAGGGGGCTCCGGGGGCACGGGCAGCTCCTCCGCGTCCGGCTCCTCGCCGGGGAGCTCGGGCGCGGGAGCTTCCCCGAGCGCCGGGTCGTCGGCGCCTGGGCCGTCCTGAGCGCAGCCGAGGAGCAGGAACACGGAAGAGGCGATCGTCAGGAACTTCACGGTTCCTCCTTCTTGCTCTACTCCGTACGCGGTTCAGGATAAGCCACGAACCTTTGGAGAACCTTAGGTTCCTCGCCAGGCGTCGCGAGACTCCCGCAAAGGCGGGCCCGGAAGAGGCCACCCTCGTGCCGGAACGAGACTTCGAGGCCGAGGAGCTGCGCGAGGGCCGTCACGAGCGAGAGGCCGAGGCCCGAGTGGCCCTCGGGCGACCGGGCCCGGTCCTTCCGCCAGAAGGGCTCGGCGAGGCTTCGCATGTCCTCCTCGGTCAGCGGCTCGGCGGGGTTCCTGACCTCGAGGCTGAACCGAGCGTCCAATGCCTCCGCGACGCACCGCACCGGGCCACCCGGGGCGGCGTAGGCGACCGCGTTGTCGAGGAGGTTCGCGACGATGAGGGAGAGCTTGCCGGGGTCCGAGTCCACGACCAGGTCCTCCGGGATCTCGATCTCGACGCGGTCCGCGCCAGGCAGCGACCGCACGAGCGGCGCGAGCCGCACGGGGCGCCGCTGCGCCTTCTCCACGCCCGCGTGGCAGCGCGCGAGCAGCAGCAGGTCGACGACCACGCGCTCCATCCTGCCCGCGATGTCGTGGACGTCGGTGAAGAAGCGGCGGGTCGAGGCGAGGTCCTCGGGCCACCTGCCGCCGACCTCCGCGAGCGAGCGCAGCTCCGCGATCGGCGTCCGCAGCTCGTGCGCGACGTGGCTCGCGAAGCGGCGCTCCCGCTCGAACGACGCCTCGAGGCGCGCGAGCAGCGCGTTCAGCTGCTGCACGATCGGCGCGAGCTCGGAGGGGGCTCCGGGCGCCGCCACGCGCGCGCCGAGGTTCTCCGCATCGAGCGCCCGCACCTGCGCGGAGATCGCGCGGATCGGCCGGAGCCCCGACGTGACGGCGAGGCCCACGAGCAGCCCGGCGAGGAGCGCCGCCGCCGCGCCCGCGCCGACGATCGCGAGCCGGGTCGACGCGATGAGCGAATCGAGCCGCTCGCGGCTCCTCGCCACGACGAGCACGAAGAAGTAGTCCACGGGGTACGCGGCCACCGCAGGCTCCTCGTCCGCCTGGTCGGCGAGGTCGGGTCCGGGGACGAACGAGAGCTGCACCGAGCGGCCGGGCCTGCCGTCGGGCAGCGTCATGTCGCGGAAGGAGGGCGCCCGCGAGAGCGACTCCGTGCGCGCGAGATCGACGCCCGCGGGCAGGCTCCCGGAGCGCCCGTTCGGCAGCACCTTCCCGTCGTGGAGCCAGATCTGGAAGTAGGCGGCGTCCGCCTTCCGCTCGAAGTGCGGCATCGCGTCCGTCGGGTACTCGAACTCGACGAGACCGTCCTCGATCGCGATCAGCGAACGGAGGCCGCGCGTCTCTGCGAGCAGCGCGGCGTCGAACTCCTCGGTCACCGCCGTGCCCGCGATGTCCTCCACGCAGAGGAGCGTCGCCGCGATCACCGCGACGAACGCGGCCGACAGGAGCAGCATGAGGCGGCGACGGATGGATCCCACGATGTCCCTAGTCGATCAGGTACCCGTGCCCCCGGCGCGTCTGGATGAGCTCGGTCGCCCCGTGGTGCAGCTTCTTCCGGAGCTGGTGGACGAGCACCTCGACCGCGTTCTCCGTGGCGGCGCCGTCGCCGGCGTAGAGGTGGTCGAGGAGCTCCGACTTCGACACCACGCGCCCGCGCCGCGCGGCGAGGTACTCGAGGACCGCGTACTCCTGCGGCGTGAGCGGGATCTCCTCGGTGCCGCGGGCGACGGCCCGGCGGGCGGTGTCGACCTTCACGGCGCCGACCCGGTGCACGGGGTCCTTCGCGTCGAACTTGCGCCGCACAAGCGCGCGGATCCGCGCCACGAGCTCCTCGAACGCGAAGGGCTTCGTCAGGTAGTCGTCCGCGCCGAGGTGCAGCCCCTCGACGCGCTCCTCCACCTGGTCCTTCGCCGAGAGGATGAGCACGTGCGTGCCGCAACCGGACGCGCGGAGCCGCTTCAGCACGTCGAGCCCGTCGAGCTTCGGGAGCATGAGGTCGAGGACGATCACGTCGTAGACGCCGTGCCGCGCGTACGAGAGCCCCTCCTCCCCGTCCCCCACCACGTCCACGGCGAAGCCCGAGCTCTTGAGGCCGTGGAGCAGCGAGCGCTGCAGCCGCTCCGAGTCCTCGATGACCAGTACCTTCATCGTTCCGCCGCCGCGCCACGGTTCCCGCGGCCCTGCCCATTCTCGCACTTCGTTCTTTGGAATCCCTTACGAAGCCGGGCCGGCATTCTCCTTTCGAGCCGCGCGCGTTCGCGTGCGGTCACGTGGAGTTCGGAGGTCTTCCGCTCAGGCGCGTGGACTCGGGAGGTGCCGGCCCGGGAGTTCACACGGGCACCCTACGATCCCCGCCTTAGCGGAGCCTTATCCGCCGCGATTCGGGGGGGGCGCGGGGGGCCCCGCCTCCGCCGGGGGCTTCGGCGGCAGGCCCGCTCCGACGGAGCCGCGGCGAGGCAGGCCCTAGAATGCCCGCGTGAACGTCGTGTTCGTCCTCTCGGACTACGTCCTCCACAACCGGATCGTCTCCGACTACGTCCTGGCGCGTCCGCAGGACCGCGTCTCGATCGTGAAGGTGCCGCTCGTCCTCAAGGGGAGGGGCCGCGTCGAGACCGCGCGCCGGATCGCGCCGCAGCTCTCGCGCCGATTCCTCCTCGGGAAGGTCCTCGAGGCGCTCGTGCTCGCGGCGATCACGTTCGTCCCGAAGATCCTCCGGCGCGGCGCGGTCTTCCGCCGGCTCCGCTCGATCGCGCGGCGCCACCGGCTGCCGTTCCTCAAGACGGGCAACGTGATGTCGGAGGAGGCGCTCGCGTTCGTGCGCGCGCGGGAGCCGGACCTCGTGGTCACGCTCTTCCACCAGATCGTGAAGCGCCCGCTCCTCGACCTGCCGCGCAGGGGCGTCGTGAACATCCACCCCGGGCTCCTGCCGGAGTTCCGCGGGATCCAGCCCTACTTCTGGGAGCTCGCCCTCGGACACGGGCGCGCGGGCCCGACGCTCCACCTGATCGAGGACGAGACCATCGACACCGGACGCGTCCTCGCGAGCGGCGCCTACGCGACGTGGCCGGGCATGTCGGTCCAGCTCAACTACTACCTGACGGCGCAGGTCGCCGCGCGCCTGCTGCCCGCGTGCGCGGAGCAGATCGAGCAGGGCCGCGCCGCGCCGGTCGGCCAGCCGGACGGCGGCGCCTACCACCGGTGGCCCGACAGCGCGGCCTTCGACAGGCTCGAGGCGGCGGGCCACTCCCTCTTCTCCTGGAGAGACATGTGGGGCATCCTCTCGGGCCGCTTCGACGCCTTCGCCGCGGAGGAGGCCCCCTCCGCCGCCGCCTGAGACGCTACAATGCCAGCCATGCGGCGGGGTTGGGGACTGGTGCTTCTCGCGGGAGCCGTCCTCGCGGGCGACCCGTTCGGCGGCTCGATCACGGGCGGCAAGGCGAAGGAGCTCGTGGACCGCGGCGCTCCGCTCCTCAAGGAGGCGGACGACATCTTCAAGCGCTCCTACGTCCTCGAGGAGGGGACCGTCGAGGAGCGCGAGGCCGCGGTCAGGAAGGCGGTCTCGCTCTTCGACCAGGGGACCGGGCTCCTCCAGCAGGCGCTCGAGATCGAGGAGGACGCGGCGGTCAACGCGCAGATCGTCCACGCGGCGCGAAAGCTCGCGAAGCTGCGCGCATGGCTCTTCCACCTCGAGATGGCGCGGAAGGCGAAGGACCGGCCGCCGCCGCAGGCGGAGCCGGCGGAGCCCGAGGCCGCGACCCCCGCGGCGAGCCCGGAGCCGGTGCCGAAGACGAGGCCCGAGGAGAAGCCCCCTCCCCCCGCGCCCCCCTCCTTCCCCGCGGGAGGCCCGCCCGCATCGCCCGCGGACGTGGCGCTTCCCGAGGCGCCGTACGACGACGCCGAGGACAAGAAGGACCTGGCCGCGATCCACGCGCGCATCCAGGACTACTACCAGTCGTTCCGCCCGGAGAAGCTCGTCTTCCGCCACCGCGTCTGCCAGGGCAAGGGGAAGCTCGGCGGCGGCGCCCTTTGCGAGGAGTGCGGAGGCACCGGCAAGGCGATCAACCTCCACCATTTCCGGAAGGTCTTCTGGACGGCCTACACGCCGCTTCTCCGCGACGCGCAGGGGGCTCCGGGGGCGCTCGCCGCGTTCTACGAGCACGCGCGGAAGGATCCGGCGGCGCTCGGGCCCGTCGTCAAGGCGTGCAAGGTCACGGACATCGACTACCACGGCGTGTGGGCGCGCGCGAAGGTGCAGCTCTCGACCGCCGCGGGCAGCGAGGAACGCGCGATCACGCTGGTCGGGATCGGGAGCACGTGGTTCTTCTACCAGCCGTCCACGGACCGGGAGCTGATCGAACGATGAGACGCGCGACGCTTCTCCTCCTCGCGACCGCCGCTTTCGCCGACGACGAGGCCGACCGCGCGGTCGTGCCCGTGATCCGCGACTACTACGCGACCCTCCGCGGGGAGCGGGACGACATCGGGAGCATCCGCGACCGGCTCGTGCCGCTGATGAAGCGGCTCGGCCCGGAGACGGGCAAGTCGGTCCGCTACGTGATCCAGCAGGGCTTCGAGAAGAAGTACAAGAAGGACCTCTCGTACAAGCGTTGCCTCTGCGAGATCCTCGCGGCCGGCGGCGAACCCGGGATGGCGATGCTCGTCAAGGAGTACAAGGGCTCCCTGAAGGACCACCCGCTGCGCGTCGCGATGGCGGAGTCCCTCGGCGCGTGCGGCGACGAGGACGCGCTCGACCCGCTGCTCAAGATGGCGTTCGACAAGGCGCCGGACGTGGCGGCGGCGGCGGTCCGCGGATGCGGGAAGTACCCGAAGGTGAAGCCCGACAAGCGCAAGGCCGCGGTGAAAAAGCTCGTGGACCTCTACGGGAAAGTCACCGACGACGCCGCGGGAAAGGCCCCGGAGACGCCGCAGATGAGGATGTACGAGGCGCTCCGGCCGGCGATGAACGAGACGCTCAAGGCGTTCACGGGCGAGGGCCTCGACAGCGCGGCGGCCTTCAAGGCGTGGTTCCATGAGAACGCCACGAAGCCATGGCCCGATTAGCGGGACGCGGCACGGCGCGTGCTCCCTTCCCCGTACCCCATCCCGTCATGTCGAGGAAACTCATCATCCTGCTCGGTGCGATCGTCGGGGGGTGCGGGGGCGACGGCGGGAACGCCCCCGCCCTGACCGCCGAGGAGCTCCGCGAGGGCTCCGTCGGCGCGACGCTCGACGCGCTTCTCGGGGCGATCGACCTCGTCGCGACCGACGCCCCGGGCGGCGACGCGAGCGTGCGCGGCGAGCCCGTGCGGATCCTCGTCCACGCGGCGGCGGACGGGAGCGTCACGGTCGAGGCGCTCGGCTCGCGGCGCACCGAGGCGTCTCTCCGGCTCGTGGACGACCCGGACCAGGGGCTTTCCGTGACGGGCACGATCACGACGGAGTCGCCGGACGGCACGGTCGTTCTGGGCACGCTCGAGCGCGTGTTCGTGCGGACGGTCGCGGACCTGCCGGGCGTCGGCACCGGCGCGGTCTTCACGTCGGGCAACGTGGACCTTGCGGTCCGCGACGGCGAGGACGTGCTCGCGACGGGCACGGCGGCGCTGATCGGCCGCCGCGCGCTCGTCGCGCTCGACATCTCCGGCACCCGCACCTCGGCGGAGCTGCACCTCAACGGTTGACCTGTCGGGACGACGGGACCCACGCTGCGGCCCTTGGTTACGCCCGCATGGGTGCGCCGGCGCAGGCGCAGCCGATCAGCGCGGGCCGTCCCCCTGCGGCAGCTCCTTCATGAGCTTCGCGGACGCGATCGACTGCCCGAGCCGCCACGTCTCCTCCTCCCACCGCTTCCTGAGATCGGCGAGCCTCCGGATCTCTTTCGCGACATCTGCCGGGATCTCGATCTCCTCGATCGCGGAGGGCTTCGGGCTCCCGATCCCCGTCAGGTCGTTTCTCGGGCCGTCCGCCGGGAAGGCGTAGAGCCGGGGCTCGGCTCCCTTCCCGGCGAGGGGGTCCCGATGCTCGTGGACGAGCGTGCACGCGGCCTTCAGGTCGGGGATGTAGATCTCCTCCACCCACCGGCCGCCGCCGTGCGTGAGCTCGAGAGGGGACTCCGCGAAGACGACCCGGTACCGGAGCGCCCTCACGTTCTCCGGAGGCTCGCACGCGGCGAGGAGGCTGATCGTGGCGACGATCGAGAGGGGGCGCAGGCGTCCGGACATGGGATTCTCCTTCCTGCCTCTAGACGCGCGGGGCAGCGTTTCGTTCGGGGCGGGCCCCGCTTTTGACCTGTAACTGACGGGCCGCGCCCCGCGTTCCCACATCCGGACAATGACGGCTCTCCTCCTTCTGACGGTTGCGGTCCTCCTCGGCCAGTGGATCCTCGGCCGCCGTGCGCGGCGCGACGCAACGCATCTGATGCGCCCGGCGGACGAGTGGGACGAGGCGGACGTGGACCGCTGGCTCGCGCTGATCGAGCCCTTCCCGCTCCGGAACCCCGCGGCGGACCGGAAGCCCTAGCCGCTAGGGTTCCCCGGACCCCTCCTCATCCACCCTGACGGCGGAGAACCGCCGGATCCGCACGGGCGCGTTCGCGGGGATCCCCGCCTTCCTCCGCACGGCCGCGAGCTGCTGCGCCGCCGTCTCGATGCCCGGGATCCCCGGCAGCAGGACGCCGCGGCGGCCCGCGTCGTCGCGCACCTCGACGCCGTAGCGCGCGGGGTCGAGGTCCTCGACGCGCGCCGGCTCGAGCGGGCCGAGCACCGTCACGTCGATCGCGCACGCTTCGAGCTCGTCCGGCTCGAGCGGCGGGAAGCGCGGGTCCCCGAAGGCCGCGACGACCGCGCGCTCCATCGTCTCGCGGACGAGGTCCTCGTGATGCGGCTCGAGCGCGCCCATGCAGCCGCGCAGCTCGCCCTTGATGCGCAGCGTCACGAAGACGGCGGCCGGCGGCAGCGTGATCCGGGGGGGGCTCGGGGGCCGCCCGAGGAGCCGCGCGCGGATCGCCTCGCGCGCGGCCGCCGGCAGCACCGACAGGTCGTGCACGCGGGAGATCCTACCCCCCGAAGATCGTGAGGTGGATGGGCGTGTCGTCGCGCACGATGCCGTGGCCGACCGGATGGCCGCCCGACGCGAGGAACGTGACCCGCGCGACGCCGGCCGGGCCGCCGTCCTCCGGTACGTCGAGGCGCCGGCGCTCGATCTTGAGCCCGCGGCCGGGCATGCCCTCGAGGAGATCCTGCACGAGCTCGGGACCGCGAACGGCCCCGCGCGGCGGCGCGACGCGGATCCCGTCCTCCCCCGCCTCGAGGAGGTAGCCGCGCAGGAGGCGCGGCGCGAACGCGAGCATCGTGTCATGGTCGAGGAAGAGCTCCGTGCCGAGGAGACGGCCCTTCGCGTCGAGCACGGCGAACCCGGTCGCGTTGGCGTCGCGACCGAGCGCGTCGACGAGCTTGTTCACGGCGCGATCGCGGTCCCTCGCGCCGTCGGCGAGAAGCTCCGGGAGCGCCTTCCCCCCGTACTCGCGCCGGAGCCATGCGAGGAACTCGGCATCGGCGCCGGGTTTCGCGACGAGGAGCCTCTGCCGCGCCTTGGGGCCGAGGATGAACGGCTGCGCCTCGACGTCCTCGCCGCGCGTGGGCGTGCTGATCTCGTCCGCCGAGACGACCGTCAGCAGGGTCGCGTTGTTGCGCGCCACCCAGTGGCTCATGCCGAGGATGCGCGCCCGGCGGGCGGCGTCCGTCCCCACCCACACGGTGCCGAGCGGGGCGAGCCCGGCGGGGCCCTTGCCGAAGAGCGAGAAGAGGATCCGACCGTCGCTCTGGTCGTTCGCACGCCCGCCCGGCGGCTCGATGGCGCCGAGCGTGTTCAGCGCGGGCGGACGCGAGAGCACGACGAGAGCCTCGCTCGGCTGGCCCGCCGGCGCGTAGCCCTTGATCATCGCGCTGACCTCGGCGCTCAGGGGCGTCTGCGTGCGGGGACCGGGCTCCGGCTCCTTCGAGACGACCAGATCCTCCTGCCGCATCAGCTCCTCGAGCTCGATGGCGCGGCGCGAGGGCATGTGGTCGTCGATCCGCATCCGGTGCACGGTCTCGGCCTCGGGCGTCGGCCCGGGGGCGAGCGCCGAGCCCTCGATCGAGAGGTCCGGGGCGGGCTCGAGCGGCTTCACCGCGACTGTCGTTCCCTGCGACGGAACGGGGGGGGCTCCGGGGGCCGTGGAGCGCGCCGCCCAGTAGCCCGCGCCGACCGCGACGAGCAGCGCGGCGGCCAGCGCGAGCGGGCGCCAGAACGGCGCGCGCGCGGAAGCGGAGAGCGCGGTGTCCACCGTGCGCGCCCGCGCGAGCGCGCGGGTCATGAACGCGGGCGAAGGCGCGGCGCCGTGCTCCGCCGTGTCCCACTCGCGGAGCTTCCGGCGCAGCGTGCGGTAGGCCTCGATCTCGCGGCGCAGCTCGGGGTCGCGCTTCGACGCGTCCTCGACGCGCGCGGCGTCCGTGTCGCGCAGCTCGCCGTCCACGTAGGCGGAGAGCAGTTCCCTCATCTCGTCGCTGATCATGATTCGGTGCCCTCGAACAGGGGGGAACGCTGGAGGATCTTCAGAAGCGCCTTCCTCCCGCGGTGGATCAACACCTTCACCTCGTTGAGCGAGAGATCGAGGACATCCGCGATCTCCCGGTACTTGAGCTCCTCGAGCTCGCGCAGGACGATCACCTGCCGCTGCGCCGGCGGCAGCTTCGCGATGGCCTCGCGGACGAGCCGGCGCTCCTCGGCGTTTCTCGCGTTGGCATCGGGCGCCGAGCGCTCGAGGGGCTCCGGCATCCCGTCGAGGACCGGGTTCTCGAACGACTGGAAGTCCGGAAGCGACTTCCGGTTCATCCGCCGCAGCGTGTCGAGGCAGAGGTTGTTGAGCACCTTGTAGAAGTAGGTCGTGAATTTCCCCGCGGGCTCGTACCGGCTCGCGTTTCGGTAGAGCTTCAGGAACAGCTCCTGCGAGACATCCTCGGCGATGTGCCGGTCCCGGAAGATCCGGTAGGCGTAGCGGTGCGCCGCGCCCCCGTAGGCGCGCATCAGCTCCTCGAACGCCGCGACGTCGCCGGAGGCCATCCGGGCCATGAGCGCCTCGCCAGGAGCCGCCATCTTCTCCGTCATAAGTAACGCAGCCGGTGTCCTCCCTGCCATGCACCCGCGATACCAAGTCATGCGGTGCCAGGCACCCGCTGCCCAGTAACTTGGTTATTGGAGAGTCGGAGCCTGGCACCGTATGACTAACAACCGCGCGGCAGGCGGGTTTTTGCGGCCTCGGTCGCTTCGGCCCGCCCTTTGCCCCCGAAGCCCCCCATCATCGATCTCAAGCGGCTTTTCGGATTGGGTGGTGTCCCCAATAGAGGACAGGTTACGATGCTGGAAGCCATGAAGGCCTTGATCATCGACGACGAGCCGGGCATCCGGGAGGCGCTCCGGATGACCCTCAAGGGGGGGAGGATCGACTCCGTCCTCGCCGAGGACGGGGAGACCGGCCTCGCCGCCGTCGAGGGGCGCAGCGACCTCGGGCTCGTCTTCCTCGACATCAGGATGCCGGGTCGCGACGGCCTCGACATCCTGAAGGAGATCCGGGCGCTCCGGCCCGACCTCCCCGTGATCATGATCTCGGGGCACGGCACGATCGAGACCGCCGTCGGCGCCACGAAGCAGGGCGCCTACGACTTCCTCGAAAAGCCCCTCGACCGCGACCGCGTGCTCCTGCTCGCGCGAAACGCCCTCGAGCAGGCACGCGTGAACCGCGAGAACCGGCAGCTCAAGGAACGCGAGGCGGCGAGGATCCTCGGCGGCTCGGCGCCCATCAAGGAGCTCCTCGCGGCGATCGACCGCGTCGCGCCCACGAACGCGCGCGTCCTCGTCACGGGCGAGAACGGCACCGGCAAGGAGCTCGTCGCGCGCCGCCTCCACGACCTCTCGCCGCGCGCGAACGGCCCGCTCGTGGACGTCAACTGCGCGGCGATCCCGAAGGAGCTCCTCGAGAGCGAGCTCTTCGGCCACGAGAAGGGGTCCTTCACCGGCGCGCACGCGCAGAAGAAGGGGAAGTTCGAGCTCGCCGACGGCGGCACGCTCTTCCTCGACGAGGTCGGCGACATGGATCTCGCCGCGCAGGCGAAGGTGCTGCGCGTGATCGAGCAGAGCCGGGTCGAGCGCGTCGGCGGCGCGAAGCCGATCGAGGTGAACGTCCGCATCGTCGCCGCCACGAACAAGAACCTCCTCGAGGAGGTGAAGGCGGGCCGCTTCCGCGAGGACCTCTACTACCGCCTGAACGTGGTCGAGCTGCGCTGCCCCCCGCTGCGCGAGCGGCGCGAGGACATCCCGCTGCTCGCGGCGGCGTTCCTCGCCGAGGCGGTGAAGCGGAACGCGACGCCGCCTCGCGTCCTCGACGACGGCGCGGTGCAGGCGCTCCAGCGGGAGGACTGGCCGGGCAACGTCCGGCAGCTCAGAAACGTCGTCGAGCAGCTCGCGATCCTCGCGCCGAGGGAGACGATCACGGCCGAGGACGTCGCGGGGATCGCCCGCTCCGGCGCCCCCGCCGCGGCGAGCCCGGGCGACCCCTACCGCGGCGCGCGCACGTTCGAGGAGTTCAAGGACGTCGCGGAGAAGGACTTCCTCCTGCGGCGGCTCGAGGAGAACGGCTGGAACGTGAAGAAGACGGCCGAGCTGCTCGGCATGCAGCGGTCGAACCTCTACAAGAAGCTCGAGAGATACGGCCTCCGGAAGCCCGAGCGGTAGCCCGGAACGAGGGGGGGTGCGGGGGCGGTGAAGGAGGTGCGCGGGCGGGGCCTCCTGCTTCTCGGGGTGGGCGTCGCGGCGCTGCTCGCCTGGGCGCTCGTCCCCCGGCCGTCCGGGAGCGGCGAGGGGGAGATGGACGCGGGGGAGCAGTTCCTCCGCGCGCGCTTCGTCGAGTGGCGCGGGCGGGTCGAGCGCGCGGCCACCCGTCTCGCCGCTCTGCGGGACGCCACGCCCCGCGACTTCGACGCCGCCGCGAGGATCGTGGACGAGGAGCGCATCGACGGCGTCGTGATCGTCGACCGGGAGAACCGGGCCCGCGTCTGGGCGGGGCGCACCTTCGACGCCGACCCGGACCTCGACTTCTTCGGCGTCGCGCCGGGGGTCCCGGTCGTGCGCGTGCTCGACGTCCCCGCCCACCGCGTCCTCTTCGCGGCGCACGCCGCGGGCGAGGAGATCGCGGTCGCCTACCTCGCGTTCGACGAACGCTTCCCCTCGCCACGCGACTTCGCCCGCGAGGTGGCGGAGGCGGCGGGGCTCGCCGAGGTCGAGCTCCGCTTCCGGAGCGAGGCGCCGCAGCCCGCCGAGGACGCCCAGCGCCCCCGCCGCACCGTGGTGATCGAAAGGAACCTCGTCCGCGCGACGCTCGTCGCGCGGAGCAACGCCGAGCGCGACGCCGCGGCGGCAGCCGCGCGCGCGCAGCGGCTGCGGATCGCGCTCTACCTCGCCGCCGCGCTGGTGGCGGTCGCCCTGTGGCGGGGCGCGCTCCGCTCGATGGACGACGGGGCGCGACGGACGCTCCTCGGCGTGGCGCTCCTCGCCGGGCTCCGGGCGCTCCTCGCGCTGGACCACCCCTTCTGGGGCGCTCCGCTCGCCTCCCTCCTCACCGGCCTCGCGGCGATCCTCGCCGGCTTCCTCGTCGTCCGTTGGGCGGGGCGCGGGAGGCCGCGCCGGCGCGCGGCGGCCCTCGCGCCGCCGCTCGTGCTCGCATGCGCCGCGATGCCGCGCGTCTACCGGGGCCTCATCGCGCGCCTCGTCGAGGGGGACATCGCCCTCTTCGACCCCGTGCACGTCCTCCCCGGCCTCGACGCGGCGCTCCTCCTCGCCGCCCTCTGCCTTCTCACCTGCGCGCTCTTCCTCGCCGTCCGCGCCGCGGTCCTCGTCGCGCGTCAGGCGCACCCCCTCCTCGCGCTCCTCCCCTACCTGGCCGTGGCCGCGGGACTCCTGCCGCTCTCCGGCCCCGCGATCGCGCTCCTCGCCTTCATCGCCGGGCTCAACCTCGTGCGCGTCGCGACGCGGCCCGAGAAGGCGGCCGCGATGACGGTCCTCGCCGCGCTCGCCTCCTTC
The DNA here is from genome assembly GCA_011525755.1 of Planctomycetaceae bacterium. Lineage (GTDB taxonomy): Bacteria > Planctomycetota > PLA2 > PLA2 > PLA2 > PLA2. Next base: position 24,825 of record WYBS01000088.1, read on the forward strand.
CCGCTGCTCTACGAGGCGCAGCGCGAGGAGTTCGTGCGCGACGTCGGCGCGCGCCTCGGCGCGCTCGTGCGGCACGAGCAGAAGGAGGAAGCCGCGCGCGAGATCGAGGATGCCGTCGCGAGGGTCACGGACCGGGTCGAGGGCGTCGGAGGCAGCGTCGCCTACGCGCTCGCGCGGCGCGAGGGGCTGCAGCACCTCGCGTTCCGCATCTGGTCGGCGGCGGACTGGGACGTGACGAAGCCGTGCGCCCTGCAGGTGTGGGACGCGGCCGGCAACCCCGTGAGCTCCTTCGACTTCGACAGCCCGCCGGTGCTCTGGCTGCCCCGCGGCGATCGCGCGGGCGATCCGGTCTTCCAGGGGGAGGGGCAGGGGCAACACATCCGGTTCTACGCGCGCGACTTCGAGTTCCGCACGAGCGGCACCGACCAGCTCGTCGGGAAGGCGCGCCTCTGCGTCCCGGATCGCTGGGACGTGCTGCTCCTCTCGGCGAAGCGGCCTTCGCTCTTCAGCGAGCCGCTCGACCTGGGCGTCCACGAGACGCCGCTCCTCATCGCGGAGCTCGGGCCGGACGGGAAGCCGCTGCGGTCGAGCACCGGGACGACGGCGGAGATCGACGTCCCGCCGCTCCCGCTCCAGGCTGAGGCGCGCGAGCGCGGGTACGCGACCACGCGCACGACATGGCGCGGCGGCGACGCGCGGATGATCCTCGCCGCGGGGAAGTACGACTTCGGGGAGGCGCTCTTCGCGGAGGACTTCCTCGTGCAGGCGAGCTTCGTCTTCTCCAAGGTGCTGCTCACGTACTCGGGCGTCCTGCTGCTCTATGCGCTCGGGATCCTCGCGCTGCGCCGCGGGCGCTTCACGCTCCTCTTCCGGCACCGCGTCGCGATCGTGCTCGTGCTCCTCTCGATGCCGCCGGTCCTGATCCTCGCGATCCACGGGTGGCGCCAGGTCGAGGAGCGCCACCGGACGGCGGTCGACGAGCGCCTCGCGCGCCGCCTCGACCTCGCGGAGACGCTGCTCCAGGGACGCAGGGAGCCGGTGGACGACGAGTGGTGCATGCGGCTCGCGGCCGACCACCTCGTGGACATCAACATCTACCGCGGGGGCGACCTCCTGGCGACGAGCCGGCCCGGCCTCTGGAACACGGGGCTCGTCGGCCGGCGCCTCGCCGCGGACGCCTACGTCGCGCTCACGCTCCTTGACCGGGACGACGACGTCCGGAGCGAGTTCTTCGGCCACTCCGCGACGCTGCGCACGGCCTACCGCAAGGTGCCCGCGGACTGGGACGGGGCCGACGTGATCCTCGGCGCGCCCGCGCTCGAGGACCGCCGGGCGCTCGAGCGGCAGGCGGCGGCCTCCGTCGCGCTGCTCCTCGCGATCTTCTTCGCGACCGCGCTCGTCACGGTCTTCATCGCGCTGCTTCTCGCGCGGTCGCTCACGCGGCCGGTCGTCGTCCTGCGCGAGGCGACGACTCGCGTCGCGGCGGGCGAGCTCGACGCCACGCTGCCCGAGACGCGGCAGGACGAGTTCGGGGACCTGATCCGCGCGTTCAACCGGATGACGCGCGAGCTGATCGAAGCGCAGGACCTGCGCGCGCGCGCCGAGAAGGCCGCCGCGTGGCAGGCGGTCGCACGGCAGGTGGCGCACGAGATCAAGAACCCGCTCACGCCGATCAAGCTCACGGTCCAGAACCTGCTCGCGGCGTACCGCGAGGATCCGGAGGTCTTCGCGGCGGAGTTCGAGCGCGGCGGGCGGCTCATCCTCGACCAGATCGACGCGCTCCAGCGGATCGCGGGGGCGTTCCACGCGTACGCGACCTTCCCGACGAAGCAGACGAGGCCCGTGGATGTCGGGGCGCTCGTGCGCGACGTCGGCGCGCTCTACGCGGCCGCGGGCGGGAGCGCCGTCACGGTCGAGGCCCCCGGCCCCCCCCTCATCGTGCGCGCGGACCGCGACGAGCTGCGGCGCGCGTTCATCAACCTCGTCACCAACGCGCGGCAGGCGGGCGCGACTCACGTCCTCCTGCGCGCGACGAGCGAGGACGGATTCGCGCGGATCGACGTCGTCGACGACGGCGCGGGGATCCCGCCCGAGCTGCACGACAAGATCTTCGATCCGGCGTTCACCACGAAGGCCTCCGGCGCGGGGCTCGGGCTCCCGATCGTCAAGCGGATCGTGACCGACTACCAGGGGCACATCGAGGTGGAGTCGGCGCCGGGCCGCGGGTCGTGCTTCACGATCCGGCTGCCGGCGGTAGAGTAGCGGCCATGTGGGCCGCGTGGGCGGTGATCGCGGCGAGCCTCGTCGGCCTCGCCATCAACCTCTACTTCGTGTCGCTTTTCTATCCCGTGCCGGCGTGGTTCTCGGGCGCGCTCGGCGGCGCGGCGCGCGCGTGCGGAATCGACGGCGGCGCGTGCAAGCGGGTGGTCCTGACGCCCTACGCGCGGCTCTTCGCCGGGCGACCGAACGTCGTCCTGGGCCTGCCGTGGAGCGTGCTCGCGATCGCGTGCTCTGCGGTCTTCCTCGTCACGGGCACGTTCCCGCTCTGGTGGCCGTGCGTGGTGATCGCGCTCTCGAGCGTGGTCGTCGGGATCTACCTGACCTACGCGCTGCTCGTCGTCCTGAAGGAGCCATGTCCGTTGTGAATCGCGGGGCACCTCGTCAACGCGGCGGTCGCCGCGCTGCTCTTCTTCTTGCGGCCGTAGGCTGCGCGTCGGCGCCGGAACGCGCGGCGGACGAGGTGGACGCGCGCGATTTCCTCCTGCCGCCCCGCGCGGAGGCGGGCATGTCCGTGACGTGGAGGCACAGGGGGTCCGGGGGACCGGGCGACGATCTCGCGACGGAGACGCTCGCGTGCGTCGAGCGGACGCCGGACCGCGTGACGATGGAGTGGCGCAGGGAGATGCGCGACGGCGGGCACGAGGTGATCGCCGCGCGGTTCCGACCGGACGGCACGCTCGTCGCCGCGTGGCGCGGCCCGCCGGGCGGCAGGGGCGAGCCGCTGCGGCTCGTGCGGGAGGAGTTCGACGAGGACGCCGCGCGCGAGGAGGTCCGGCGGCTCGCCGCCCCCATCGGCATCTCCCCGGACGATGTGGAGTCGTCGTCGTCGGTGTCGCGCGAGGTGGTCGAGACGCCCGCGGGGCGGTTCCCGTGCATCGTGCGCCGGCAGGAGGCTTCGCTCCTCTTCTTCAAGGCGCGCATGACCGTCGCCCATGCGGAGGAGCCTCTCCCTCTCGCGCCCATCGTCCGCATGGAGTGGCAGGGCACCGGGATGGACTACGTTCAGGAGCTGATCGCGATCGCCCGATCGGGCGCGGCGCCCTCCCTCGCGCTCCCCAAGTAGGCGCGCGGGTGCGGCACGCGTGCCAGTGCCGCACCCGGCGGCCGCAACCCGCGGTCGGCGAACGACTTGCATCGCAGACCCTCCGCAAGAGATGCGGGCTTGCGGCTACTTCTGGGAGAGGTAGACCATGCGGAGCTGGTAGAGGCAGTCCGCGAGGAACTTGTCCTCCTCCGACGTCCGGTTGCCCCTCGTCTTCTCGTCGAGGATCTGCAGCAGGTCGATCGCGAACTTCGCCTGCACGAGGTCCTTCTCCGTCTTCTTGGTGAGCGGGTTCTCGATCTGCCCGAGCGCGACCGCCGCCTGCGTCGCGTAGGTCGAGACGATGACCTCGAAGCTGGGCTTCAGTTCCTGCTTCCTCACGCCCACAGTCTAGCCTCCCGCCCCCCACTCCTCCGCGTGCAGGAGGTGCGTCCACGCGACCACCTCCGACGTCCCCACCCTGCGGCGCTCGAGCCGCATGCAGGTCGTGTTCCGGAGGTCGAGGAAGAACTGCGTCCGGAGCCCCATCAGGTGCGCGAGCACGCCCTTGAACACGGCGCCGTGCGTCACGAGCAGCACGGAGGCGCCCGCGGGCAGGCGGTCGATCCCCCGGCCGACGCGCGCGATCACGTCGTCGTCCGACTCCCCCTTGAACTCCGCGAACCCGAGCCACTGCGACGCCGGGCGGAGGAAGAAGTCCGGGTGCTCCCGCTCGAGATCCCTGAAGGCGCGGCCGGTCGCCTCGCCGCAGTCGATCTCGGTGAAGGCATCATCGGGCAGCGGTGCGGGGAACCCGGCCGAGGCCGCCACGATCTCCGCCGTCTCGAAAGCGCGCCGGAGCGGACTCGTCACGACGAGGTCGGGCCGCCAGCCGAGCGCGCGCATCATCCCGGCGATCTGCCCCGCCTGCGCGCGGCCGCGCGCGGTCAGCGGGAAGGGCAGGCGCCCCTGCGCGAGACCCTTGGCGTTCCCCTCGGCCTCGCCGTGGCGGACGACGAAGAGCTCACGCAACGGGTCCCCCGGGCCCCCCCGCATCACGCACGGAAGTGCACGCGCGCGACCAGGATCGCCTCGCGCACCCGGTCGGGCTCGCAGACGATGACCGCGGGCGCGAAGGTCGGCATCGCGTCGGCGAGCCCCTGGACGTCGGCCTCGAGCGGGTCGAACGAGGCGCCGAGGAGGAACCGCTCGGCGACCGTCAGGTACTCCTCGCCGCCGCGCGACGCGTCGTGCCAGTAGCCGACGTGCTTCAGCGTCTCGTGGATCTTCTCCATCTCGTCGGGCGAGGGGTGGTGCTCCTCGTCCGGCGGCGTCCGGATGCCGATCTTGAAACGGCGCAGCCCGTGGAGGCGGCGGCAGAGCACGTCGAGCGACGCCTCGCGGTCCTCGTCCGCGGGGCCGCCCTCGACGACGAGGAGCGGCGCGCCGATGTCCGGGCCCGGCTCGTCGGAGAAGACCGCGACGATCCGCACGCGCCGCGCGAGCGGGACGAGGGCGCGCGCCTCCTCGGGCGTCGGCGCCCGGTGGAGCGCGACGGCACCCACGCCGAGGTCCTTGAAGGAGGTGATGGCCGCGTCGAGCGTCAGGTCCCCGGCGGCGCAGGCTGTCGAAAGGGCGAGCACGCCAAGGGAGCATAGCAGGGAGCGGGCTCCCGCCGCCAGCCTCGTGCGCCACCCCTGGCGCGCTCCGGAGGAGCCAACCCCGTGCCCCGCACCGACTTGCGGCAACCGCGCAGGTCAACGGTTACCCTGTGCGGATGCGGCGGGCGCTGGTTCCCGGGACCCTCCTCGTTCTGGCCGTCGGCTACCTCCTCTACGCGTGGCCGAGGACCGCGCACATCTCGGAGCTCGTCCCGAAGGACTTCGCGTTCGGCGTGTTCACGCGGTCGCTCGACGACCTCAGCCGGCTCTACGAGGGCCCGTACGCGAGGAAGGACGCGGACCCCGCGCGGCTGCGCTTCGGCGCCCCGTGCAACGTGCCGGGCCTCGACGGCGTCGATTACGAGATGCCGGCCGCGAGCTACTGGACGAAGGACGTCGCGGAGGAGGTCTTCCTGATGCCGATCCGGAAGGTCCCCCGGTTCGAGGACGCCTTCGAGCGGGAGCGGGAGAACATCCGCATGCAGGAGCCCGTGCGGGTGGCGAAGGAGTACCTCTCGCTCTCGGAGCAGCCGGCGCGCGCCAGGCGCGGCCCGCGCAACGACCTCGTGCTCGCCGCCGTGCGCTATCCGCTCGCCGTGTGCGGGCGCCCGAAGAACGGCGCAACGCTCGCCGCCATGCTCGCGTACCTCCTCGCCCGCGAGGCGCCGCGGAAGCCGGACGCGCCCCTCCTCATCCAGCATGCCGCGCGCCTGCCGAGGGGCGTCGCGGACGCGATCGCGCGCCAGTGCGAGGACGTGCTCGTCGGCTTCCCGCTCCCGGAGACGCCGGACGCGCCGGTGCGCGTCGAGGGGGAGGCGACGCTCGTGCCGACCGGGATGGTCGCCCGCTCCGCGCACCTCGCCGCGGAGCTCGATCTCACGAACATGGTGGCGAGCTTCCCGCACAACACCGTGCTCCTCGCGGGGCTCGTGCTCGATGCGCCCGGGTGGCAGGAGATCGGCCTCCCGCTGCCCCTCGGCAGCGCCGCGTTCGCGTGGGGCCTCGTCGAGGAGAAGATCCACGCGCGGCGCTTCACCGTGCTCCTCGCGGCGCGCTGCGCCTCCCCGCACGACATCGCGCGACTGAAGGAGCAGGCGCTCGCCCCTCTCGTCGGGGATACCGCGGGGCTCCGCTGGACCGGGGTCGAGGACGGGCGCGCGGAGGTTCGCACGGCCGAGCTCGCGGACGCGCCGCCGTGGCTCGCGCAGGTGCTGCGCTCGGACGCGGAGACGCCGCCGCCGATCTACGTGTCGACGACGTCGGAACGCGGGATCTGGTACTGCGCGATCGGCTCGCAGGCCGAGGGGACCGTGCGGCGCGCGCTCGGCTGCCTCCGGGACACGCCGGAACTCGGCCTCTCGCGGAGCAAGCCCGTCTCGATCCACAGGCGGTTCCTCGAGGGCCCGCACGTCGGCCTGCTGATGGTGACGGCGGCGGGGCTCAAGGCCTTCGGGATCCCGATGCCCTACTTCGAGATCGCGTCGCTCGACCAGCCCCCGTCGGTGACCGCGGTGCTCGACGTCGACAACCGGGCGAAGCTCGAGATCCTCATCGCGCGCTCGGAATAGGCCGCCGCCGCCGAGCGCGCAAGGCGCCGGCCTCCGCGCTCCGCGATCTCCGCGCCTCCGCGGCCGGCGCGGAGGGGCCGCTCTCTACTTCTCGATGAACTGCTGGAGCGTCTCCCAGATCCGCTTCACGTGGGCGTCCTTGCCGCCGAGCGCGAAGTAGCGCTCGAAGTGCCGGATCGCCTTCCCGGTCCGCTCCTGGTTCGTGTAGAGCGGGTTCTGCGCGATGCAGAGGATCGCGAGGTTCTTGTGCGCGTCGAGGAAGCCCTCGTCGAGCTTCAGCGCCGCCTCGTACGACGCGATCGCGTCGTCGTAGCTCTTCTCGCGCTCCTGCACGAGCGCGAGAAGGAAGGGTCCCATCGGGCTCTTGGCATCCGCCTTCGCGAACCGGCGCGCCGCCCTGCCCGCGTTGTCCATGTCCTCGTCCCTCAGGTACGCGACGACCGCCGCGCGCGCGACCTCCGGGTCGTCCTTGCCGAGCTGGGCCGCCTTCTCGATCTCCTTCCGCCCCTTCCTGCCCTCGGTCGCGCGCATCCGCGCGATCCCGAGGAAGCAGAGGGCGCGCGCGGAGTCCGGCGCCGCCTTCGCCGCCATCTCGAGCGTCTTCAGCGCCTCCGCGTCCTGTCCGCGCTCGAGAAGCGCGCGGCCGAGGCCCGTGAGGACCGGCTCCGCGCCGGGCTTCCTCTCCAGCGCCGCACGGAACGCCTTCTCGGCGGCCTCCGGGTCGCCGAGCATCAGGTGGATCTCGCCCGCGAGGTAGCGTGCCTTCGCGCAGCCCTCGTCCTCCGCGGGGACCTCGTCGGCAGCGGCGAGCGCGGCCTTCCAGTCCCCCGCGGCGAACTTCTCCTTGGCGTCGTCGAGGGGCCCGGCGGCGGCGGCCGCGGCCGCCCAGAAGGGCATGAGGAAGAGGACGCGAAGCATGGCTACTCCTTCAGCTCCGGGAACGAGCCGTGCTCCCGTACAAATGTATGCACTCGATCGAGGTCATCCCCGTAGGGCGTGCCGCGGAGCGGCGCGGCGGCGGAGCCCAGCCGGTCGGCGGCGGCCGCGGCGCCCAGCCGGAGCACGTCCTCCCGGGCGGCGAAGAGCGCGTCCTGCGCCTCCTTCTCCATCGCCGCGATGTGCGCGCGCGCCACCTCGGAAAGCGCGTTGTCCGCGGCCGCCACCTGCCGGTAGAGCTCGAGGCGGCGCGCCGCGTCACCCGCGGCCTCCGCCTCCTCGAGCCTTCTCGCCCCCTCCCCGAGCCCCTCCCAATCCGGCCGCGGGTGGGTGCGCCCGAGAAGGAACTCCGCCACCGTCCCGGCGGGCTCCATGCCCTTGAATCCGTCGATCTTCCTCCCGTCCGCGTCGAGGACGTCGAAGATCGGCCAGCCCCCGTTCGGGTCCTCGCGGAGCGCCTCCGGCGCCTTGCGCCAGTCGAGGGTCAGGAGGACGTAGGGCTCCGCCGCCTTGATCACGGCCTCGTCCCGGCACTGCACGTCGCGGAACTCGTCGCACCACGAGCATCCCGGGAAATGGATGAAGAGGAAGACGTGCGCGCGCGCGGCCTTCGCCACCGCGAGCGCGGTCGAGAGGTCGTCGTAGAAGAGGAGGCCGTCCTCGTCCGCCGTCTTGTGCGTGAGGAGCTCCGGCGGCCAGTGCGGGGGGGCCTCGGGGGCCGGGCGGAGCGCGAGCGGGATCGCCTTGAGCGTCACGGGCGCAGGGGTCCTCTTGAGCGGCGCGCTGAGGAACGCGAAGATCGCGACCGCGACGAGCAGCGCCGCCGCCGCGAGGAGCGGCCGCGGGATCCGGCGCGCAGCGCGCGCGCGCACGACCACGTCCAGAAACGTCGTCGTCGCCGCGGGAGGGGCGTCGGACGTCGCGCGCACGACGAGTTCGTAGGTCTCGACGAGCTCCGCGAGGCCGGGGTCGCGCGCGATCTCCGCGGCGAAGGCCTCCCGCTCCGCCGGCGGCAGTCGGTCCTCCACGTAGTCGCGGATCCGCTCGAGATCGTGGCTCACAGCGCCTCCCCGTACTTCGCCTTGAGCTCGCGCAGCCGCCCCGACACGCGCTCCAGCGCGCGCGCGACACGGATCTCCGCGGCCTTCGGCGTGATGCCCAACGTGTCGGCGATCTCCTTCAGCTTCATCCCCTCGTAGCGGAAGAGGACGAACGGCTCGCGCCAGGAATCCGGCAGCTCCTCCACCGCGCGGCGCACGTGCGCGAGGAGGAAGCTCCTCAGCTCCGCGCGGCTCGCGCTCTCGGAGGGATCGGGGCCGTGGTCCACGGGCTCTCTTCCGTTGTTCTCATGGGCACGCGGGCGCGACAGCCGCGCCCGCGCGTTCAGGAAGGTGCGGTAGGCGATCCGGCGCAGGTAGCCTTCCACGCTGCCGTCGCCGCGGAACTGCTCGCGCTTCCTCCAGAGGCGGACGAAGGTGTCCTGCACCAGGTCCTCGGCGTCATGGCGGTTGCCCGCGAGCCGATAGAGGACCCGGAACACGGTGTCCTTGTGCTCCTCGAAGAGCCTCCGGAATTCGTCCCCGTCCACGGGGAGCGCGCGGTCCGCCATGCACGTGTCAACGCTTCACAGGGCCTCCAGGTTGAGGAGAACCCGGCGCACCATCCCGGAGCGGACGAGCGGGGAGGTCGCGACGCCTTCCCGGCCGTCGGACATGCGGGTGTTGGCCTGCTTGGCCAGCGGGCACTCGTTGCAGCACGACGAGCCCGAGAGGCAGTCGCCGGCGTGCGCGAGCGCGGCCGCGAAGACGAGGGCCGCGAGGCGGGCGAGGAATCCGTTCATGGCATGATCTCCTTGCCCCTCTAGACAGGGCTCCGGGGAGGGATCCCTCCCCGGGGGGCCCGGACCGCGGCGGATTTTCGGACCCGCCCTCTGGCGGGCGGGATCCGGGGGGGTCCGGGGGCCGCCCGGCGAGTCCCCTCCGCGACGTATATAGGCGGACGTGTTCGCGAAGATCGCCTTGGACCTCCCGGTCCCGACCGAGTTCACCTACGCGGTCCCGGATCGGCTCCTCGCGGAGCTGAAGCCGGGCCAGCGCGTGCGCGTGCCCTTCCGGACCCAGACCCGCGTCGGCTACCTCGTCTCGCTCGAGGAGTCGAGCGACTTCCCCGAGACGAAGGACATCCTCGCGGTCGTCGATCCGGAGCCCCTGGTTCCTCCCGACCTCCTGAATCTGGCGCGGTGGATCAGCTCGTACTACGGCTGCGCGCTCGGCGAGGCGATCCAGGCGATGCTGCCGGGCGGCGTGCGGAAGCGCCGGCCGAGGACGAAGGTGGTCGTGCGCACCGGCTCGGGCGAGCTGCCGGCGCGGGCACGGAAGGCCGCGGCGGTCTTCGAGGCGCTCGCGCGCTTCGACCGGCCGCCCGCGGTGAAGCGGCTCCTCGACGCGGCCGGCACCACGCGCGCCGCGCTCCGCACGCTCGAGCGCGCGGGTCTCGTGCGGATCGAGGACGACGAGCGCGAGGAGGAGCTCGACGCGGAGCGGCCGGTCGAGTCGGACACGCCGCCGGCGCTGGAGGCGCCGCAGCAGGCGGCGCTCGACGCGATCCGGCCCGACGTCCTCGCGCCGCGCTTCCATGTCCATCTCCTCCTCGGCGTCACGGGCAGCGGGAAGACGGAGGTCTACCTGCGCGCGATCGCGGAGACGCTCCGGACGGGGCGGCAGGCGATCGTGCTCGTGCCGGAGATCGCGCTCACCCCGCAGACCGTGCGCCGCTTCCGCGCGCGGTTCGCGCGCGTCGCCGTGCTCCATTCCGCGCAGGCGGAGGCGGAGCGGCGGCGCGCGTGGCAGCGGATCCGGCGCGGCGAGGCCGACGTCGTGATCGGGCCCCGGAGCGCGGTGTTCGCGCCCGTCGCCCGGCTCGGCCTCGTGGTCGTCGACGAGGAGCACGAGACGAGCTTCAAGCAGGAGACGGTGCCCCGCTACAACGCGCGGGACGTCGCGGTGATCCGGGCGCGCGACGCCGGGTGCCCGGTGATCCTCGGCTCGGCGACGCCGTCGCTCGAGTCCTACGCGAACGGGCGCAAGGGCCGCTACGCGCTCCACCGGCTCCCGGGGCGCGCGGGCGGCTACCCGCTCCCGCCGGTCGAGATCGTCGACCTCTCGCAGGAGAGCTCGCACCTCTTCTCTCGCCGCCTCCGCGTCGCGGTGGCCGACGCCGTCGCCGCCGGCGGCCAGGTGATCCTCTTCCTCAACCGGCGCGGCTTCTCGACGATCGTCGTGTGCGAGCGCTGCCGCCACACGCTCGGGTGCCCGAACTGCTCGTCGACGCTCGTCTTCCACAAGGGGCGCGCGAAGACCGTCTGCCACCTCTGCGGCCACGAGGCGCGGGCGACGCCGAAGTGCCCCGAGTGCCACGCGACCGCGCTCAAGTACGTCGGCTCGGGGACGGAGCGCGTGGCCGAGGAGGCGGCGGAGGCGTGGCCCGGCGTGAAGCTCGTGCGGGTGGACTCCGACAGCGCGCGCGGCGAGCGGCTCGAGGACGCGATCGAGAGCTTCCGTAAGGGCGACGCGCGCCTGCTCGTCGGCACGCAGATGGTCGCCAAGGGCCACCACTTCCCCGACGTGACGCTCGTCGGCATCGTCAACGCCGACACCGCGCTCCACCTCCCGGACTTCCGCGCGAACGAGCGGACCTTCAGCCTCATCTCGCAGGTCGCGGGGCGCGCGGGCCGGGGTGAGCGCGGCGGCCGCGTGATCGTCCAGACCTTCAACCCGCGCCACTACGCGATCGAGACCGCGGCCCGCCACGACTACGAGGCGTTCGCGAAGGCGGAGCTCGAGGAGCGCGCGATGCTCGGGCTGCCGCCGGAGCGCCGCTGCGCGCTCGCCGTGCTCTCGGCGACGGAGGAGCCCGACGCCCGCGCCGCCGCGCATCGTGTCGCCGAGGCCGTCCGGGGCCAGATGGCCGGCGGGATGGTCGAGCTGCGGGGGCCCGCGAAGGCGCCGATCGAGCGCGTGCGCGGCAGGTGGCGCTACATGGTGCTCCTGCTCTCGAAGAGCGCCGGCGCGCTCGCCCGCGCCTGCGCCGCCGCCCGGGGCGCGCGCGTGCCGCGCCGCGTCGATCTCGTGATCGACATCGACCCGGCCGCGGTGCTTTAGCCCGAGACTCGTGAATGATCCGGGTTAGGGGATGAGGGGGATCCGGGCAGCAAGGGGGTTCCCCGGGCCCCTCCCCTTGCTGCTACTTCATCCGCTGGGCACGGAACCACTTCCGCCACGCCTTGCCGCTCGTTCCGATCGCCTCGAGCTCGCTTTTCGTCTGCGCGAACCCGTTCTGCACCGCGATCTGCTGGAGCGCGCGCACGGCGAACGACGCGGGCCCGTCCTGCGGGCTCCCGTCGAGGTACTCGCAGAGCGGCTCGATCGCGCGCGCGTCGCCGAGCATCTCGATCCCGCGCAGCGCGCCGACCTGCACCTCCGCGTCGGAGTCCTCGAGCGCGCCGAGCAGATGTTCGAGCACGGCGGGGTGGTGGAGGTTCGCGAGCGCCCAGACCGCGGCGCGCCGGCCGCGCGTGGTCGCGTCGTCGTGGAGGAGCGCGACGAGGCGGTCGATCGCGGCGAAGTACTCGGGCGTGAGGTCGCGCGGCGTCTCCGAGACGAACCAGATCTCCTTGACCGCCGTCGCAGCGCTCGTGCGGACCTCGGGATCGCCGTGGCTCACGAGCCGGACCACGGCGGAGAGGTCGGTCTCCTTGTCCCGCAGGACGGAGAGCGCCTGGCACGCGTTCGCGAGGAGCCAGGGCGCATTCGTCTCGTCCGCGAGCAGCGACTCGAGCAGCTTCCTCGCCTCGACCCGCTTCTCGATCGCGAAGCCGAGGCAGGCGACCGACCAGTTCCGGAGGGTGGCGGAGTCCTTGTCGAGCGCGTACTTCCTGAAGATCTCGAAGTCGTCGTCGACGCTGCGCCCGACGGTGCGGCGCATCGCGGCCATGGGCTGCTCCTGCATCTCGATCCGCAGCTCCTCGTAGCGCCGGACGTTCTGGTAGGTGCGGCGGATCGTCTGGCCCTCCTCGTTCCCGCCGTGCTCGAGCGCCTCCTTCACCTGGTCTTCGTACGGGACGACGATGTCCGGCTCCTTGTCGGGGGTGGCGCAGGCCCCGAGGAGGAGGGCCGGCACGGCGAGAAGGACCCGGCGCATCGTGATCATTGGGACGAAGGATACCCGCCCGACCTTCCCGGAACCCGGCGGCATGCGGGCGCGCCCCTCGGGCGCGTCGGGCGGGCGGGGCCGCCGGGCCTGCACCCCCCCCGGGAGCGCCCCGGCGGCCACTACCGGCCGGTCCGCGATCTCCGGCGGCGCTCCTGCTCCGCCGGCAGGGGGAGCTTCTCGAGATAGGCGCGGAGGTCCTGGGGCAGCTTCCTCGGCTGCCCCTTCGCGTCCACTGCGGCAAGCACCGTCCGACCCTCCGCGCAGAGGATGCCGTCCCGGACGCGCCGCGCCTCGTAGGCGAAGGTGAGGCGGACGAAGCTGTAGTCCTCGATCCTGGCCGTGATCTCGATCTCGTCGTCGAAGAACGCCGGCGCGAGGTATTTCACGTAGGCCTCGAACACGGGCAGGTAGCACTCCTGCTCCCGCTCGACGCGCGCGTAGTCGAATCCCCGCGACCGCAGCAGCTCCACGCGCCCGCACTCGAACCAGATGAGGTAGTTCGCGTGGTACGCGCGGCCCATGCAGTCGGTCTCGGCGTACCGAACGCGGACACGCGTCCTGCCCTCGAGGCCCTCCATCGGCGCGAAGGGGCGGAGAATACCACGGCCCCGGATGACCTGCACGGACGGGAACTGTCCCCGTCGCGCATCGGCCAGTATCCTCGGGTGCCGCAGCATGGAACCGTCGGTCCGGCTCACCCCTCGGGAGAGGCTCTTCCGCATCGTCGGCGGCGCCGCCCTGATCGCGGCGGGCTGCGCCGTCTTCACCTACTCGAAGGCCAACGATCCCGAGAACCGCGCCGCCGTCCTCGCGATCATCGCGATCGCGATCGGGTCGTCGTGGATCGGGCACGGCCTCCGCGGCCGTCGCGACAGCCTCGTCCACCGGGACGAGGAGGCCCCCCCGGGCCCCCCCATTTCGCCGGAGATGACCTTCGCCGGCATCCTCGCCGCCTGGCTCGTCCCCGGCCTCGGCCACCTCCTCATCGGCCGTCGTGCGAAGGCGCTCCTCTACTTCGCGACGATCACGATCACGTTCCTCATCGGCACCGCGCTGGCGGAGGGCCGCAACCTGAGCCTCGATCGCGATCCGATCTACTTCGGCGCGTACCTCTTCAACGCCGGCGAGACGGCGGTCGGCTGGCTTCTCACGCGCCACCTGGAGCTGGACCACAAGATCCGGTTCCTCCAGCTCGGACTCACCTACACGGCCGTCGCGTGCCTGCTCAACGTGGTCGCGATGATGGACTTCGTGACCACCTGCGGCAGGAGCACGGAGGCGCAGGCCAGGCCGGGGACCGAGGCTCCCCCGGCGGGAGGGGAGGCATCGTGACCCCGTGCCTCATCGCCCTCGTGCATCTCGGCGAGTTCGCGCTGCTCCCGCCGCTCTGCCTCGCCATCGCGCTTGTGACCGCGGCCGCCCACCGCGAGGACATGCGCGTGATCCTCCGGCACGCGCTGCGCGCGTGGCTCGTGACCCTCGGCGGGATCCTCCTGTTCATGATCGGCGTGTCCGTGTTCGTGAGCTGGATCCTCCCCTGACGGCGCCGACGGACCGCGGCCGCGGCACCCTCGGACGGCCGCTCGACCCCCGCCGCGGCACGTAAGCCCGGAGGAGGAGTCGCGGGGGCGGACGGCGGCCGGATCGCCCCGCGCTCACGGGATCACATAGCGCCCCCCTTCCTCGCGTGAGACGAGGCCCCTGATCTCGAGCGTGACGAGGTGGCCGGCGGCGACCTCCTCGGGGATGCCCAGCGTCGCCGCCGCCTCGGCGGGCGTCGCGCCGTCGGGGCCGAGCGCCTCGAGCACCTCGCGCTCGCCGTCCGGCAGCGTCGCGGAGGGCCCGGCCGCGCACCAGCCGAGGGCCGCGAACACGTCGTGCGCCGCCCCCACCGCCGCGGCCCCCTCCTGCAGGAGGCGCAGGGTGCCGAGCGAGCCCTCCTCGTCCACCGGTCCCGGCACGGCCATGACGGCGCGGCCGAGGTCGAGGGCGTGGCGCACGGTCCCGAGGGCGCCGCTCGTGGGCGAGGCTTCCACGACGAGGGTGCCGAGCGAGAGCGCCGCGATGATCCGGTTCCGCTGCGGGAAGTGGCGGCGGAGCGGGGCGGCGCGCAGCGGGAACTCGGAGAGGACCGCGCCCTTCGCCGTGATCTCCTCGAGGAGGCCCAGATGCTCGGGCGGATAGGGGTTGAGGAGGCCGCTGCCGAGCACCGCGATCGTACGCCCGCCCGCGCAGAGCGCGGCGCCGTGCGCGACCGCGTCGATCCCGCGGGCGAGGCCGGCGATGACGGTCACGCCCGCGCGCGAGAGGTCGCCCGCGAGCGCCCGGGCCACACGCAGGCCGTAGGGCGTGGCGCGCCGCGACCCGATGACCGCGACCGCCCGGGCATCGCACGGGAGGAGCGCGCCGCGGAGGAAGAGGACGGGGGGCGGGTCGGCGAGGTGTCGCAGGGGTGCGGGGTACCCGGCCGCCCCCCACGGGATGACGCGGACGCCTGCCGCATCCGCCGCGGAGAGCTCGCGCTCCGGCTCCGCACGGGCGAGATCGCGCCCGAGCATGCGCGCCTCGTCGGCACGGAGCCCGAGGCTGCGCATGAGCTCGCCCGCGTCCCCTCGCGCGAGCGCCACGGGATCGCCGCCCCGGTCGACGAAGCGCCGCCAGCGGCGCGGGGTGAGCGCCGGGACGAGGGCAGCGCGGAGCGCGGCCTCGGCCATGGGATCCGGGGGGGACGCGGGGGGAGGGTCCACGGGCCCCGGATGGCCCCGGGGTCCCGCCCCCGCGAACGCGTCGCGGCCGGCGGAGGACGTCATATCCATACGTCGGGAGCCGGTGTCACCGAACAGGCCTCCCGGCCGCCGTATCCGCTTGCGTGACAAGGAGTTGACGCAAATAAGGGTTTTCCCCGTATAGGATGGAGAGGTCATGATGCGCCGCGCTCTTTTCCTGCTCGTCCTCGGAAGCCTCCTCGGCCTCGTGGCCGGGGCGTTCCTCCTCGCCCCCAAGGTCGCCGCCGCCGAGCAAGTTCCGGCGGAGCTCCGCGCCCCGGCGGCGAAGCCGTCGACCGCGTCCAAGGACATCTCGCGGCCTCTCATCGAGGCCACGAAGAAGGTCCGGCCGGCCGTCGTGAAGATCGTCAGCTGGGGGCGCTCGTACCCCGGGAGACGCCAGCTCGCCTCGGGATCCGGCTTCATCATCTCGAAGGAGGGGCACGTCCTCACGAACCGGCACGTCCTCCGCGGCCAGCTCGAGGTGCAGCTTGAGGACGGGCGCAAGTTCGACAAGATCCGCACGCTGGGCGCCGACAGCCGGAGCGACGTCGCGGTCATCCAGATCCTCGACGAGCCCAAGGGCGAGTGGCCCGTCGCGGCGCTGGGCGACAGCGACACGCTCGAGGTCGGCGAGCTGGTCATCGCGATCGGCTCCCCGTTCGAGCTCGCGTCGAGCGTCTCCTACGGGGTCGTCAGCGCGACGGGCCGGAGCGGCGTCGGGCGCGGCATCGCGGAGGACTTCATCCAGACCGACGCCGCGCTCAACCCCGGCAACAGCGGCGGCCCGCTCATCAACCTGGACGGGCAGGTCGTGGGCATCAACACCGCGATCCAGGGGGCGACCGGCGCGAACGTCGGTGTCGGCTTCTCGATCCCGGTCAACCTCGCGCGCACGGTGGCGATCTCGCTCATCGAGCGGGGCGAGGCGCGCCGCGGCTGGCTCGGGATCCACGGCGTCCCGCTCTCGGCCGAGCAGCTCGAGCGCGAGAAGATCGACGTGGCCGCCGGGTTCCGCGTCCTGCGCGTCGAGAAGGACTCCCCCGCCGCACGCGCGGGCATCCCCGCGGCCTCGACGATCGTCGAGGTGGACGGCAGGCCGCTGCGCGACGTGAGCGTGCTCCACGCGCGGCTCGCGCAGGCGGGGCCGGGGGGCCGGGTGAAGATCACCTACCTCGCCAAGGGGGAGCGCCGGACGGTCGACGTGGAGGTCGCGGAGGAACCCGACTACACGATCGGGATCGAAGTCGCCGACCTGACCCCCGCCCAGGCGCAGTCGCTCGGGCTCTCCGCGCGCGTGCAGGGCGTCGTGGTCACGCGCATCCAGGAGGGCTCCATCGCGGACCAGCGCGACGAGGCGAACCGCCTGCTGCCGGGGGACGTGATCCTCTCGGTCCGGTGGCCCGGCGTCGGCTATCGCATCACGTCGCGCGAGGACTTCGACCAGGTCATGCAGATCGTCGCCGAGCGGCGGCCGCAGAGCGTCGAGTTCATCGTCGTGACGAAGGAAGGCCCCTTCCGGGTCACGCTGGAGCTGACGGAGGACCGCTCGTGAGGAAGTCGCGGAGCGCGGTGACCGTCGACGGGAAGGCGAACTCCTCCCACGGCACGTCCTCCTGCCCGAACCAGCGCACCTCCTGGACCTCCTCGCTGCCGATAGCCTCTTCCCCCGCACCCCCGCCAACCTGCTCACCGGCGTGCCCGCCGTAGCCCCGGCCGGGCCCTCCCTTCGGCCGCCCGGCGTAGACGACGATCACCACGGGCCTGCCCTGCGGCCCGAGCGACGCGTAGGCGCCGACGAGCCGCTCGATCTCGCCCTTATAGCCCGTCTCCTCGAGAAGCTCCCGCAGCGCCGCGGCCGCGGGCGTCTCGCCCACGTCCACGAAGCCGCCCGGGAAGGTCCACTTCCCGAAGCCCGGATCGTGGGCGCGGCGGACGAGGCAGATGCGCGGGCCGTTGCGCAGGATCACGCCGGCCGCGAGCGCGGGGCCGACGTAGTGCACGTAGCCGCAGGCGACGCAGGTCTGGCGCGGGCGGTCGTCGCGCCGCGGGACGCGCCATGCGAGGCCCCCCGCCCCGCACATGGGGCAGAAGCGGATGCTCACCGGTAGGGCTCGACGACGGGGCCGAACGATGTCTCGTCGAACGGCGTCCGGTCCCCCTCGCGCACGACGCGCAGGAGCGTCTCGGCCTGGCGCCGCCCCTCGCGCGCCTGCCGTTTCGCGAGGATCGCGCTGCGCTCGTCCTTCTGCGCGTCGTTCAGGAAGACGAGGCCCGAGAGGATCGTCGCCACGGCGTCGGCGAACTGCCGCGCCCAGCCCTGGTGGGCGAAGCGGTCGGCCTTCTTCGCGGACTCGGCGGCCTCCACGACCATCTCGTAGTTCGCGCGGAGGATGCCCAGGGCGCCGGAGGCGGAGGGGGGTTCGGGGGCGTCGCGGAGCGGCTCCTCGAAGAGGAGCGGAAGCCCGCCCCGGAGCAGCAGGTCGATCATCGCGCCGACCTGGATCTCGCTCGTCCCCTCGTAGATGCTCGTGATCCGGCCGTCGCGGAAGTGGCGCTCCACCGCGTACTCGCGCGAGTAGCCGTAGCCGCCGTGGATCTGGATCGCGCGCGACGTGACCGAGTTCACCATCTCGCACGCGTAGTACTTCGAGAGCGGCGTCAGGAGATCCGCGAGCCGCTCGTAGCGCTGCAGCTCCTCGCCGCCGCCCGCGCGCTCGAGGCCGCGCTTCCGGTCGACGACCGACGCGGTCGTGACGACGATCGCACGCGCCGCCTCGATCTCCGTCGCGCTGTCGAAGAGCATCGCGCGCACCGGCGCGAACTGGTCGATCGACCGGCCGAACTGCTCCCGCTCGCTCGCGTAGCGGACCGCCGCCTTCTGCGCCGCCTGCGCGATGCCGACGGCCTGCGCGGCGACCTCGAGACGCACGTTGTGGAGGAGCGAGAGCGTCACCTTGTAGAGCCCCTCGCCGCGCCGTCCGAGGAGGATCCCGGGAGCGTCGGTGAGGTTGATGGTCGCTGTCGCGGAGCCGTGGATGCCGAGTTTCTCCTCGAGCTTGCCGACCTCGACTCCCTTCCCCTTCTCGACGACGAAGAGGGAGAGCCCGTCGCCGCCCGGCTTTCCTTCCTCCGACCGCGCGAGCACGAGGAGCACGTCCGCGCCGCCGTTCGTGATGAAGCACTTGCTGCCGGTGAGGCGCCACGTCCCGTCGGGCGCCTGCGTCGCGCGCGTGGAGACCGCGCCGAGCGCGCTCCCCGCGTTCGGCTCGGTGAGCGCCATGCAGGGCGTGATCCCGCCGGTGCAGAGGCGCGGGAGGTAGCGGTCCCGGGTCGCGCGCGGCGCGAAGCGGTGGATCGTCTCCCCGCACCCCTGCAGCGAGAAGAGGGTCATCATCGACGCGTCGGCGCGGGAGATCATCTCGACCGCCGCCGTGTACGCCGTGATCGGCAGGTTCATCCCCCCGAACTCGCGCGGGAGCGTGAAGCCCATGAGCCCCGCGTCGGCGAGCTGCCGGAAGGCACGCTGGAGCGGCTCCGGGTAGACCACCCGGCCGTCCACGAGCCGCGCGCCGGCGCGGTCCACCTCGGCGGCGTGCGGCGCGACCTCCTCCGCGGCGAGCGCCCCGATCATGTCGAGCACCATCTCGATCTGCTCGACCGCCTCCTCGATGCTCTTCGGGGCCAGCTCGTGCGGGTCCGTGAAGTCCTTCTCGAGGGCGGGCAGGATCCGCGCCCAGGACGCGGACTCGATTCGCCGGCGCAGGTCGGCGTTGTCCCGGTAGAAGTTCGCCAAGGCTGCCCCATTGTAGGGGGCGGGGCCCCGAGTCCGACGGGCCCCGGTCGGGTAGCCTCTGGGGATGCCCAGGTTCACGGTCCTGACCGCGACGCGAGGCCGCCCGGAGGTGCTCCGGGAGGCTGTCCGCTCCTCCTTGGGGCAGGACTTCGCGGACTTCGAGCACATCGTCGTCGACGACGCGTCCGGGGACGACGGCGCGGCGGGCGTCGTCGCGGAGTTCCGCGACCCCCGCATCCGGCTGATCCGGCTCGACACGTCCCTGGGCCCCGCCGGGGCGCGCAACCGGGGGCTCGCGGAGGCCCGCGGGGAATTCTGCGCCGTCCTCGACGACGACGACGTGATGCTCCCCGGGCGACTCTCGGCGACCGCGGCGGCGTTCGACGCACGGCCGGACGCCGTCCTCGTCGCCTCGAGCTTCCGCGCGATCGACGAGCGCGGGAACGTGCTCGCGACGGTGCCTGTGCCGAAGGACGAGGCGCGGTTTCGCGAGATGCTGCCGCGCTCGAACCCGGTCGGCCACTCGACGTGCGCGGTCAGGACCTCGGTGCTCAGGGGGCTCGGGGGCTACCGCGAGGCGCTCCGGTACGGCCACGACTACGACATGGTCCTGCGCGTCGCGGAGAAGGGCGCCGTCGTCCTCCTCCCCGCGCCCCTCCTCCTCTATCGCATGCACGTGGAGAGCGTGACCGGGCAGCGGTTCTTCCTCCAGGGCGCGTACGCCGAGGTCGCGCGCGAGTGCGCACGGCGGCGTTCGCGCGGCGAGCCGGAGCGGCTCCTCGACCTCGTCGCCGCGATCCGCGCTCCCGGGGAGGCGCCGCCCGGGCGCGCGAGGGCGCGCGTCCACTACCAGATCGCGGAGTGGCAGTTCAAGGACGGCCGCGTGCGCGAGGCGCGGCCGCACCTTCGCGTGGCGCTCCGCGGCGAGCCGTTCCGGCCGCTCGCGCTCGCGATGCTCGTCGCGTCGTACGCGCCCCGTTGGCTCCGGCGCGCGATGGGCCCCGTCGTGCGCCCGCTCGTCGCGATGCGCTACCCTTCGTGGCGTGCGTGAGGGCGTCGCTTGGCTCCTCGTCGCGCGCGGGCTCACGGTCGCCGCGCAGATCGGCGCGCTGCTCGTGGTCGCGCGCCATCTCGGCCCGGGCGATCTCGGGCTCGCCGGGATGGTCACGGTCGCCGTCGGCATCGCGGGCGTCGCGGCGGACCTCGGGATGGAGACCATCGCGGTCCGCCCGCGCGTGGACGACGTGCAGGCGATGTGGATCTCGACGCGGGCGGGGCTCCTCTGCGCGTTCGCGCTCGCGCTCCTCGCGCCGTTCGTGAGCCGCGCGTTCCGCTCGCCCGAGGGGCTCCCGTACCTGCTCGGCACGGGCTCCGCGGGGCTCATCTTCACGGGGTTCGCGGCGCCGGCGCGCGCGAGGCTCCGCCGCGCGCTGGAGTTCCGGCGCCTCGCGCAGAGCGACATCGCGCGCGCGCTGGTCGCGGCGGGCGGGGCGGTCTCTTTCGTGCTCGCGGGCTACGGCGCATGGGGGCTCGTGTTCGCGGACGTCGTCGCCGGGGCGGTCGCCGCGGCGCTCGTCTGGCTTCTCGCGCCGGCGATGCGGAGGGGGTCCGGGGGCGGCCTCGCGCGGGACGGCCTGCGGATCGTCGGGACCCGGCTCTTCGACGCGTGCTTCGCGCAGGCGGACCGGTTCCTCGTCGGGCGGAGGCTCGGCGAGGCGGCGCTCGGCCTCTACGGGTTCGCGTGGCGGCACGCGATGCTCGCGCCGACGCACGTGCTCCCGGTCGCGGACCAGGCGGCGCTGCCGGCGCTCGCTCGGCTCAAGGGCGACAACCTCGTGCGGGCGTATCTCTCGTTGACGCGGTGGCTCGCGCTCGCGATCGTGCCCTTCGCGGCGCTGCTGTGGGCGGCGGCGCCGTGGCTCGTGGACGCGCTCTATCCCGGCCGGTGGCAGGAAGCGGTCCCGGCGATGCGCGCACTGTGCGTGACGGCCGCTGCCATGGGGCTCAACTCGGACCCGGGAATCCTCTGGCTCGCGCTCGGGCGGACGCGGCTCCGGCTCTGGTGGTCCGTCGCGAACCTCCCGGTCGTCGCGGTCGTGGCGTGGATCGGGACCCGCTACGGGATCGCGGGCGTGGCGTACGCGTTGGCCGTGCGCTCGCTCCTCGCGACGGTGGCGGGCCAGCTCATCTCCCGGCGTGTCGCCGGCGTGCCGCACCTCGGCTACGTGCGCGCGCTCGCGCCTGGCGCGGCGGCCGGCGCGCTCGTCTCCGGGCTGCTGGCCCTCGCTACCTGATCCCGAGGACGGCCTCCGTGCGGAACCTCAGGATCTCCTCGCCCTCGGCGCAGCGGGCCGCGCGGGGTTGCGACGCCAAAACCGCGTACCCGGCACCGGGTCTACCGCGGGCGCTCGGAGGCGACGTTCACGACGATCGGGCGGCCCTGGAGCTCCGTGCCGTTGAGCGCGGCGATCGCCTTGGGCGCGTCCTTGTGGCTCATCACCACGAAGCCGAAGCCGCGCGAGCGGCCCGTGCCGCGATCCATCACGACGACCGCGTCGCTCACCTGCCCGAACGGCGCGAACGCCTCGCGCAGGTCGTCCGCCGTGGTCTCCCAGGCGAGCCCGCCCACGAAGAGGCGCGAGGGGATTCCATGCGCCGCGTCCTTCGCCGCGGAGGCCTGCCGGCGCTTGACGGCGGCCTCGGCGGCGTCGAGGTTCCCCGTGACCTCCTCGGCCCCCACGACCGGCACCTCCCCGGGGCCCCTCCGGCGCCGCTCCGAACGGCGCCTGTCGCGTTCGCGCTTCTTGCGGGCCTGCGCCTGCTCGCGGTCCCGCTTTCCCCCGAAGTAGTTGCCGCTCAAGAGACTGCCGCTCCCTTCGAGGAGGCGACGACGGGGGACAAGTCGTGGTGGTGCAAGCCAGATAGCATACCACGAGGGGGCCCGGAATGCCGGTCTAGTGCCCGCGGATGCGGACGTCGCCGCTGCTCGTCTGCAGCGTGATGCGGCCGCCGCCGTCGCCGATGTCGCCGCTCACGCGCCGGTCGGAGCGCTTCCCCTGCTCCCGCAGCGTGAGGTCGCTCGTCACGGAGCCGAAGGACGTCTCCGCGAAGACGTTGCAGTCGAAGTCCTTCGGCACCCGCAGCTCGACGTCGCCGAACGAGCTGCGGAGCGTCCACGGCCTCTCGATCGAGCTCCCCGGCTCCGCCAGCACGCCGACGCGGCCGGAGCTCGTCTTCGCCGTCAGATCGAGGAACGTGCCGCGGGCATCGATGTCGCCGAACCCGGTGTGCAGGTCGCACGTGCCGCCCGAGAACCCCTTCACGGCGACATCCCCCGAGCCTGCCTGCACGTCGAGGTCGCCGCGGACGTTCACGAGGCGCACCGCGCCGAACGCGCTGTCGATCTCGATCGTCCCGGCGGCCACGTCCTCGACCTGCACGGTGCCCGAGCTCGTCCGGGCGAGGAGATGCGTCCCCCGGACCCCCAGCACCTTCAGGTCCCCGAACGCCGACTCGAGCGCGCAGTCCCCCGCGGCCCCCTTCACCTCGATGTCTCCGTTCCCGCTCTCCGCGTGCAGGCGCTGACCGGGCGGCACGCGCGCGCTGAACGAGAGCACCGGCCGCACGAGGATGTCCGTGCCGGAGATCTCCGCGGGCTGCCCCTCGAGGCGCACGACGCACGCATCCTCCGTGCGGCGCGCGGCCACGGCAAAGCCCGCGAGCAGCCGCTCGGCCTCGGCCTCGGTCCGCGCCGCGAGCCGCATCTTCGCGACGAGCTGCGGCGGGCCGTCGAACACCTCGATCGTCACGTCGCCGGCGTGGGTCGCGAGGTCGAGGACGAGGCCGCTCGCGCCGGACGCGTCGAGGACCTCCGTGCGGTAGGCCTCCGCCTCGAGGTCGGGATGGGAAAGCGTCACCGCCCGGCCGCCGCACGCGGCGAGGAGTCCGACGAGCGGCAACCAGCGCATCCTGGGGATTATTCCCGAGGATCGCCGGTTTGTCCCACCGTTGCCAGATTGCCTTCGGCGGAAGGGGAGGGGGCCGGGGGGGAGGGGCGGCGCAGGTCGGCGAGCGAGGCGAACGCGTCGCGGAGCGCCCGGCGGCCGCTCCGCGTGGCCCAGAGGACCGCGAGCGCGGCGGTGGCCGCGGTCACGGACCCTAGGAAAAGACCTGAAACCGGCGAGCCGGCGCCAAGGAGAGCGCGTACCGCGCCCGCCGCCGCGAGGGCGGCGGCCGCGGCCGCGGAGGGGGCGACCATCGTCCGCGCGATGTCCCCCGCGCGCACGGGGCCGCGGCGGCCCGCGATGAGGAACGAGAGCGGGGCGCTCACGAGGAGGCGGGCCACGACGGCCACCGCGACGCCCGTCGCGCCCCAGGGGAGCGCGAGCGCCACGAGGCCGAAGCGGAGCGCCGCGTCGCACGCGCCGGCGAGAAGCATGTCGCGGGAGCGGCCCTGCGAGATCAGCAGCCAGCCGGTCGTGCTGCAGACGGGCTCGACGAGCGCGCCGATGCCGAGGATCGCGAAGAGGCGGCCCGACTCGGCCCATTGCGGGCCGAGGAGCAGCGCGACGAACCAGTCCGCCGTGGCGATCAGGCAGGCGACGCCCGGCATCGCGAGCAGGAGGAGCTTGTCGACGAGGCGCAGGTACGCGGCGCGGTAGCGCTCCGGGTCGTGGGCGACCCGCGAGAGCGCGGGAAGCGCGACCTGCGTGACCGGCGCGTTCAGCTGCGTCAGCGGCAGCTGCATGAGCCGCCGCGCGTTCCCGAAGAGGCCGACGGGCGACGCCCCCCACCGCCAGCCGAGGAGCGCCGCGTCCACGCTCTTCCCGAGGTAGTTGACGACGCTGAACCCCATGAGGTGCGCGCCGAAGCCGAGGAGCCCCTTCACCGCGGCGCCGCGCCGCGGGCGGCCGGGGAGCCACGGGCAGAGAAGGAAGGACAGGAGGAGCGTCCCCGCGCCCGTGACGAGCTGCATCACGACGAGCGACCAGTAGCGGAGGCCCGCCGCCGCGGCCCCGATGCCCGCCGCGGTCCCGAGGAGCATCGCCGCCGTCTCGAGGAACGCGATCCGCCCGAAGCGCATCTGGCGCCGCAGGAGCGCCTGGTGCTGCACCGAAGCGCCGCCGAACAGGAACGCGAGCGCGAGCGCCGCGACGACGGGGGCGAGGCGCGGCTCGTCGAAGAACCACGCGACAAGGGGCGCGAGCGCGAGCGCCCCGAGCGCGATGCCGAGCCCCATGGCCGCGTTGAGCCAGAAGAGCGCGGTCACCTCGCTGTGCGTGATCCTCTGGCGCTGGACCGTCACGAGGGAGAGCCCCATGTCCTGGAAGAGCCCGAGGAACCCGGTCACGACCGCGGCCATGCCGAAGATGCCGTAGTCCCGCGGCGTGAGGAGCCGCGCGAGGACGACCGTCGCGAGGAGCTGGAGAAGGAGCTTCAGGATCTGCGCTCCGAGCGCCGCGACGCCGCCGCGGACGCTCCTCTTCTTGAGGTCCTCGACCAGATGTTCGGTCTCGAAGAAGCGCTTCACGTCCGCTCCGCGAGGACGGGATGGGGCCCCGGGGAAGGGGCGAGGCACTCCTCGATCACCTTCGCGACGGCCTCGGCGCACGCCTCGAGCGTGAACCGGCGCGCGTGCGCGCGGCACTGCTCCTTCCAGCTCGCGCGGTCAATGGCGAGCGCACGATCCAGCGCCTCGGCCATCGCGGCGGGATCCTCCTTCGGCACGAGGAAGGCCGTGACGCCCTCCTGCACGATCTCCGGGATGCCGCCGACGCGCGTGGCGACGACCGGCACGCCCGCCATCTGCGCCTCGAGCACGGCGAGCGGCGCGCCCTCCTCGCAGCGCGAGGCCTGGAGGAGCACGTCCGCTGACCCGAGAAGCGCCGGCACGTCCTGACGGTAGCCGAGGAGGAGGACCCGATCGCTGCGAGGCAGGCGCCACTCGCCCGGCCCCGCGACGAGGAGCGTCGCGCGCGTCCGCATCCGCGCGAGCGCCTCGACCGCGACGTCGTGCCCCTTCTCGGGGTGGAGTCGCCCGAGGATCAGGATCTTCGGCCCCTCCGGCAGGTCGCGCGCCGGCGCCGCGTCCACCTCGGGGACGCCGTTCGGGATCACGCGGACGTTCCCTCCCCCCGGAGCCCCCCTCCTCGTCACGCTGATGACGCGCCGCGCGCGGCGGGCGGCGATCCTCTGCGCCCACGTGGTCCGGGGCGAGTGCTTGTGCCAGAGGAAGGGCCGCGCGGTCGTCGCCGCGGCGATGGCGGTGCGCGGCGTGTTGCAGTAGACGAGGTCGTAGCCCCGCATCGCGCGGCGGAGCGCGCGGTAGCCCTCGGGGATGGGCGCGCCGCCGATCTCGGGCCGCGCCGCGAGCGCGTCGATCCGGAACCGCTCGCGGAGGAGCGGGAGGAGGCGCGCCGCCATCACCTGGCCGCCCCCCATCGTGGTCCCGTGGTCGAGCAGGAGGATCCTCGCCATCACCGCCCCTCGAGGATCCGCCTCCGCTCCTCCTCGGAGAAACGGTAGCCCTTCCGCTGCGCCTCGAACATGTGGTGCGCGGCGAGCGAGGTCCCCTTCAGCGCCCGCGCGAGGAAGACGTGGGGCTCCGGGGCCCGCGGGTTCCGCTCGATCGCGAGGTGCGCGTGGAGGAGCGCCTTCTCTCGGTTCCCGCGCTTGAGCTCGAGGTCGGCGAGGCCCAGGATCGCCGAGACCGGGTCGCGTCCGCGGTCGAGCGCCTCGCGGTAGAGCTTCTCCGCGTCGTCGTAGCGCTCCCGGTCGAGCGCGATCCTCGCCAGCGCGAACCGCGTCATCTCGAAGAGCTGCGGGGAGAGGCCGGCGAGCGACCGGAACTCGTCCTCCGCCTTCTCGATCCGGCCCATCGCGTGCCAGGTCTCGGCGAGGTACCAGCGCGAGCGCTCGCTGCCCGGGCGCACGCGCAGCGACTCGAGGAGCCAGCGCTCCGCCTCCTTCAGGTCCGCGTAATCGCCCCTCGACCGGCCCCGGTCGAGGTGGATCGTCCCGAGGTTGAACGGCGGCGCCCACTCGGAGGGCGCGAGGTCCCGCGCCTTCCCGAAGGCCGCGGTCGCGCCCGCGAGGTCGCCCTTCGCGCGGAGCTGCACGCCGAGCGCGTTCCAGGCGCCGCTCGACTCGGGCGAGACCTCGACGGCCGAGGCCCAGATCCGCGCGGGGTCGCGCCAGTCCTCGTTGCGCTGCCACGTGAGCGCGAGCAGGATCGCGATCGTCGCCGCGGCCACGGGCATCGCGGGCAGCGCGAACGGGGCCCGCGCGAACTCGAGCGCGGGCGCCGCGGACGAGACCTGCACGACCGCCGCCGGGCGGGCCGCCCGCTGCGACAGGAGCGCCGCCGCGGCGATCGCGAACCCGATCGCGGGCAGGTAGAGCCGGTGCTCGTTCATCACCTGGTTGAGCGGGATCAGCGAGGACTCGGGTCCGAGGGCCGCGAGGAACCAGAGGATGCCGAGGGCGAGCACGGGACCGCGGCGGCGCAGGCGGAGCGCCGCGACGAGGAGCGTCGCGATCACCGCGAGGCCGAGGAGCACGCCGGGCTCGAGCGGCGAGTGGGACTCCCGCACGTGGCGGTGGATGCAGAGCCCCTGCGGCCAGAGCAGCAGGCAGACGTAGGCCGGCACGACCCGCGCCTGCGTCCAGAGGTTGTCGAGGATCGTCCGCGCGCCGCCGCTGCCCGGGTCCGCCGCCGCGACCGCCTGCGCGCGCGCCGCGAAGTCCACGACCGCGGTGCCGAGCACCTCGCGCCGGAGGAGCAGGTAGAGCACCGCGACGGCGACGGCGGGGAGGGCGGCGAGGTAGCCCCGCCCCTCGAGCCATGCTGCGACGAGCAGGAGCGCCGGGAAGACGATCGCGATCTCCTTCGAGAGGAGGCCCAGCGCGAAGAGGACAATCGAGAGGAGGACGAGGGAGGCGCGGGCCGCGACGGAGCGCCTTCCCGCGGCGAGGACGTGGAAGAGGAACGCCCACACGACGAAGGTCGCGGCGAGAAGCGCCGCTCGCGCGCTCGCGTAGTTGACCGTCTCCGTCAGCGCGGGGTGCGCGGCGAAAAGCAGGGCGGCCACGAGGGGCCCTCGCGTGCGGGCGCGCGACGGGCGCGGCATGAGCCGCGCCGCCGCGGCCGCGGCGGTCAGGAAGACGCCCACCGCGCAGAGCGAGTGGAGCGCGATGGCGGTGAGGCGCCAGGCGAGGGGTTCGTAGCCGCCCCAACGGTAGTCGAGGGCGAACGAGACGAGGACCATCGGCCGGTACATCGCGTGCCCGGGGAGCGCGCTGAAGAGATCCGGCCGGTGGAAGTACTGCGGCAGGTAGCGGAGGTCGCGGAGGAAGGGGTTCGCGAGGACGTGGTGCTCGTCGTCGAAGTGGAATCCCGCGTCGAGCGTGTTGGCGTACGCGAGGAAGGAGACGGCGAGCACGAGGAGCGACCCGTATGCGAGCGGCGACCGCGCGATCTCGGCCCGGATCCACCCCCCCACGCCCCCCCGCCTCATGAGACGGCCTCCTTGAACGCCGCGAGGAGCTGCCGCGCGGTCTCGTCCCACGAGAAGCGGCGCGCGCGCTCGAGCCCCTTCGCGCACATCGTCGCGCGGAGATCCTCGTCGCGCGCGACCTCCTCCATCGTCGCGGCGATCGAGGAGGACGCCCGCGGGTCGAAGTAGCGCGCGCAGTCGCCCGCGACCTCGCGGAAGACGTCGATGTCCGCGCACGCGACCGGCGTGCCGCACGCCATCGCCTCGAGGACGGGCAGCCCGAACCCCTCGTAGAGCGAGGGCTGCACGACCATCACCGCCTTGCGGTAGACGGACGCGAGCGCCCGCTCGTCGAGGTAGCCGAGCACGTCCACCGCGGCGGACTTCGGGGCGGCGGGGGCTCCGGGGCCCACCATCACGAGGCGGAACGCGCGGAGCCGCGCGCGGAAGATCGGGAAGGCCTCGAGCAGGGTCCCGATGTTCTTGCGCGGGTCCTGGTTCCCGACGACCGCGAGGTAGGGCGTCTCGTCGGGCCGCTCCGAGGGGTCCGGGCGAAAGACCGAGAGATCGACGCCGTTCGGGATCACCCGGATGCGGTCGTCCGTGATCCGGTTGCCGTAGTGCGCGAGGAGGTCGCGCTTCGTCGCGTTCGAGACGCAGACGACCCGCCCGGCGCGCTTCAGCGCCGAGGGGAGCCGGCTGTTCATGTACGCGCGGAAGCGGAAGCTCTTCGACCGCGGCAGGATGCGCCACGCGAGGTCGTGGATGCAGATGACCTCCGCCGCGGCGCCCGCGAACGCCGGCAAGAGGAAGCTCGGCGCGTAGTAGAGGTCGATCCTCTCCTCGCGCAGGCGCAGCGGCAGCTGGAACTCGCCGAAGAGCGTCGACTTGATCGGCTGCGAGAGGGAGACGTCGGTCGGGACGAGCCGCAGGTTCGGCGCGGAGAGGCCGACGTCCTCGGGCGCGTCGGACGGGAGGTAGAGCAGGAACTCGTCCGACGGGGCCGCCCTGAGCATCGCGCGGAGCGCGTTGAGCGTCGTCCGGCCGATGCCGGTCATGTCGCGCGTGATCGCGAGGCCGTTGACGGCGATCCTCATCGGTTCACCGCCGCCGCCAGCGCGGCCTTCAGCCGGAGCCCGATCGCCTCGGGCGAGAAGCTCTCGCGGGCCGTCCGGCGCGCGCCTTGGCGCAGCCGCTCCGGCAGCCCCGGCTCGTCGCGGAGCCGGCGCAGCGCCTCGGCGAGCGCGCCGGGGTCGCGACGGTCGACGAGGAGCGCGTTCTCGCCGTCCCGCAGCAGCTCCCGCGGCCCCGGGCCGTCGCCGGTGACGACCGGAAGGCCCGCGGCGAGCCCGTCGTAGACCTTGCAGGGGATGACGCGCTGCGATTTCGCCGTCGAGCCGAAGACGCCGAGGACCGCGTCGGCCGCCGCGAGCCGCTCCTCGAGCTCCTCCCGCGGGAGGAAACGGCGCTCGAGGGTCGCGTTCGGGAGCGCCCGGGCCCTGACGTCGCGCTCGACCGCGGGGCCGTCGGGCCCGTCGCCCGTGATCACGAAGCGGAGGTCGGGTGCGCGCGCCGCCGCGTCGAGGATGAACGGGACCCCCTGGAGGGGCACGAAGCTGCCGCAGAAGAAGGCGGTGAACGGCTCCCCTTCCCCGGGCCCCATCCCCACCGCGACCGGGACGCGCGCGGGTGCGCGGGCGCGCACGAGCGAGCCGACGGGCACCGGCACGAAGCGGGACCGGTCGACCCGGAACGTCTCCGCCATGAAGTCCGCGTGCGCGGCGGTGTCGGTCAGCACGAGGTCGGCGGTCCGGAGCGCGCTCCGCTCGAGCGCGAAGAGCGCGCGCGCCCTGAGCGAACGGGCGGGCAGGAGGCGGCGGTCGTTCACGACCGTGTCCCACGGCGACAGGAACGCGTCGAGGATGACCGGGCGCCGCGCGACGATCGAGAGCGCGCGGGCGAGGTGGATGTCCGCGTGGCCGGTGCAGCCGACGACGACGGCGTCGCGCGGGCCCATGCGGTGGAACCGCGCGGCGAGGCGCGCCCACGCGAGCGCGGTCTTGAACGCGACGCGCAGCGGGCGGCGCACCGCGGCGACCTTCGAGGCCGCGCCGTCGAAGACCGGCGCGTGGCACTCCTTGACCTCGACGCCCGCGGCGCGGAGTCCGTCCATGAGGACCGCGGTGCGCGGGTAGCCCGGGCCCTTGCTGTAGGTGCCGAACCAGAGCACCCTCATCCGCCCCTCCGCTCGCTCCGGTCGAAGCGGAGCTGCGCGATCTGCTCGGAGATCAGCGCGAGCGCGAAGAGGATCACCCCCTGGACGATGAGGAGCGACGCCATGTTCGTGAAGCGGCGCTCGGTGAGGTAGGTGTAGGCGTAGTAGCCGGTCCCGAGCACGAAGGACATGAGCGAGAGCGGGAAGAAGACGCGGAAGGGGCTGAAGAAGGTCGCGATCTTCAGGATGATGAGGAAGAAGCGCGCGCCGTCCTTCAGCACCTTGATCTTGCTCTTGCCCGCGCGCTTGCGCGCCTCGATCGGCACGTAGGTGACCGGGAGCCCGGTCTTGAAGCAGGCGAGCGTGATCGTCGTGGGGTAGCTGAACGTGTTCGGCAGGAGGTAGAGGAATCGCTGCGCTACGCCGGCGCGCACGACGCGGAAGCCGCTCGTCAGGTCCGGGATGCGGCGGCCGGTGACGTAGGAGGCGAACCGGTTGTAGAACGCGTTCGCGATCCGGCGCGGGAGCGAGGCGTGGCCCTCCTTCCGCCGCGCGCCGACGACCATCGCGTGCTCGCCGAGCGCGTCGAGGAGCACCGGGATCTCCTCGGGCCTGTGCTGGCCGTCGGCGTCCATGAGGACGAAGAGATCGCCGCCGGCCGCGCGCATGCCCGCCTTGACGGCGGCGCCGTTCCCGATGTTATAGGGATGGCGCACCACGCGCGCGCCCGCGCGCGCGGCGGATTCGCCCGTGCCGTCGGTCGAGCCGT
Organism: Planctomycetaceae bacterium; assembly: GCA_011525755.1. Taxonomy (GTDB): domain Bacteria; phylum Planctomycetota; class PLA2; order PLA2; family PLA2; genus PLA2. The sequence continues at coordinate 55,542 of WYBS01000088.1, forward strand.
CGTCGACGACGACGATCTCGAAGAGGTCGGTCCGCTGGCGCTTCTCCGCCATGCGCCGGATCCCTTCGATCAGGACGCCGATCGACTCCGCCTCGTTGAAGGCGGGCAGGATGACGCTGATCTTCCTGACCATTTGCGATCGCGGGGCCCATGGGCTCCGCCTCGCGCTCCGACGGACCTATCGGCGTTCGGCGGGGTCAGGGTTGAGTTTTTTGGACAGCGGGGAGCCCGGAAGCCACCCGAAGTGCGGACCCCAATGCCGCACCCGGCCGCCGTAACCCGCTCATCCGCAGCAACTTATGAGCAAGCCAACCCGTGTGGGACACGCCCTACCGGCCGACGGGGCGCCAGAACTCGCCGTCGCGGCCGGTCATGCTCGTGGCGACGCGGCCCGTGATCGAGTTCACGAGGCCCCCGACCATCAGCGCCGCGCCCGCGCCGGGGCCGTTCCCGGGCCCGCTGTAGGCGGCGGCGTCGGTGAACACGAGGTCGCCCGCCTGGCCGACGTAGAAGGTCCGCGATCCCGAGGAGCCGTAGTTCGTGGGCCATGCGTAGCAGCACCAGGTCGTCTCGGCAATGTCGGGGTCGATCCCCGCGGGCGCGCCGCCGCCGGCGACCTCCGCGAGCCCGAGCCCCGCGGGATCGGGGAGGTAGAGCGCGAACTGGTAGCCCGCGCGCGCGAGCTCGCCGTGGGTGTTGACCTCGCGGAAGGCGGTCGAGAGCACGGGCGGTCGCAGGAAGTTGCGCCCGCGCACGCCGACGGCGGCAGAGAGCTCGGCGAAGGTGCCGTACTCCCCCACGCCGTTCGCGTTCTCGTCCGCAGTCGTCGTCTTCTGGAAGGTCGCCTGCGCGGCGATGAGCGTGCGGAGAGTCGCGATGGCGGACGTCTCGTTGGAGCTCAACCGTGCCGAGAGGAGGTTCGGGACCACGATCGACGCGATGACCGCGATGATCGCGACCACGACCATCATCTCGATGAGCGTGAAGCCCTCCTCGCCCGGACCCGTTTTTCCCGCGCGTGTCTCCCGAGGTTCCCGCATGTTCCCGCACTCCCCGTGAATGGAACAAGGGGGCCCGTTGCCGGACCCCCTTGAGATTCACGTTGCCGGATGGACCGGACATTTAGCCGGTCTGGCGCCAGAAGTTGCCGTCGCGGCCGGTCATGCCGGTCGCCACGTTGCCCGTGATCGTCGCGCCCGCGCCGGGGGCGAACGCCGAGTTCGAAGCCGGGCCGTTGCCCGAGCCGCTGTAGTTCAGGTTCTCGGTCGCCACGATGTCGCCACCCTGGTTCACGAAGAACGTGCGGTTGCCCGTGTTGCCGAAGTTGGCCGGCCAGGCATACGCGCACCACGTCGTCTCCGCGAGGTCCGGGTCGACGGCCGCGTCCGCGCCGCCGCCAGAGACCTCCGCGAGGCCGTCACCCGTCGCGTCCGGGAGGTACATCGCGAACATGTAGCCGCTCCGGCTGACCTCGCCGTTGCCGTTCACGGTGCGGAACGCCGTCGAGAGGACCGGCGGATTGAGGACCGCGTTGCCGCGGACCCCGATCGAGCCCGACATCTCGCCGAACGTGCCGTACTCGCCGACGCCGTTGTTGTTCTCGTCGGCGCGCGACGTCGTCTGGAACTGCGACTGCGCGGAGATGATGTTCCGCAGCGTCGCGATCGCGGCCGTCTCGTTCGAGTTGAGACGGGCCGAGAGCAGATTCGGAATCGCGATCGCCGCGATGATGGCGATAATCGCGATCACGATCATCAGCTCGATGAGCGTGAAGCCCTTTTCGGTCCTGCGCATGTCCTTCAAACTCCTTCTGTGAAACGTTTCCGAAACCAACCCTATGCCAGGTTCTCTGCGTGTTGGATGTCCGTTGTGATGGAGCAGGCGGGGACCGTCCCTATCGGACCGGACCCTGTTCCCCGCTGTTCCTTGGGTCATGTATCACTCCCCCATCGGCGGTCAACGCGACGGGAGTTGAGTCCTGTTCCGTTTCGAGAAGCTCGAGGACGTCCGGCTGGCCCATCTGCGCGGCCCAGACCGTCTCGTTCCGGAGCAGCGCGAGCGCGGCGGCGCGGTCGGCGACGAGCGCGGCGGCGAGCGCGTCGAGCGCCTCCTCGCGCCGCCCCTTCTCGAGCAGGAGCGTCGCCGCGCGGAAGAGGAGCGGCGCGACACCGGGCGCGCGCGGGCCCGCCTCGCGGAGCTGCGCGACGGCAGCGTCCACGTCGCGCGTGGCGAGCCGCACCTCCGCCGCGCGCAGGCGTGCCTCGCGCGCGCGGGGCAGGAGCTCGACGGCGCCGTCGAAGGACGCGCGCGCCTCGTCGAGGCGGCCCGCCGCGAGCTGCTCGCGACCCTGCTCGAGGAGCGCGGTGTGCAGGCGCCCCTTCAGCTGCTCGTCAAGGGGCCGCTTCCCGGCGGCGCGCCGGTAGGCGGCGACCGCGGCCCCCCAGGCCCCCCCCTTCTCGGCCCAGAGTCCCTCGCACACATCGAGGCGGTACCCCGCCCCCATCGCCGCGAGCTTCTGCCGTTCGGCCTCGAATTCCCTCGTCCGCCCCGCCTGGAGAAGCACGCTGGCACGGTCGAGGGTGAGATCGCACCGGATGCTCTCGTCCTTCGCGCGCGCGATGGCGTCCTCGTAGGTGCGCGCCGCCTCGTCGTGCCGGCCCGCCGCCGCGAGGAACGCGGCGCGGAAGATGCGCGCGTCGAGGCTGTCCGGATGCTCCCTGAGCACCTGGTCGCACGCCTCGAGCGCGCGCTCCGTGTCGCCGAGCGCCGCGAGGAACGCGGCGCCCTGGAGGCGCGTGCCGGGTTCCGGCGGGACGGTGATCCCGTAGCCGGCGAACAGCAGCCCCCCCGCGACGGCGATCGTCGCCGCGTAGAGGTAGGCACGACGCCGGCCCCGCGACACGTGCGCCCCTAGTTCCGCTTCCCGAGCTGCTTCTGCAGCTCGAAGATCGGCAGGAAGACCGCGAGCACGATGCCGCCGACCAGGAAGCCCATGATGCCGATCATGATCGGCTCGATCATCGACGTCAGGGTCTTCACCGCGGCGCTGACCTGGTCGTCGTAGAAGTCCGAGATCTTCTCCAGCAGCTGCTCGAGCGAGCCCGACTTCTCCCCGATCTGCACCATGCGGGTGACCATCGGCGGGAAGACCTTGCTCTCCATCAGCGGCTCGGCGAGCGTGTGGCCCTGCCTCACGTTCTCCTTCGCGTTGTCCACCGTCTCGCTGATGATCCGGTTGCCCGCGGTCTCGGAGACGATCTCCAGCGCGCCGAGGATCGGGACGCCCGACTTGATGAGCGTCGCGAACGTGCGGCTGAACCGGCTCAGGGCGACCTTCTGGAAGAGGGGCCCGAACACGGGGAAGTGGAGCACCATCCAGTCCCACTGCCGGGCGCCCCAGACCGACCGCCTCCACACGACGAAGAGCGCGATGACGCCCGCGAACCCGAGCATCACCTCGATGATGTGGTCCTTCAGCGCGAAGCTCACGGCGAGGACGCCCTTGGTGAGCTTCGGCAGCTCGATGTCGAGGGTGTCGAAGATCTCCTTGAACTTCGGCACGATGCCCACCATGAGGAACATCGTGATGCCGAGGACGAGCACCAGGCTGATGACCGGGTAGGTCATCGCGGCGCGGATGTCGCGCTTCAGCTTGGCGGACGCCTCCAGGTACTCGGCGAGCCGCACGAGGATGTCGTCGAGCTGGCCCGAGACCTCGCCCGCGCGCACCATCGAGATGTAGATGTTCGGGAAGACCCTCGCGAACCGTTCGAGCGCGGTGGAGAGGTCGGTGCCGCCCCGGACCGACTCGATGACGCCGTCGAGGACGACGCGGAAGCCGGGCGTGTCGGCCTGCTCCTGGAGAACCTCGAGGGACTCGAGGAGCGGCACCCCGGCCGAGATCATCGTCGCGAGCTGCCGCGTGAAGATGACGATCTGGTCCTTGTTCGCGCTCGGGCGCGCGCGGGTGAGCCCGGCGAGGAGCCCGCCGCCGGCCTTCTTGCCCTCGCCCCCGCCCGCCGACTGGCGGACGTCGAGGATGATCAGCTCCTTCTTGCGGAGATCCGCGACCGCGTCGGCCTGGGTCTTCGCGGTGACGAATCCCGAGACCGTCTTCCCCTCACGGTCGCGCGCGCTGTACTTGAACGAAGGCATCGAACCCCTCCCTCAATTCCGTTTCGGACTACTCTTCCTTCACCACGGTGCGGCCGAGCACGGTGCCGTCCGGCATGATCTCGTCCGGCATCGTGACGCGGAGCACCTCCTCGACCGAGGTGACGCCCCGCAGTGCGTTGAGGATCCCGGCGCGGCGAAGGCTGATCATCCCGTGGTCGCGGATCGCGGCGTTCTTCAGGTCGAGGGCCGACTTGCCCTCGATGATCAGCCGCTGGATGTCCTCGTTGAGCGGCATCGTCTCGAGCAGCGCGAAGCGCCCCGTGTAGCCGCCCTTGCACCGGGGGCAGCCGACCGGCTTGAACAGCTGCGCCGCCTCCGCCTCCTCGGCCATGAATCCGACGTTCATGAGCCGCTCCAGGGGCGGCTTCTCGAGCGGCGCCTTGCAGTACTTGCAGAGGCGGCGCGCGAGGCGCTGCGCGGAGACGAGCAGCGTCGCCGACGACACCATGAAGGGGTCCACGCCCATGTCGATCATGCGGGTGATCGTGGACGCCGCGTCGTTGGTGTGGAGCGTCGACAGGACGAGGTGGCCGGTGAGCGCGGCCTTGATCGCGATGCCGATCGTCTCGGTATCGCGGATCTCGCCGATCATGATGATGTCCGGGTCCTGGCGCAGGATCGACCGCAGCGCGCCCGCGAACGTGAGGCCGCGCTTCTCGGACACCTGCACCTGGTTGACGCCGTAGAGCTGGTACTCGACCGGGTCCTCGACGGTGACGAAGTTGTACTCGTCGTTGAGCAGCTCCTTGACCGCGCTGTAGAGCGTCGTGGACTTACCCGAGCCCGTGGGGCCCGTCACGAGGATCATGCCGTGGCTCGCGTCGAGCGCCTTGCGGATGTCCCCGAGGGTCTTCTCCTCGAAGCCGAGCGAGTCGAGCGACAGCGCGAGGTTGCCGCCGTCGAGGATACGCATGACGACCTTCTCGCCGTGGACCGTGGGCAGCACGGAGACGCGGAAGTCGATCTGGCGCCCGTCGGCGCGGATCTGGAACTTCCCGTCCTGCGGCTTCCGGCGCTCGGCGATGTCGAGCGAGCACATGATCTTGATGCGCGAGACGATCGAGTTGTGGAGCGCCTTGGGCGGCTTGAACGCCTCGTGGCAGGCGCCGTCGCTGCGGAAGCGGACCCGGACGACCTTCTCGAAGGGCTCGATGTGGATATCCGAGACCTTGTCCTTGATCGCCTGGTAGATCACGAGGTTCACGAACCGGATGACGGGCGACTCGCCGTCGTCCTTCGCGAGCTTCTCGAGGTCGAGTTCCTCGACCTCCTCCTCCTTCTTGACCTCGATCTTCGCGTCGCCCATCTCGCCCATCACCGCCTCGAGCTCGGCGGCGCCGGGGTTGTAGACCCGGTTCAGCGCCTTCTCGATGTTCTCGGGGAGCGAGAGGACGAGGCGGAGCTCGCAGCCCGTCGTGTTCCGGAGCTGGTCGAGCGTGACGACGTCGAAGGGGTTGCTGACCGCGACGGTCAGGACGTTCTCGATGCGGGAGATCGGCACCATGTGGTGCGAGTTGGCCGTCTCCTGCGGGATGACCTTCACGATCTCCGGATCGAGGACGCAGTCGTGCAGCGTCACCGGCGTGACGCGCAGCCGGTCGGCGAGGATGCCGAGGAGGTCGTTCTCCTCGATGATCCCGCGCTTCACGAGCACGCTCGAGAGGCTCGCGTTCTCCTTCGTCGCGGCCTCCGTGATCGTGTTCAGGTCCTCCTCGGAGAGGACGTCCGCGCTGCGCAGGATGCGGGCGACCCGCTTGTCGAAGCTCCTAGACATGACGACGCGTTGCCTCCGTGCGACGGGCCGCGGCCGCCGCGGCCGCGGGCTTCTCCGCGACCGCCGGCCCGGAGACGCCGCGCTGGAACGTGCGCTTCAGGTCCTCGGCGTCGGTCGTGCGCGCCATCGCCTCGTCGTAGGTGATGAGACCCTTCTCGTAGAGCTCGAAGAGGGACTGGTTGCCCGTCTTCATCCCGTACTTCCCGCCCGTCTGGATGAGCGAGTAGATCTGGTGGGCCTTGTTCTCGCGGATGCAGGAGCGGATCGCCTGGTTGGCGACCATCACCTCGCACGAGAGCACGCGGCCGCGCCCGCTCGAGCGCGGGATGAGGCTCTGGCAGATGACGCCCGAGAGCACGAACGAGAGCTGCGTGCGGACCTGCTGCTGCTGGTGGGCGGGGAAGACGTCCACGATGCGGTTGATCGTCTGCACCGTGTCCGAGGTGTGCAGGGTCGCGAACGTCAGGTGGCCCGTCTCGGCGAGGATCAGCGCGAGCTCGATCGTCTCGAGGTCGCGCATCTCGCCGATCAGGATGACGTCCGGGTCCTCGCGGAGGACCGAGCGCAGCGCGTTCGAGAACGAGTGCGTGTCGGAGCCGACCTCGCGCTGGTTGAAGAGGCAGTTCTTGTTGCGGTGCAGGTACTCGATCGGGTCCTCGATCGTGATCACGTGCTCGCAGCGGTGCTCGTTGATGTGGTCGATCATCGCGGCGAGCGTCGTGGACTTGCCCGATCCCGTCGCGCCCGTGACCAGCACGAGGCCCTTCGGCTGCGCGCAGAACATCTCGCACGTCTCGCGCGGGAGCCCGAGTTCCTCGAAGGTCTGGATCGCGTAGGGGATCACGCGGAACACGCCCCCGATCGCGCCGCGCTGCATGAAGACGTTCGTGCGGAAGCGGCCGAGGCCGTCGATGCCGAACGACAGGTCGAGCTCGAGGTCGCGCTCGAACTTCGCGATCTGCTCCGACGTGAGGACCGAGTAGATGATCTTCTTGGTCATGTCGGGCGCGAGGACCTCGTGCTCCGTCGAGACGAGGGAGCCGTCCACGCGCACCTTGGGCGGGGCGCCGGCGGTGATATGCAGGTCCGATCCCCCCCGCTGGACCATGATCTGGAGCAGTTCTTCAATGCCGACCATGTCGTACGTCCGTCCTGCCGGCCCTGCCGGCTCATAGACCCGGCTTCCTATCGGCCCGCGCGGAATGCGGGTTTAGAAGGAGTTGAAAAGGGCGGGGCGAACGGCGCGCGAGGGGACGGCGCACGGGCACGCCTGAGGCGGCGCGTCCTCGGGAGCAGGAAAGGAGGGGGCTCCGGGGGCCGTCCCGGAACGAGACGGCCGCCTACCGGAGAGGGAGGCGGCGCGGGGGCGGGAGGCGAACCTGGTCGTCGGGCCGGGCTCGCCTCCCGCGGGAGGAGAGGCTACTCGCCGCCGACGAGGACGATCTCGACGCGCCGGTTCCTTGCCTTTCCGGCGGGCGAGTCGTTGGGCGCGGCCGGCTTGTCGTCGCCGAAGCCCGCGACCTCGAGGATCGTCTCGTCGATCCCCTGCGCGACGAGGAAGTGCTGGACGGAATTCGCGCGCGCGAGGGAGAGCTCCTCGTTGCTCTTGAACCCGGACTTCCGGATCGGATCGGAGTCCGTGTGGCCCTCGACGCGGATCTTGCCGACGCCCTTCGTCTCCTTGAGCGTCCGGACGACCTTGCCGAGCGTCGCCTCCGCCTTGCGGTTGAGATCCGCCTGGCCGGGATGGAAGGTGATGTCGGAGGCGATCACGAGCGTCGCGCCGCCGCCCTCCCGCTCCATCACCTGCACGCCCGTCCCGTCGAACTGGCGCTTGAGCGAGCCGATGTCGATCTTCGAGCCGCCGGAGGCGCCGGCGTCGCGGTTGCTCGCGAGCGCGAGGCGGGCCTCGAGGGCCTCGGCCTTCGCCCTCTGGCTCTCGGCGTCGCCCTCGGCCTTCACCATCTGGGCGCGCATCTCGGCTTCCTTCTGCTTCAGCTGCTGGTTCCGGCGCTCGGCGTCGGCCTTCTCTGCCTCGAGCACGCGCATCCGGTCCGTCGAGGACCGGCATCCGGTCGTCTGCAAGAGCGCGCCCAGCGCCAACACCACCAATGCCCGAGGAATCACTCGCATCGCCTCCTCCTGTCCGTGCCGCGGTCGATACCTATCGCCTTGGCCCGCATGGGCCTACGGCTTGACCCCCCATTCTGAGCCGGCCGCGCGCGGGCGTCAACTACCCACTGGAGGCTTTCACGATTTAGGGCACAACGCCTAGTGGTCTACGGGAGGGGAAGGGGGCGCGGGGGCAGGGGGGGGCGGGCCGACGGCGCCGGGCGCCGGCCGGGGACGGAGCCCGTCCGCGAAGGTCCGTCCGCGAAGGTCCGTCCGCGACGGCCCGTCCGCGAGGTCCGTCCGCGACGTCCGCCCGGTCCCCCGCACCTTGCCGGCCGGGGCTACCCGCCCCGGACCCACGCGGGGTAGGAGACGAAGATCAGGTGGTCGATCGCGGGGCCGTAGAAGAGGACGGCCAAGGCCCCCATCGCGAGGAAGGGCCCGAAGGGGATCTCGCGGTTCCTGGTGACGGCCCAGATCAGGAGGCCCAGGACCGAGCCCCCGACCATCGCGACCATGATGGCGAGAACCGCCCCCCACGGGCCGAGGAGGAGGCCGCACATCGCCATGAACTTCACGTCCCCGAGCCCCATCGCCTCGCGGCGCGCGATGAGGGTGCCCACCCACCGGATGCCGCCGATGATCGCCGCGCCCGCCGCGGCGCCGGCGATCCCGACGACGAGGGACGCGAGCCCCGGCTTGAACGTGGGCACGAGGTCGTGCCTGAAGAGCGCGGTGCCGTGGATGGCCGGGACGAAGAGCGCGCCGACGACGCCCGCCGCGGGGCCCGCGCGCATGGTCAACTCGTCCGGGAGGATCTTGTGCTCGAAGTCGATCGCGGTCGCCGCGAGGCAGATCGCGGCGAACGCCGCCGTCACGCCGAACGCGAGCCAGGCGGGCGTCCAGCCGAGCGCGTCGACGCGCAGCACGGCGAGCAGGAAGAGAGCCGCGCACGACACCTCGACGAGCGGGTAGCGCACGGGGATCCGCCACCCGCACGCGCGGCACTTCCCGAGCAGGTAGATGTAGGAGAGCACGGGAACGTTGTCGAACCAGGCGATCTCGCCCTTGCACGACGGGCAGCAGGAGCGCGTCTTCGCGAAGAGCCCGAGCGGCTCGTCGCGCGGGATGCGATGGATGACGACGTTCAGGAACGAGCCGATGATGGCTCCGAGGCCCGTCGCGAGCACGGCGTAGATCGCGGTCACGGCGCCACCTCCGCGCGGGACGACCTGCGTGCGCTCGAGCCGCCGCGGCGACCGGCCAAGGCGCGATTCACGACCGGCCCTCCGCGATCGAGGCGCCGCGGCGGCGGTAGCGGCGCTTGCACTCCCGGCAGCGGAGGCCCGCGTCCAGCACGGCGCCGCACCGGCAGGCCCAGCCCCGCGGGCGCGCCGGGACGCCGAAGACGAGCGAGTGCTCGGGCACGTCGGCGGTGACGACGCTCCCCGCGCCGACGACCGCGTAACGGCCGATCGTCACTCCGCACACGATCGTCGCGTTGGCCCCGATCGTCGCGCCGTCCCGGACGACGGTCGGCGCGTAGGCCGATTTGCGCTCGACCTCCGCGCGCGGCGTCTTCACGTTCGTGAAGACGGCGGAAGGCCCGACGAAACAGCGCCGCCCGATCCGCACGCCCTCGTAGACCGAGACGTTGTTCTGGATCTTCGTGCCCTCGCCGATCGAGACGGCGCGTCCGACGAAGACGTTCTGGCCGAGGATGCAGCGCGCCCCGACCCGGGCCTCGGGCATCACGTGGCAGAAGTGCCAGATCCGCGCCCCGGCGCCGAGCCGCGCGCCTTCGTCGATCACGGCGGTGGGATGCACCGAAGCGGAGCGGATCTTCGACGCCATCGGGGGATTCAAACCGCCGCTCGTCGCGGCGTCAATTCGCGGAGCCCGGAGGGCGAAGGACGCCCCAGGCCGCCGGACGGGCATCCGCCGCCGGGCCTCCGGCAGATGCCCGACCGACAGACGCTACCTCGCTTGCCCACGCCGCTCCACGCGCCGAGCCTCGTCGAGTGCCCTAGAACGGAATGTCCTCGAAGTCGTAGTCCTCGCCGCCGCCCTCGGCCACCTGGCCGGCCTCGGCGGGCGAAGCGGGCTTCCCGCCGCGGCCGCCCTGCGGCGCCCGCTCGGGCCTCGGCGCGCGCTCGCCGCCGGAACGCTCGCCCGAGCGCTCGCCGCCGCCGCCGAGGAACTGGAAGTTCTCCATGACGACCCGGAGCTTGGTCCGCTTCTGGCCGTCCTTCCCCTCCCAGCTGTCGAGGCGCAGCCGGCCCTCGATGAAGACCGGGCGGCCCTTGCTCATGTACTTGCTGAAGGTCTCCGCCTGGGGCCCCCACCCCTCGACATCCACGAAGGTGGTCTCCTCGACCATCTCCTGCGTGTTCTTGTTCCGGTACTTGCGGTTCACCGCGAGGCCGATGTTCACGACCGCCTGCCCGGACTGGAGGTACTTCAGCTCCGGATCGCGGGTGAGGTTGCCCATGAGGAGGACCTTGTTGAGATTCGCCATGCTTCTTCTTCTCCGTTCGCGAGTTTGACTCTACCCGAACCCACCCCTAGAATCCGGCCGTATCGGGGACCGGAGGCCGTTCCCCCGCGGGGCCCACGGGATGCGCTGGCCCGGATGCGGGGGGATCCTCGGGTTCCGTGTGCAAGATGACGACCGTCGAGAGGCGCCGCCAACCCCGGGTCACCGCGGACCTTCCGCTGCGGCTCACCTTCAAGGACCGGACGGTCGAGACCCGTATCCAGGACCTGAGCGGGTCGGGCATCCGGTTCAAGGCGCCCGCCGCGCTGCCCCTCCTGAGCCGCGTGCAGATCGCCCTCGAGCTCCCGGATGTCACCGCCGGCCAGCCGCCCGCATCCATCGCCATCACGGGCGTGGTCGTGCGCTGCCGCGAGGGCGAAGCCTCGGAGGAGGCCCGGTACGACACCGCGATCTTCTTCGAGGACCTCTCCGAGATCGCGCGGGCGCGGCTCGCCCGGTTCGTGTCGAGCCGGCTCGCGTGAGGCTTTGGCCCCGGACGGCCGGGCCCGCTCGTGGACGAGGAGCAGGGTTTCCACATCCCTATCGTCGGGAGGCGGTGTCACTTCGCCCCCTCCCCCGCGCCCCCTCCCGCCGCCCGGGAGGCGGCTTCCCGCGAAATCCGTAACATTTTCGGCGAACCCCGACGTCCGGGGCGCGTCTGGTTCTAATAGGGGGGGAAAGGAGGGTCCTTGAAGAAGCCGATCGCGCTCCTTCTCGTCGCGGCAGCCTTCCTCGGCGGACTGGTCCGGGGGCAGGACTCCGGAGGCGAGGGAAGCCTCGAGGACGCGGCCCTCCAGGATCTCGCGGATCGGCTCACGAAGGTGCGCCGCGAGATCAAGATCATCGACTTCGACGAGTCGCTCGGGCTCGTCCCCGGTCTCGTCGCGCGCGAGCGCGAGTACCAGGCGCTCCTCACGGAGGCGCGGGGCGCGAAGGAGAGGAAGCCGCTGCTCGCGAAGGCGCGCGATCTGAAGCTCGCGCAGCTCGAGGATGCGAACAGGATCCTGAAGCTCCACCGCGGCAAGCACGTCGGCCAGGCCGAGGAGCAGGTGTGGGAGCGGCTCGCGAACGCCCGCTTCCGCGGAATCCACTTCCGCGAGGAGTGGCTCGTGAACATCCTCGACATGCTCGAGGACGAGGTCCGCATCAACGTCGAGGTGGACGCGCGCGTGTACAAGTACGACACCGTCACCTTCGACTTCGACCGAACCTCCGCGCGCGCGATGCTCCAGATGATGGCGGACAACCTGCTCTTCAAGTGGGTCGTGCGCGGCGACACGCTCTACGTCTACAAGGAGAGGAACGAGATCCTCTTCGGCGGGGAGTGGATCCGGCGGAAGAAGGCGGCGTGGAAGGCGCGCCAGGACGCGCTCGAGGAAGCCCGCAAGGAGGCGGAGCGGAGGGCGCTCGAGGAGGACGGAAGATGAGGCGGCTCCTCCTCCCCGCGGCTCTCGCGGTCTCGTTCCTCGCCGGCCTGCGCCTCGCGCGCGGCGAGGGCGACGACACCGCGATCAAGGAGCTCGTCGAGCACGAGGAGCTGCTCCTGCAGGACATGAAGAAGATCGAGCAGGCGTGCAGCGACGTGATCGAGATCCGCAAGATGCGCGAGAGCGGCCAGTTCGTCCTCAACGCCGAGGAGAAGAAGATGGAGCGGCAGGGCCGCGAGGACTTCCACGTCTTCATGGAGCGGTTCCGGAACGACACGCTGGAGGTGCTCGCGATCCTCGACGCGGCGGTCGAGGGGAAGAGCACGGTCGATCCGCTGCGGCGCGTCTACGGGAAGGCGCTCGACCAGCTCGTGACGGTCGCGTGGAACGAGGAGGAACTCGACCTCCTCCTCGGCGAGATCTCGGAGACCTACGGCGTGCCCATCCACATGAGCGGCGAGATGGACCGGCGGAGGACGATGTCCCTCAACGGCGAGATGTCCCTGCTGTCGGTGCTCCTGCAGATCGAGAACGTCTTCGACGGGAAGTTCGTGGTCAGGGACGGCCACCTGTGGCTCGTCCTCGTGCCTCCCGAGGAGGAGGGTGCGGGGGGGGCCGGGGGGACGGCCAAGTAGCCGTGCCCCCGCCACGCCGACGCGCCGGGGGCCGCGGGACCCACCCCACACGCGGAACGAGTTCCGCACCTGCGCCAACCCAAACCCGTTCCAGCCATGGAGTTGCGTCCGCCGCGCAGGTTAACCGTTGACCTACCTACCGCCGGATGCCGAGGACGCTCAGGATCACGGAGGAGGCGATCACCTGCGCGCCGAGCGCGAGGAAGGTGATCGCCGATGCGATCCGGCCCGGATCGGCCGGCACCCCTTCGCGCCAGGCCGCCACGAGCGGCACGCCCGTGACCGCCCCCACCGCGACGAGACCGAGCCCGAGGAGCAGCCCCGCCTCGAGCCCCACGTGCCGGAAGAGCCGGTCGAGGTAGGGCCGCCGGTAGAACCCCTCGACGTGGTACCAGGTCTTCGCGATGAGCCCCACCTGGACGAGCTGCGCGCCGAGCATCACGAACGCCGCGCCGGCGAACGGCCGGGCCCAGCCGAGCCCCTCGCGGCCGAGGAGCGACGGCCCCTCGAGGAACGCGCCGAAGAGGAGGAACGCGGCGCCGGGCGCCAGCAGCACGATGTTCGGCGCGAAGAGCAGGATGAACCGCAGGTGGCGCCATCCGTCCCGCCACGGCCGCAGGTGCGGCGGCCGGCCGCGGCGGTCGCGCCGGAAGTCCACCGGCACCTCGGCGATCCGGAGCCCCGCGAGCGCCGCCTTGATCACCATCTCCGACGCGAACTCCATCCCGCCCGCGCGGAGGTCGAGCCGCCCCACCGCCTCGCGGCGCAGCGCGCGCTGGCCGCAGTTCACGTCGCTGATGCGCGTGCGGAAGAGGAGGTTCAGTAGCCCCGTCAATACCGGCGTGCCGAGGTAGCGGTTCAGCCGGGGCATCGCGCCCTTCTCGATCCGCCCGCGCAGCCGGGAGCCCATGACGAGGTCCGCTCCGGCGTCCGCGGCGGCCACCAGCGCGGCGAGGTCGTCGAACCGGTAGGACCCGTCCGCGTCGCCGACGATGACGACGTCGCCGGTCGCCTCGCGGATGCCGCGCCAGAGCGCGGCCCCGTAGCCCTTGCGGCGCTCGACGACGACGCTTGCGCCGGCGGCCCCCGCAGCCCCCACCGATCCGTCGCGCGAGCCGTTGTCGACGACGAGGACCTCCGGCGCGGCGCCGAGCGCGAGGATCCCCCTCAGCGCCTCCTCCACGCAGGCGCCGACGGACTTCTCCTCGTCGAGGCAGGGGAGGACGACCGAGATCCGCCGCGGCAAGGCGCGGCGAGTCTACCTCTCTCCCCCGGATGGCGGGCGGGAATACCAGGCGTACGGAGCCTGGCTCCGTATGCCTAGTATCCGCGGTCGCCGGTGGCACGGGAGGCGAGCGAGGAGCGGCCGAGGCAGCGCGCGCTCTCGATCCGCCTGTCGAGCTCCTCGAGCAGGCCCGCGAGGCTGTCGATCTCCGCGTCCTGCATGCCGGTCACGAGGTGAGCGACCTCCTCGAGCGCCCGGCGGTATCCCTCGTGGTAGGCGGCATCCTGTGTCATGGCGTCCTAAGAGGATCGGCGGGAGGGGGCGCGATCCGCAGGGGGCCGCGAGGACGCGGCCCCCCGGGTCTGGTGGGGAGGGCCAGAGTTGAACTGGCGACACCACGATTTTCAGTCGTGTGCTCTACCACCTGAGCTACCCCCCCAGCATGGCGGCGGACTACCGTAGCATCAGATCTCGCCCCTTGCCACGGCTTGCGCGAGGGCCGAGAGATCGGCCTCGATCTGGGCCTTGAGCGCGGCCGGGCTCTCGAACTTCCGCTCCGCGCGCAGGAAGCGCACGGGCCGGATCTCGATCGCCTCCCCCGTGAAATCCCCCTGCCAGCCGGGCACGTGGACCTCGAGCACCCGGCCCCCGGAGCCCCCGAACGTCGGCCGCACGCCGAGGTTCATCACGGCGGGCGCCGTGTGCGCTCCGCGGAAGACGCGGACGAGGTAGACGCCGTCGGGCGGGAGGATCTGCCCCCCCGTGTCGATGTTCGCGGTCGGGGTCCCGAGGCCCGTCCCGCGGCCCGCGCCGTGCACGACATGCCCGCGGAGCGTCATCGGCCGGCCGAGGAGGTTCGCGGCGCGCTCGAGGTCGCCCTTCGAGACGGCCTCGCGAATCGCGCTCGACCCGATCTTCTTTCCCTCCCTGTCGAGCACAGGGCTCGCGACGCGCACGTCGATGCCGAGCGATCCCCCCTCCTCGCGCACGCGCGCGGCGTCGCCCGTGCGGTCCTTCCCGATCCTGCTGTCGAACCCGAGGAGGAGGCGACGGCACCCGAGGCGGCCGAGCACGACCTCCGAGAGGAACTCCCGAGGCCCGAGGTTCCGGATCGCGGCGAAGTCGAGCAGCACGGTCGCGTCGATGCCGTGCCGCTCGAGCTCGAGAAGGCGGTTCTCGAGCGAGAGCAGCGGCGCGACCTTCTCGTCGCGCAGCACCTCGAGCGGGTGGCGGGGAAACGTCATCACGACGCTCTCGCCGCCCGTGGCGCGCGCCCAAAGGGAGAGCTCGTAGAGGAGCTGCCGATGGCCGCGGTGGACGCCGTCGAAGACGCCGATCGTCGCGACCGGCTCGCGCAGGTCCCCCGGGCGGACGCGATCGAGGTCGAGGCGCCTCACCGCGGGCTGAACTGCTCCTCGAGCGCCTTCAGGTCGTCCCGGATCGAGAGCCGGTCCGCCTCGCTCATGCGCTCGAAGAAGAGGACACCGTCGAGGTGGTCGCACTCGTGCTGGATGATCCGGGCGAGGAGGCCGTGGAACTCCCCCTCCTGCGGCTTCCCTTCGAGGTCGGTCCACTTGAGGCGCACGCTCTCGGAGCGCCGGATGTCCCTCCGCACGCCGGGGACGGAGAGGCAGCCCTCCTCCATCTGGGCGAACGGGCCGAAAGGCTCCACCTTCGGGTTCAGGCACACCATCGCGTCCTCGATCTCGCCCGTGTCGCTCGCGACGAAGAGCCTCACGCTCTCCCCCACCTGGGGCGCCGCGAGGCCCACGCCGCTCGCCTCCTTCATGGTCTTGAGCATCTCGTCGACGAGCTCCCGGAGGCCCTTCGCGCGCGGGTCAGCGTCCCGGGCCCGCTTCCGGAGCACGGGGTCGGGGTAGAAGAGGATTCGCATTCGACCCCCTAAGTCTAGCGGCTCGGTGAAGGCCGGCGTCCCGCCCCTCCCCCCGCGCCCCCCTCCCCGGGAACCCCATTTGACGGGGCGGATTCCCCGGGCTACAAGTTGGAGCTCCCGCCCATGAACATCGCCAAGCTGATCGAGAAGGGCGAAGACGCCCTCAAGAAGAAGAGCTTCGACTACGCGATCGAGATCCTCCTGCAGGCGGTCTCCTTCGCCCCGAACAGCCGCGAGGCGCGCGAGCTGCTCCGGAAGGCTGAGCTCAAGAAGTACGAGCACAGCTACCCGGGCAAGGGGGTGGTCGCCGTCTTCGGCTTCCCGGCGCGCCTCGGGATGTTCGTTGCGGGGCTCGGGAAGAAGGGGAACCCCGAGGCCTACATGATGGCCTGCGAGAAGTTCCTCACGAAGGACCCGAAGAACAGGGCCGTCAACATCGCGCTCGGGGACGCGGCCGCGTCCGCCGGCCACCTCCAGGCGGCGATCTTCGCCTACGAGACCGCGGCGGAGCACCACGCGGCCGACACGAGCGTCCTGAAGAAGCTCGGCAACCTGCTCTGGAAGGCGGGGGAGATCCGGAAGGCGCACGAGGTCTTCGACCGCGCCGTGAAGCTCAACCCGCACGACCAGGACGCTGTGAAGGCGCGCAAGAACCTCGCCGCCGAGGCGTCGCTCAAGGAGACCGGGTTCGAGACCGCGCGCTCCTCGCGCGACCTCGTGAAGGACAAGGACGCGCTCGGGAAGATCGAGCAGGACGCGCGCCTGCACCGGACCGACGAGGACCTCGAGACGAGGAAGCGCGACATCGAGGCGCGCCTCGCGAAGGGCGAGACGGCCGAGCTCTTCCTCGAGCTCGCGCAGGCGTGCAAGAAGATGAAGCGGTGGGACGATGCGTTCGCCGCCGCCGACAAGGCGATCGCGAAGGAGCCCCAGAACCTCGTGTACCAGTTCGCGAAGGGCGACCTCGAGATCGACCGGCTGGAGGAGCGGCGCATGGACCTCCTGCGCGACGGGAAGAAGGAGGAGGCGAAGCGCACGGAAGCGGAGCTCCTGACGGTGCGCACGACGCACCTCCGCGAGCGGGTGAGGGCCTACCCGACCGACCTGAACCTCCGCTTCAAGCTCGGCGACCTCCTCTTCGAGCAGGGCCAGGTCGACGGGGCGATCACCGAGTTCCAGCAGACGGTCCGCGACCCGAAGTTCCGGAGCGAGTCCCACCTGCGCCTCGGGCGCTCCTTCAAGGCGAAGGGGCAGCACGACCTCGCGCTACGCCAGCTGGAGCAGGCCATGGAAGGCCAGAGCGGCATGTCGGAGCGGGTGAAGGAGATCCTCTACGAGAAGGGCGATACCCTCGAGCGGATGGGCCGCCCGGCCGACGCCAAGGCCGAATTCGGCCGGATCTACGAGTTCGACATCGGTTTCAAGGACGTGGGCGAGCGGCTCCGCAAGCTGGAAGGCGGCGAAAGCCGGAGTACACTCTCGCTCGAAAGCTGACCCCCCCAAGGACCCCCCATGGCCCATTCCCGTACCGCGAAGAAGAACATCCGCAAGAACGAGGCGCGCCGCGAGCGCAACCGGGCGGCGATCGCCGCCATGCGTTCGCAGGTGAAGCGTGTGCGCGCCGCCGTCGCCGCCGGCGACCGCGCGTCCGCCGCCCGCGAGTTCGCGAAGGCGCAGCAGCTCGCCGACAAGGCCGCGAAGCGGAACCGCGTGCACAAGAACGCGGCGTCGCGGATCAAGAGCCGCCTCGCCGCCGCGGTCAACAGCCTCGCCGCCGCGGGCAAGTAGCCCGATCGGCGCCCGCCTTGAGGGCGAGGCCGAGGGGGTCCGGGGGCCGCCCGCCTTCGCCGCTGCGGGTCGGCGAGGCCCGGATCACTTGATCCTGTAGCCGAGGAACTCGGGCTCGTTCGCGAAGATCCAGGCGACGATCTCGCCCACCCGGAAGTCCTCGCGGCCGTAGCTCTCGCGGCTGATCGCCTCCGACGCGCCGCTCGCCGCGAGCCGGTAGGAGTCGACCACCCGCCGCAGCCGGTCCGCCCAGCGCAGCAGCGCGGGCGCCCGGAGGTCCACCCACCCCTTCTGCGCGTAGCGGTCGATCTCCGCTGGCGTCGCCTTCCGCGGCGCGACCGACGGGTCGTAGCCCGGGATCTTCACCTCGGGCCCGCGGAGGAACGTCTTCCCGTCCGGCAAGAGGACCGGGATCCCGACCGAGATGATCGCGTCGCGGAGGTCCGGCCGCTCGTCGAGCGCCACCGCGAGCTTTGTCCCCGCGTCCGGCGCACGCAGGCTCGCGACCGCCTCGGCGACGGTCGGCCAGAGCTCGCGCATCAGGTAGAGCTCGAAGAGGTACTTCGAGAGCTGCGGCGGGCCGAGGTCGCCGAGCGCGACCGACGGCACCGCGCCCTCGCGGTCGATCTGCTGCAGCCGGTCGATCGCCGCCTGCCGCAGGAGGCCGCCGCGGTAGGTCGGAGCGAGGATCGATCCGTCGAGCGCGGAGAGCACGTCGCGGCCCGTCGAGCGGCCGCAAAGCTCCTGCACCGCGACCTCGGCGATCTCCTCGGGCGTGATCATCTCCATCTGGTGGAGCGCGGTGATCGCCTCGAACTCGCCCTCCGCGAACCACCCGTTCTCGCCCGTGTTCACGCAGGCGAGGCGGAGCGTCCGCGGCTTGCCGCCGCTCGACCGCCGCTCAGGGAACCGCGACGCGTCCGGCCGCGTGTCGAGCGGCTCGTCGAGCGACGCCCTCTGCGCCTCGAAGAGCGGGCGCGCGGGGGCGTGGCGCTTCACGAACCGCTCGCCGCTCCGCTCCCAGACGTATCCGGGCACCTGGTGGACCTCGACCGACTTGTAGCCGATCATCGCGGCGGGCTTCAGCTCCTTGAAGACGGGGCCGTCCGCCGTGCGCGCCGCGAGGAAGAGGAGCCCCGTGTGCGCGAAGGCGACCGCGGTCTTCGCCATGAGCGTCGGGCTCGGCTTGTCCTCGCCGTGCGTGTAGGGGATGTTGAGCCCCATCCCGCCCGTGCCGGTGGTGCCGACCTTCAGGTAGATCTCCGTCTTCGCCTCCGTGAGAGCCGCGTGCAGCAGCCGCACGTGGAGGACGAGCTGCGGGATCTCGATCGACGCGAGGAGCCCCTGGAGATCCTCCTCGAGCTGCGCGGGACTGGCGTGGCCTGCGGTGCCGCGGAGCCCGAGGTCGGCCATGAGCTGCTTCGCCGAGGTGGGCACGTCCTGGTAGGAGATCGCGGTCGCGGTGTTGATGCAGTCGACGACCGCCGACGGCTTCAGCTCGCGCATCAGCGCCATCAGGGCGGAGTGCTCGCGGGCGTCGTCGAAGCTCTCGTAGATGTCACTGAGGAGCTTCCGCCGCCGCGCGGGGTCCTTGCGGTCGTTCACGGGGGGGGCTTCGGGGGCCGAAAGATCCGCGAGCTTCCCGCGGGCGAAGACGTTGCCGTAGCGGCCGACGACCTCCGCGGCGGGGAACTCCGCCCTGAGCTCTAAGACCGCGCGCTCGACCTCCGCGCGCCCGAGGGAGACGACGGAGATCCGCTTCGTGACGCCCGCCTTGAGGAGGCTCCGGCAGACCTGGTAGCCGACGAGCCCCGCGCCCCCGAGCACCGAGACGGAGTCGAACCGCATCCGGGCGACTATACGGTACGGGGAGAGTTCTTACGAAACTCGTGACATTGACACCGGCGGCCGACACGCCGCGGATGCGGCCCCGGGCGCCCCGGCCCCCGGAGCCCCCCCGACTCGCCGTCAGAGCGATTTCCGGAGGATCGAGATGCCGCGCTCGAGCACGTCCTCGTCCACCGCGTAGCTGATCCGGAAGTGCCCGGGCGTCGCGAACGCGCTGCCCGGCACGAGCACGAGGCCCTTGTCGAGCATCCGGCGGCAGAACACCATGTCGTCCGGCTCGGGGCACTTCGGGAAGGCGTAGAAGGCGCCGTCGAGCGGCGGATGCTCGAGGCCCATCTCCGCGAGCGCCCCGGCCAGGCGGTCGCGGCGGCGGCGGTAGAACGCCCGCACGTCGTCGCGGGGGTGGTCGATGAGGCGGGCCGCGACCCGCTGCATCGTCGCCGGCGCGTTGACCTGGCCGAGCGCGCGGAGCGCGAACGGCAGCGCGCGCCGCAGGTCCTCGCGATCCGCCGCGCCGGGGTGGATCGCGACGTAGCCGATGCGGTCGCCGGCGAGGCCCAGGTCCTTCGAGAAGCTCGAGACGTAGAGCACCTGGTCGTAGCTCCGCGCGGGCTCCGGCGGCGGCCTTTCGGTGAACCAGAGGTGGTGGTACGGGTCGTCGAAGATCAGGTAGATGGCGCGAGAGAGCTGCGCCGAGCGGATCGCGAGGGCGCGGGCGAGGTCCTGGTAGAAGCGCTCGGGGTAGATGCGGCCGCTCGGGTTGTTCGGCGCGTTCAGGATCACCGCGCGCGTGTTCGCGGTGCACGCGTCGGCGAGGCGCGCCGCGTCCGGGACGAGACCCTCGCCCGGCGGCACCATGCAGCAGGCGCCGCCGTAGTTCTCGACGTAGAACGGGTACTCGACGAAGCAGGGACTCGAGAGGATCACCTCGTCGCCCGGGTCGAGGAGCGTCCGGAGGAGGATGTTGAGCGCCCCCGCCGCCCCGATCGTCATGCAGACGTCGGCCGCCTCGTACGGGAGCCCCGTGCGCCCGGCGAGGTGGCGCGCCACCGCCTCTCGGACCTCCGGGTAGCCCGCGTTCGTCATGTAGCGGTGGCGGAGCCCCGTGCGGTCCCGCGCCTCGGCGGCGAGCGCCTCGAAGAACGCGGCGGGCGGCTCGTTGCAGGGGTTGCCGAGGCTCATGTCGGCGACAAGGGCGTCGCCGCGCTCCGCCCGCAGCTTGTTCGCGGCCTCGAACATCCGCCGGATCCACGAGGCGCGCTCGAGGGCGCCCCGCACGTTGGTGGCGATGGGCATTGGGAGAGTATAGGGCCCGACCCGCCGTGCCACGACCCCTTGAGGCCCCCGGAGCCCCCCCGGATCCGCACGCGCCGCGCCCGGCTTCGCGCGCGAGGCCCGACGGCGGCAAATGGAAAGCGGCCGCCCGTCGGAGGGGCGGCCGCTTCGGATTCGAGAGAGGTTACTTCACGCCGAACACGCGGTCGTAGCGGTAGTAGATCTCGAGGCACATGACGAGCACCGCGGTCGAGTAGACGCGGCCGCCGTCGTCGCCCCAGCACCCGATCGGGTCCCAGGAGCCCGTGCGCGAGCCCGAGCCCTGGAGGTTCTGGTGCTTCACGATCGCCTCGACCATCGCCTCGTTCCACTTCCGCCAGTGGGTTCCGCCCACCTGGAAGATCGCGAGCGTGGCGTAGTACCAGTAGTACATGTCGATCGAGCCGTCGTCGGGATTCCACCTCGGCGGCACGCCCACGCACAGGTCGGCGCCCTTCTTGATCATCTCGCTCGTCTTCGGGTCCTCGCCGAGGAAGATGCGGCAGAGGATGCCGACGCCGGTCATCGAGTGGGACTTCTCCGGCGGGAACTTGTCCTGCTTGCCCTCCGGGCGCGCCGGCGAGCCGCCGGCCGAGTTGTAGCCGACCTGGCCGAAGTTCGGCTCGGTCATCTTGTCGATCCACTGGCGGGCGCCTTCGAAGGCGTCCGGGTCGACCTCGAGACCCGCGTACTTGCCCGACTTCAGGGCCATCACGCACCAGCCGGTGACGGAGGTGTCGTTCTCGCCGCCGCGCGGCTCGTAGCGCCACGCGAGGTACGGGTTGCGCGCCATCGCGATGAAGTTGAGCCCGTCCTGCGCGGGCTTCTTGTAGCGTGGGTTTCGCGTCATCCAGAACGCCTCGCACATGGCGAGCGTGGCGATCGCGTGGTTGTACATGAAGGCGTGCGTCGCGCGCGTCCCGAAGACGCCGTCGTCCGACTGGCTCTGCATGAGGTAGCGGAGGCCGGCGCGCACGTTCTTCGCGTACTTGTTCTCCTTCGCGGAGCCGCGGTCCGTGTACCCGGCGCCGAGGAACGCGAGGATCGCGAGCCCGGTGACGCCGACGTCGTAGAGCGCCCCGCCCGCGCCGTCGCACTTGTCGTCGGCCGGGTCGTGCTTCATGAAGTCGTCGCAGTCCCACTTGCCGTCCTCGTCGACGTCCTGGTGGTCCGCGAGCCACTTGAGGCCAAGCTCGACGGCGTTCTCGGTGAGGCCCGAGCCGCCGCCAGCCCTCAGGTTCCGACGGCCGCCGCGGCCGCGCTTGCCGCCGCCCGCGCCGCCGCCGAGGCCGATCGCCGAGTTCGTCGAGGGGCCGGTGAACGGCGCGTCGGAGATGCCGTCCTCGCCGGCGGTCTCCTCGAACTCGCTGTCCGTGTCCACCTCGTTGTGGTCGGAGAGCTCCTCGGTCTCGATCTTCTCGACGATCTGCTCCTCGGGGATCTCCGGCTCCGGCTCCTCGATGGGGACCTCGGGCTCCTCCATGGCCTCCTGCGCGGACGACTCGATCCGCGCGATGGGCGCCTTGACCTCGACGGCCATCGGGATCAGCCACATGATGAGGAGGGCGACGCCATGGAACACGGCCGAGATGAGCCACCACGGGGCCATCTTGACCATCTCCTGTACGGCGCCCTCGAAGCCCGCCTCCTCGAGACGGCGTTCGCTGATCATTCGCATCGCTGTTATGACCTCTCTTGCGGCCTAAACCGCCATCCTACCGACCGGTTCGGCCGCTTACCAAATGGGAAACGGACGAGGCGGGAAACGGTTCGAAAAGAGCGTAAGCCATTCCCTCTAAAGGGGTTAGGAGGGGGTCCGGGGGCAAGGGGACGGCCCCCGAAGCCCCCCCTATCCTACCGGAGCCCGAGCGCGTTGAGGGCGTCCTCGGCCTCCTTCAGCGACGCGAGGATCAGCTTCCGCACCTCCTCCTTGACCCGCGGCGGCTCGACCGTGGAGGCGCTGAGCGCCCGGAGGCGCAGGAAGTTCTCCCATTTCGTGGCCCGGAGCGTGCGGATCCTGCGGGCGTACTCGTCGGCGACCGCGGGATCCGTGACCTTCCGCTCGGACGGGCTCGTCCGCTCGACGAGGAGGACGATCTCGTACTCCCCGGCCTGGGTGCGGATGGGCTCGGACCACGTGCCCGGCTCGGCCGTCGTGAGGAACTTGTCGGCCGCGGTCGTCACGCCGGGGGTCACCCACTGCGCGGCCATCGCGTCGACGTCCTTCGCGCCGTGGTCGCGCGCGACGTCGGCGAAGGGCCTTCCTCCCTTGAGGGCGGCGACGGCGGCATCGACGCGGGGGCGGACGTCCTTCTCGAGCTCCTCCGCGACCTGCTCCGCCGTCATGCCTTCCGTAACCAGCTTCGCGGAGAGCGCGGATCGCATCTTCGGATCGGCGCTCACCTTGAAAGAGATGCGGCGTACGCGGGCCTCGCCGCCGCGCTGCTCGGGGTCGTTCTTGAAGGCGATCTCGACCTCGCGTGGCGTCGGGCCGACCCGCCAGGGCAGGAGCTGCCGGTGGTCGTGCGAGACGCCGTTCTGGAGGAGGATCCGGAGGAGCTGGTCGATGATCATCTGGCGCTGCTCGATCCGGAAGCGCTCGAGCGTCATGCCCTGCTGGGCGAGCCACTCGTAGAACTTCGCCTCGCCCTGCCGCATCTCGATCTGGCGCCGCATGACCTCGGCCACCTCGGCGTCCCCCACCTCGATCGCGAGGTCGGCGGCGATCCGCTCGTTGATCTTCCTGAGGATGAGGAGGTCGCGGTTGCGCCGGAGCGTGGTCGGGTCGATCTGGTCGAGCGGGAGGTCGCCGAGGAACCGGGCGACGTCGTTCGCGGTGATGATCTCCTCGTTGAACGTGACGGGGAACCCCATCGCCGCGTAGGGCGACGGCTCGGGCGGCCCCTCCTGCGGCCGGGCCGGTACCGAAAGGAGGAGAAGGAGCCCCAGCGGGACAGCGCGCATCGGGGCCAAGGTACCAGCGGGGGGCCACGACGCCCCGCGACCCGTCGCCGCGACTTCCGTCGTCCTTCCGGCCGAAGCGCCGCAGGGTCGCGGCCTCGCCCCCCCCGCGCTTCTGCGGAAGAGCCGTCTGAGGAGCACCTCGCCCTCGGGTGCAGGTCCCTTGCCGTCGGCCTCTTCTCGTCTGCATGGAGGACCCTCGGCGCCCGTGAGGCGATGCGGTGCGGGCGATGCCGTCGATTGGCGCCATCGGGCCGTCCAACAGGCCGCTGCAGCCGGCGAGCAGCGGTCACGCCGAGC
This sequence comes from Planctomycetaceae bacterium, assembly GCA_011525755.1. GTDB lineage: Bacteria > Planctomycetota > PLA2 > PLA2 > PLA2 > PLA2. The sequence continues at coordinate 79,532 of WYBS01000088.1, forward strand.
GGTAGCATGTGCCGCGCCGCTCGCGGCTGAGCTGCAGGATGTGGGCGCACGCATGACGAAGCGAGACTGGTACTGCGAGGATGTCCTCTCGGGCGCGCTGCAAGTCGATCGCGTCTTCGAGGATGAGAACGTCCTCGCCTTTCATCATCCGAGACCTGTCGCGGACATCCACGTTGTCGTCATCCCGAAGACTCACGTCGTCTCCCTGCTGGATCCGGCTGCGCTTGACGGCTCCCTGCTGACATCGATGGTCCTGGCCGTCCAGGCGACGGCATCCAATCTCCGGCTCACCGGCGGTGACGGCTTCTACGTCCGCACCAACCTCGCGGCCGCTGGCGTCACGCCCCACATGCACTGGCACGTTCTCGGGCCAGGGGCGGGCGCCGATTGGCCACGCCAACAGGTACCGCCGCCGGGGCCTCGCGGCGCCTGACAGGCCGCTGCCGCCGTCGAGCGGCGGGCGCGCCAAGCGAAACTGCGGTAGCATGGGGTCTTCCGCTGCGCGGCGGAGCGGCAAGACGTTAAGCGGACATCGGAGCGATGTCGTACTTCGACGCTTTCACGGCCAACATCTTCCGGACGGACGCGCGAGGGCGACGCGTGATCTGCCCGTTCGGCCGGAAAGTGTATGCCGTGTCGCCGGACGACGAGCGTCGGATCAAGCGGGTCGTCACGTGGTTCCATGCGGTCATGCTCGTTCTTGTCGTCGTCGCCACCATCGCGGACATGCCCACATGGCCGTGGCTGCTCCTGCTCGTTTCGCTTCTTGTCGCGGCCTACCTCCTTCTGGTGGCGTTTCTCGCACGGACCCTGCTGCCACTCGAAGTGAGCCTCGCCGATCTCGCACCGGTGACACCGTCAGGGGCGCTTGACCAGATCGCTCGCGCGACTGGGCGACGGACCTTATGGACGCTGACCCTCCTATCCTCGGCGTTGACGGCGCTGGGCTTCTGGGTGCGTTCGTGGTGGGGTGCGGCGTTCTTCGCCTTGGGTACGATGACATTCGTGGTGCAGCTGTGGAGGTTGCGGCGCCCTTGAGTGGCGCCTGAGGGGCGCGCGAGGGACGGGTGCACACGCATGGGGCGCGCCGCTCGCGACGCGGCTTGAGGCAGATGAAGTCGGAAGTCACGATCCGCCCGGAACGCTCCGGAGACGTCGATGCGATCCGGGAGCTCGTCCGCTCGGCTTTCTCCGGCATGCCCTACGCCGAAGGGGACGAGCCGGAGCTCGTCGACGCGCTTCGCGCGGGGCACGCACTGTCCTTGTCGTTGGTCGCCGAACGCCGAGGCACGATCGTGGGCCATGTCGCCTTCTCGCCTGCACACGCGCCGGACGGCACGCCCGACTGGTACGCGCTGGGCCCGTTGGCCGTGCTTCCGGCCCATCAACGCCGCGGAATCGGGTCCATGCTGGTTCGCGCTGGACTGGAAGCCGTCTCCGGGCTGGGCGCGAGAGGCTGCATCCTGACGGGCGACCCTTCCTACTACTCCCGGTTCGGGTTCAGGCTCTCGCCGGGGAGCGCCCCTCCCGGCCAGCCGCCCGAGTTCTTCATGGTCAATCTGCTCCGCGGGCACCTGCCGGACGGCCCGATCCGCTTCCACGCGGCGTTCGGCGGCGACGCGTGAGGAGCCGCTGCCTGCGCGGGCGACCGGCGCTCGCGCGGCGCGTGCGATAGCATGGGGCGCGCCGCCCGCGGCGGCACGATGATGAGGAGCGCGGTCAGGGGGCGGCGATGAAGCCCGAGCTCGTGAACGGGCTCGTCTTCTATGTCGTGTTCCTCTACTCGACGACGCTGCACGAGGCGGCCCACGCATGGGCGGCGCTGCGAGGCGGAGACCCGACCGCCTACCGCGGGGGCCAGGTCTCCCTCGATCCCCGGAACCACATCCGGCGGGAGCCCTTCGGCATGGTCGTGCTCCCGCTGATCTCGGTCCTCGTGTCGGGGTGGCCGCTCGGGTTCGCGAGCGCGCCCTACGACCCCCGCTGGGCCGGGCGGCACCCGGACCGCGCCGCGTGGATGGCGCTCGCGGGTCCCGCGGCGAACCTGCTCCTCGTGCTCGCCGCCGGCATCCTCATCAACGTCGGCGTGCTCGCGGGGGTGTTCTATCCGCCGGAGAGGATCGGCTTTGCCGACGTGACCGCCGCGACGGCCGGCCCCGACAGCACCTGGCACGCCGTCGGATATCTCATCGGCAGCGTCTTCGCGCTGAACCTTCTCCTCGCCGTCTTCAACCTGCTGCCGCTGCCCCCGCTCGACGGCAGCGGTGGCGTGATGCTCCTGCTTCCGGAGCGGCTCGTCCCGCGCTACCAGAACCTGCTCTGGAGCACGCCGCAGCTCGGGCTGATCGGGATCCTCGTCGCCTGGCAGGTCTTCGACTTCTTCTTCCATCCCGCCTTCAGCTTCGCCCTCAATGTGCTCTACTTCGGGTTCGGCGCCTCCTACTCGTAGGCGCATGGCTTGCAACAGGTACGCGCGGCGCGAGAGAGAAGCATGAACTTCGCGATCAAGACGGAGATCCGCGACCCGCGGAAGGGGACGTTCGCGTTCCCCCGGCAGAAGACGATGTACGGCGGCAAGCGCATCGCCAAGGGCGATACGATCTTCCTCTTCGCGAGCGAGAACGAAGGCGGCTCGGGTCTCGTCGCGAGCGGCGTCGTCGCCTCGGCCAAGGCGATCCCGAGGAGACCAGGCATCGCCCGACAGACGCCGTGCGTGAGCATCACCGTCCGTCGCACCGCGCTCGCAAGGAGGCGCCTCGGCCGGAGCGAGCTCAGGCCGTTCTCCGACTGGGACGACGGCCGGCCCGAGACCGAGCTCAACTTCAAGTTCTACCGCCAGGCGACGAACAAGATCGTCGGCATCTCGGAGGAGACGGCGGCGTTCCTGCGCGGGTTCTTCTCCCGCGGCTGAGACGCGACCGCCGCGCGCCCCGGCAACGCCGGCCGCCGGCAGGGGCGGCCGTGGACGGGTGCGGTAGCATGGGGCGCGCTGCCGCGCGACCTCAGACGAGAAGACCCGAACGCGACGGGAGGAGAGCCGGAGATGAAAGAGGACAAGGGGTGCCCGGTGACGGGCGGAACGACCAGCGGACTCAGGGGGGCGTCGAACCGGGACTGGTGGCCCAACCAGCTGAACCTCGGGATCCTGCACCAGCACTCGCCGCTGTCCGACCCGATGGGGAAGGGCTTCGACTACAGGAAGGAGTTCGAGAGCCTCGACCTCGCGGCGGTCAAGAAGGACCTGCACGCGCTCATGACCGACTCGCAGGACTGGTGGCCGGCGGACTTCGGCCACTACGGCCCGCTCTTCATCCGCATGGCGTGGCACAGCGCCGGCACCTACCGCACCGGCGACGGCCGCGGCGGCGCCGGGGCCGGCCAGCAGCGCTTCGCCCCCCTGAACAGCTGGCCCGACAACGCCAACCTCGACAAGGCGCGAAGGCTCCTCTGGCCGATCAAGCGGAAGTACGGCCGGAAGATCTCCTGGGCCGACCTGATGGTCCTCGCCGGCAACGTCGCCCTCGAGTCGATGGGGTTCAAGACCTTCGGCTTCGCCGGCGGCCGCGAGGATGTCTGGGAGCCGGAGGAGGACGTCTACTGGGGCTCCGAGAGCAAGTGGCTCGAGGACAAGCGCTACTCCGGCGAGCGGAACCTCGAGAACCCGCTCGCGGCCGTGCAGATGGGCCTCATCTACGTCAACCCGGAGGGTCCGAACGGCAACCCCGATCCGGTCGCGGCCGCGAAGGACATCCGCGAGACCTTCGCCAGGATGGCGATGAACGACGAGGAGACCGTCGCGCTGATCGCGGGCGGCCACACCTTCGGCAAGACCCACGGCGCGGGCCCGGCCTCCCACGTCGGCCCCGAGCCCGAGGCCGCCGGCATCGAGGAGCAGGGCCTCGGCTGGAAGAGCACCTACGGCACCGGCAAGGGCAAGGACACGATCACGAGCGGCCTCGAGGTCACCTGGACCACGACGCCCACGAAGTGGAGCAACAACTTCTTCAAGAACCTGTTCGGCTACGAGTGGGAGCTCACGAAGAGTCCGGCAGGCGCTCACCAGTGGCGACCGAGGGGGGGTGCGGGGGCAGGCTCGGTGCCGGACGCGCACGACAAGTCGAAGCGTCACGCGCCGGCCATGCTGACCACCGACCTGTCCCTCCGGTTCGACCCCGCCTACGGGAAGATCTCGCGGCGCTTCATGGAGAACCCGGACCAGCTCGCGGACGCGTTTTCCCGCGCGTGGTTCAAGCTCACCCACCGCGACATGGGCCCGCGCGCCCGCTACCTCGGCCCCGAGGTCCCGAAGGAGGACCTGATCTGGCAGGACCCGATCCCGGCGGTCGACCACAAGCTGATCGACGAGAAGGACATCGCCTCCCTGAAGAGCAGGATCCTCGCCTCGGGGCTCCCCATCTCGCAGCTGGTCTCGACCGCCTGGGCGTCGGCGTCCACGTTCCGCGGCTCCGACAAGCGCGGCGGCGCCAACGGCGCGCGGATCCGCCTCGCGCCGCAAAAGGACTGGAAGGTCAACCAGCCGGAGCTGCTGGCGAAGACGCTCAAGACCCTCGAGGGCATCCAGCGCGAGTTCAACAGCGCGCAGAAGGGCGGCAAGAAGGTCTCGCTCGCCGATCTGGTCGTGCTCGCGGGCTGCGCCGGCGTCGAGGCCGCGGCGAAGAAGGCCGGCCACGACGTGAAGGTGCCTTTCGCGCCGGGGCGCATGGACGCGGCGCAGGAGCAGACGGACGTGGAGTCGTTCGCCGTGCTCGAGCCGGTGGCCGACGGGTTCCGCAACTACCAGAAGGCGAAGTTCACGATGTCCGCGGAGGAGATGCTGGTCGACCGCGCGCAGCTGCTGACGCTCACGGCGCCGGAGATGACGGTGCTGCTCGGCGGCATGCGCGTGCTGAACGCCGGGCAGTCGAAGCACGGCGTCTTCACCGAGCGGCCCGAGACGCTCACCAACGACTTCTTCGTGAACCTCCTCGACATGGGCACGACCTGGAAGGCGACCTCCTCGGACAAGGACGTGTTCGAGGGCCGGGACCGCGCGACCGGGGCGCTCAAGTGGACCGCCACGCGCGTCGACCTCGTCTTCGGCTCGAATTCCCAGCTCCGGGCGCTGGCGGAGGTCTACGCGTGCGAGGACGGCCGGGAGAAGTTCGTGAAGGACTTCGTCGCGGCGTGGGCGAAGGTGATGAACCTCGACCGCTTCGACCTCGCCTGATCCAAAGGGACTTGAAGGAGGGGGGCGCGGGGGGCAGCGGGCCGCCCGCGCCCCCCGCTACGCCAGCAGGTCGAGGAACCGCGCCAGCGCGCGCTCCGGCGACGCGGGCCTCACCGGCTCCGCGACGATCGCGAGCCCGTCGCGCGGCTGCCGCAGCGAGCGGCCGAGCTTCCCGCGCAGGAACGGCAGCGCCCGCCCCGGGTCCGCGACGGTCATCTGGAGCGTCCCGTCCCTCTCCATCGAGAACCGCGCGACCCCGTGCTCCTGGCCGAGGATCCTGAGCCGCGCCACGTCGAAGAGCCGCTTCCCGCTTTCCGGCAGGCTCCCGCACCGGTCCTCGATCTCCGCCCGCAGGCCGTCGAGGTCCGAGGCCGTGGCGACCGACGCGATCCGCCGGTAGAAGCCGAGCTTCAGCGACTCGTCCCCGGCGTAGTCGTCGGGAAGCCCCGCCGCGACGTGCAGGTCCACGTACGTGTCCGTGGCCTCGGTGACGCGCTCCATCCGGAGCTCCTTCACCGCGTCCTCGAGCAGCCGGCAGTAGAGCTCGTAGCCGACGTCCGCGATGTATCCCGACTGTTCCGCCCCGAGGAGGTTCCCGGCGCCGCGGATCTCGAGGTCCTTGAGCGCGATCCGGAAGCCCGAGCCGAGCCCCGCGTGCTCCTCGATCGTCCTGAGCCGCCGCTCCGCCACCTCGTCCACCACCTTGTGCTCCTCCGGCAGGAGGAAGAGCGCGTGCCCGCGGTGGCGCCCGCGCCCGACGCGGCCGCGCAGCTGGTGGAGGTCCGCGAGCCCGATCCGGTGCGCCCGGTCCACGATCAGCGTGTTCGCGTTCGGGATGTCGAGGCCGGACTCGATGATCGTCGTCGCGACGAGCACGTCGATCTCGCCTCGCACGAACGCCATCATCGAGTCCTCGAGCTCGTGGCGCGGCATCCGGCCGTGCACGACCGCGCGCCTCGCCTCGGGCACGAGCGTCGCCACGAGCCGGTCGATCCGGTGGATCGTCTCGATCCGGTTGTGGACGAAGTACACCTGCCCGCCGCGCCGCAGTTCGCGCACGATGTACTCGCGGATCTTCCCCTCGTCGAACGCCGACACCTCGGTCGCGACCGGCATCCGCCCCTCGGGCGGCGTGGTCAAGGTCGAGATGTCCTTCAGCCCGAGCAGCGCCATGTTCAGGGTGCGCGGGATCGGCGTCGCGGTCAGCGTCAGCACGTCCACGGTCGCGCGCATCGCCTTGAGCCGCTCCTTGTGCTCGACGCCGAACCGCTGCTCCTCGTCGATGATCACGAGCCCGAGATCCTTGAACGCGATCCCCGGCGAGAGGAGCCGGTGCGTGCCGATCACGATGTCGACGGTCCCCTCCCCGAGCCCCTCCCCGATCACCTTCGCCTCGGCGTCCGTCCGGAACCGCGACAGCATCTCGATCCGGACGGGATAGCCCGCCATCCGTTCGCGGAACGTCGCGAAGTGCTGGGCCGCGAGCACGGTCGTCGGCACGAGCACGGCGGCCTGCCGCCCCGCGAGCACCGCCTTGAACGCCGCGCGCATCGCGAGCTCGGTCTTGCCGTAGCCGACGTCGCCGCACATGAGCCGGTCCATCGGCCGCGGGGTCTCCATGTCCTTCTTGACCGCCTCGAGCGTGGTGATCTGGTCGGGCGTCTCCTCGTACGGGAACGACGCCTCGAACTGGTGCTGTAAATCCGTATCCGGCGGGAACGCGATCCCCGGCCGCTTCTGGCGCATCGCCTGCGTCTCGAGGAGCCGCACCGCGAGGTCGGTCACCGCCTCCTTCACGCGCTGCTTCGCCTTCGCCCACTGCGCGCCGCCGAGCCGGGCGAGCCGCGGCCGCTGCCCCGAGGCGCCCACGTACTTCTGGATGAGGTCGATCTTCGTGACCGGGACGAACACGCGCACGCCGTCCTGGAACTCGACGACGCAGTGCTCGAGCGTGGCGCCGTCCTTCGCGATCCGCTCGACGCCCTTGAAGAGGCCGACCCCGTGCGCGAGGTGGACGACATGGTCGCCCGGCTCGAGGTCGAGGAAGTCCTCGATCGCGCGGCCCTGGATGCGCTTTTGCGCCGGGCGGCGGCGCGTCAGGTGCTGGAGGAGGTCGTCGTAGCCGAGGACGACGAGACGCCGAAGGGGCAGCTCGAACGAGCGCGAGAGCCTCCCGCGGAGGAACCGGAGGGGGCCCCTTGGGCCGTCGCCGAGGAGGCTCCTGACGCGGTTCTCCTCCGCCTCGTTGCGGCACGCGAAGAAGGCGTGGTCCGCCCGCGCGCACGCCTCCTCGATGCGATCGCGGAGCTGCTCGGGCCCCGCGGTCACGGGCTCGACCTGGAGCACCCTGAGCTTCAGGTCGCCGCCGCGGAGCGCGTCGAGGTCGGCGCCCGGGCGGCGCTCGACCTTCCTCGCCTCCTCCGGCGTCGGCTCCGCGAGGAAGACGGGCTCGTCCGCGGCGAAGTGGTCGAGGAGCGTGCCCGTCTCCGCCTCCTTCGCGCGGCCCGCGAGATCGAGCTTCTCGATCGACGCCCCGGCGCGCTGCGTGTCCGGGTCGAACTCGCGGATCCGCTCGAGCTCGTCGCCGAAGTACTCGAGGCGCACGGGCGACTCCGCGCCGGGCGGGAAGAGGTCGAGGACGTCGCCCCGCGCCGAGTAGTCGCCGGGCGCGGTGACGAGCGACACGCGCGTCCAGCCGTCCGCCTCGAGGCGCGCGGCGAGGTTCCCGGGCCCCGGGGCCGACGTGCCGGGCGCGAGGCGGATCGCGCCCGCCTCGAGCGCGGCAGGAAGGGGGACGGGCTGCGTCGCCGCCTGGATCGACGAGAGGACGACCGCGTCGGGCCGGTCGCGCAGGCGCTGGAGGATCGAGAGCCGCTCGAGGCCCCGCTCGTCGTCGTCGAGGTCGGGGAAGAGCATCCGCCGCTCGCGCTCGACGCCGAACAGCGAGAGGTCGCCCGCGAGGTCCGCGCTCTCGCGCGCGTCGGCGTGGAGCACGAGCGCGCGCTTGCCCACCGGCAGCAGCAGCGCGAGCACGAGGCCGAGCGAGCCGCCGTAGAGCCCGCCGATGCGCGGCCGCTCCGCGAGGTCGAGCGGCGGCAGGGCGACGATCTTCCCGAAGGCCGGCGGCGCCTCGCTCCGCGCCATCCCCTAGGGCTGCGCGGACGTGTCAGGCGCAGCGGGCTTCTTGCCCCGGCCGCCGCGGCGACCCCGGCGGCGGGACGGGCGGCGGCGCCCGCTCCCCTCCTCGGGCGGCGCCTCGCCCTCGGCGGGCGGTGCGGCCTCCTGCGGGGCCTCGGGCGTCGCGGCCGCCTCGGGCAGGGGGACGGGAGGGGGCTCCGGGGGCAGCGGCTCGGGAGAGGGCGACCACTCCGCCGCGAGGGCGGGCTCGGCGTCGGCCGGAGCCTCGTGGGACTCGGCCGGTTGGGGCCCCGCGCCCAGCGGCTGCCCCTGCATCTCGCCCTGCCCGCCACGGCGGCGACCGCGCCCCCCGCGGCGACGGCGGCGCCGGCGCCCCGTGCCGGACGCAAGGGGCTCGCCCGCGGCGTGCATCTCGGGCGCGGCTTCCTCGCCCTCCGCGTGAGGCCCGGGCTGCCCCTCCGCGTGCGGCTGCTCCCGCGGCGGCTGCTGCCGCGGCGGCTGCTGCCCCCGGCCCCCCTGCTGATCCTGCCTCCGGCCGCGGCGCCCGCTCTCGTCGGGGCCGATCCTCAGGACCGTGCCCGCGCCCCGCACCGTCTGGTTCGCGGCCTCGTTCACGGCGCGGAAGTGGAGCAGCGCCGCGCGGGCGGATCCCTGCTCGGCCTCCTTCTTCGAATCGCCGCGCGCGCGCCCGAACTCGCGGCCGTTGAGCATGACCGCGACGTCGAACGTGCGGTGGTGCGACGGCCCCGCCTCGCGGATGAGCCGGTAGCCGGGCACCGTGCCCATCTCGCGCTGGCAGTAGTGCTGGAGCATCGACTTGTAGTTCTTCTCCGCGCGGTCCTCGACGATCTCGCCGATGATCACGTCGAGGTGGCGCAGGATGAACTTGCGCGCCGCCGCGAGGCCCGCGTCGAGGTAGATCGCCCCGACGATCGCCTCGAAGAGGTTGCCGAGGAGCGACGCGGGGATCTCGCGCTTCGCCACGCCCTTCCCGACGAGGATGTGCCGGTCGAGGCCCATCGCCACCGCGATCCGCTGGAGCGTGCTGCGCGAGACGGCCTGGCTCTTGATGCGGGTGAGCGTGCCCTCGTCGTCCTCCGGGTACCGGCGGTAGAGGGCGTCGGAGATGATGAGCCCGAGGACGGAGTCGCCGAGGAACTCGAGGCGCTCGTTGCTCGGGCGGTTATCGGTCTTGATGGAGGAGTGGGACAGCGCGTTGAGGAGGAACCCCTTGTCGCGGAACGAGTGCCCCAGCAGGACCTCCAGGTCCTGGATCGATTCGTTTTGCATGTGCCTTCCGGGTCAGTGCAGGAAATGCCTTACACCCGTGAAGACCATCGCGATGCCCCGCTCGTCGGCGAGCTTGATGCACGCCTCGTCGTTCCGGCTCCCACCGGGCTGGATCGCCGCGGTGACGCCCGCCTCGAGGGCGACCTCGAGCGCGTCGTTGAAGGGCAGGAAGGCGTCGGAGGCGAACACCGCCCCCTGCGCCCTTCCGCCCGCCTTCCGGACGGCGATCCTCGCGGCGTCCACGCGGCTCATCTGGCCGGCGCCGACACCCACGACCATCGCGTCCTTCGCGAGGACGATCGCGTTGCTCTTCACGTGCTTGCACACGCGCTGGGCGAAGACGAGGTCACTCGCCTCGGCCTCGCTCGGCGCGCGCTTCGATACCGTCTTCAGATCGGATGACTGCGTCACCTTCCCGTCCCGTTCCTGGAGGAGGAGCCCTCCCGGGAGGCCGCGGATCTCGAAGCCCGTGGGCTCCGGGAGCGGGCAGGCGAGCAGGCGGACGTTCTTGCCCCATTTGGGTTTCGTCGTGAGGATCGAGAGCGCCTCGGGGTCGAACCCGGGCGCGACGATCACCTCTACGAAACGGCCGGGCTCGGCGATGGCCTCCGCCACGTCGGGCGTCACCGGCGCGTTGAAGGCGAGGATCCCGCCGAACGCGGAGATCGGGTCGCCCTCCCAGGCCCGGCGGAACGCGTCGAGGAGGCTCTTCCCGGCGGCGGCGCCGCAGGGGTTCGCATGCTTCACGACGACGACGGCCGGAAGGGGCAGGTCCGCGACGGTCGCGTAGGCGCCCGCCGCGTCCTGGATGTTGTTGAAGGAGAGCTGCTTGCCCTCGCCGAGCACCTCCGCCTGCGCGATCCCCTTGCCGCCGGGCTCCTTGTAGAGCGCGGCGCGCTGGTGCGGGTTCTCGCCGTAGCGGAGCTCGCCCGTGCGCTCGAAGCCGAGGACGAGGGTCTGCGGCAGGTCGCCGTCGCCCAGGTAGCGCGCGATCGCCGCGTCGTAGAGGGCGGTGTGCCGGTACGCCTTCGCGGCGAGGCCGCGGCGGTACTCGGGGTCCAGTGCGTCGGCGTCGAGGCGGCGCAGGAACTCCGGGTAGTCCTTCGCGTCGACGAGCGGGACCACGTGGGCGTGGTTCTTCGCGGCGGCGCGGAGCATCGCCGGCCCGCCGATGTCGATCTGCTCGACCGCCTCGGCGAGCGTCACGCCCGGCCGCGAGATCGTCTGGACGAACGGGTAGAGGTTCAAGACGAGGAGGTCGATCGGCCCGATGCCGTGCGCGGCCATCTGGGCCACGTGCTCCGGGTCGTCGCGCCGCCCGAGGAGCCCGCCGTGGATCTTCGGGTGCAGCGTCTTCACGCGGCCCCCGAGGATCTCGGGGAACCCCGTGTACTCCTGCACCTCGATCACCTTGAGCCCCGCGGCCCCGAGGACCTTGGCGGTCCCGTGAGTCGAGAGGATCTCGATGCCGCGGTCGGCGAGGGCGCGCGCGAACTCGGCGATCCCGGTCTTGTCGTAGGGAGCGACGATCGCTCGCTTAATCGTTGTCATGAAAGGACTTGCGCCGATCGCCGGCGCGAATGCAGGGCATAGCGTAGCACCACGAGCCGACGCTGCAAGGGAAGCGAGGCATACGGTGCCAGACACCGTATGCCTAGCATCCCGCTACGCAGGCTTCTTCTTCCCCATGTGGCGCCGCAGGTAGGCCTCGATGAAGGCGTCGATCTCGCCGTCGAGGACCGCGTCCACGCTCCCGGTCTCGTGCTCCGTGCGGACGTCCTTCACGAGCTGGTAGGGCTGGAGGACGTAGTTCCGGATCTGGCTCCCGAACGCGATCTCGCCCTTCTCGCCGTAGAGCTTCTTCAGCTCGGCATCGCGCTCCATCTCCTGGAGGCGGTAGAGCTTGCCCCTGAGCATCTTCATCGCCATCGCACGGTTCCGGTGCTGGCTGCGCTCGTTCTGGCACGCGGCGACGACGCCGGTCGGCACGTGCGTGATGCGGACGGCGGATTCCGTCTTGTTCACGTGCTGCCCCCCGGCCCCCCCCGACCTGTAGGTCTCGATCCTGAGATCCCTCTCGGCGATCTCGATCTCGATCTCCTCGTCGAACTCGGGCATCACGTCGACGGCCGCGAACGACGTGTGGCGGCGCTTCTGCGCGTCGAAGGGCGAGATGCGGACGAGGCGGTGGACGCCGATCTCCGAGCGGAGGTAGCCGTAGGCGTAGGGCCCGCGGATGGCGACCGACGCGGTCTTGATGCCGCCCTCGTCGTTGGGCACGATCTCGACCGTCTCCGTCCCGAAGCCGGCGCGCTCGGCCCAGCGCGTGTACATGCGGAGGAGCATCTGCGCCCAGTCGCACGACTCGATCCCGCCCGCGCCCGGGTTGACCGAGAGGATCGCGCTGTTCGCATCGTGCGGGCCGCTCATCATGAGCTGGAACTCGAGGTGCTCGGCCTTCTTCTCGAGATCCGCGACGATCTTCTCGACCTCGGCGAGGTCGGCGGGGCCCTCGGCCAGCTCGGCCATCTCGGCCGCGTCGCCGATTCCCTTCGCGAGGGCCGACCAGGGCTCGATCGTCGCCTTGAGGCGCTTCATCTCCTCGACGGTCTCTTTGGCTTTCGCGGAGTTGCCCCAGAAGGCGGAATCGGCCATCCGCGCCTCGAGCTCCTCGCGCCGCTTGGTCAGGCTGGGCAGGTCAAAGACTGCCCTGGGCCTGCCGGACGCGGTTCCGGAGCTGCTCGAGGCGGGGCGCGAAGTCGTTGACCATCGGAAAAGACTATCACGGGGGGGCGCGGGGGCCGCCCCTCCTCCCCGGGCCCCTCCACCTCTGAGCGGCGAAAGCGCCCCCGGAAGAGCCCGTAGAGGAAGCGCCAGAACCGCGCGGGCCCGCGCTTCACGCGGTCCATCGCGCGGCCGCAGGACGCGCAGGCAAGGTGCTGCTCCGGCAAGACGGCTATCCTTGTCCGCGGAGGGCTGCCCATGCTCCGTGTCGTCGCGATCCTGCTCCTCGTCGGCGCGCCCGCGGCCGCGCAGGACCCCGTGCGATCCGCGATCGTCAAGGTCTACACGACCTCGCAGGAGGCGAACTACGGCCGGCCGTGGGAGATGCGCTCCCAGAGGAACTCCACGGGGTCGGGGGCGATCATCCCGGGAGGCCGGATCCTGACCAATGCCCACGTCGTGAGCGACCAGACCTTCGTGCGAGTGCAGCGGGCGGACCTCGCCGACAAGTACGTCGCGGCGGTCGCGGCGGTCTCGCACGAGCTCGACCTCGCGCTGCTCACCGTGGCCGACGACACCTTCTTCGCGGGCGTCGAGCCGCTGGCGCTCGGGAAGATGCCTTCCGCCGGGGATCCCGTGGTGACGCTCGGGTTCCCCACGGGCGGGACGCGGATCGCGGTGACCGAGGGCGTGATCTCGCGCATCGACCGCCAGTACTACTCCCACTCCTCGTTCGCGAACCTCGTCTGCCAGATGGACGCGGCGATCAACCCCGGGTCGAGCGGCGGCCCCGTCCTCGGCGACGGCCTGATCGTCGGGGTCGCGTTCCAGGCGAGCGGCGGGCAGAACATCGGCTACATGGTGCCCGCGCCCGTCGTGCGGCACTTCCTGAAAGACATCGAGGACGGCAGGAACGACGGGACGCCGGCCGCCGTGTTCCGGTGGCAGGTGCTCGAGAACCCGCAGCTGCGCCGCTACTACCGGATGGCCGACGGCCAGTCCGGGGTGCTGCTCTCGAAGGTCTCGCCGCTGCTCGAGGGCGACGGGAAGCTCCGCGCGGGCGATGTCCTCATGGGCATCGACGAGTACGGCGTCGCGAACGATGGGACGATCGAGTTCCGGCCCGGCGAGCGGATCGAGCTGCTCTACGCGATCGACCGGAAGCACGTCGGCGACGCGGTCACGTTCCACCTCCTGCGGGACGGGGCTGCGCTCGACGTGACGCTCCCGCTCGCCGCGGCCAAGCGCTCGTACGGCTGGCTCGTGCCGCGACGGCAGTACGAGACGCGGCCCTCGTACTACGTCGTCGGCGGCGTCGTCTTCTCCACGCTGACCGCGAACTACTACGACACGTGGGACAAGTGGGCCGACGTGCCGGTACGCCTCCAGCGCTACTGGTACGAGATGCGCACGGCCGCGAACGCGGATCGGGAGGAGGTCGTGATCATCACGGACGTCCTGCCGGACGAACTGAACGTCGGCTATACCGGCTTCGAGGACTCGATCGTCAGGGAGGCGAACGGGAGGCCGGTGCGGAGCCTCCGGGAGCTCGTGGAGATCCTCGAGGGAAGCGACGGCCCCGTCCACCGCATCGTGTTCGAGGACACCGACGCCGAGATCGTCTTCGCGAAGGAAGGCCTCGACGCGCGCAGCAAGGGGATCCTCGAGCGGTACCGCGTGCCTGCCGACCGGTCGGCGGATCTCGCGGGCGGGGCCGCGAAGTAGAGCCGGCCCCCCCACCGACGCCTGCGGCACGAGTGCCGCACCCTCCGGCCATAACTATCTTCCGGACAGACGCTTACGTCTTAACAATCCGTGATAGACAAGACTACCGGAGGGTGCGCTCGATGTGCTGGCCGCCGTTCTCGTCGGCAATCCGCTTCAGCACCGACACGTGCTCGTCACCGTCCACCGTCCGGATCACCGACACCGTGTGGATCCGGGTCCCCTTCGTGTTCAGGCGCTTCAGCTCGAGAAGGATCTCGTCCGGAAACTGCTTCCGGCCGCGGTTCGGCTCCCCGTCCGAGATCACGAAGATCTCCTCGACCTCGAGTGCCAGCGCCGTCTCGATCGCGTCGAAGAGGTTCGTGTAGTTCTTCACCTCGATCGTCGGCAGGTGGCGGAGGAGCAGCTCCTTCGTCACCGGATCGGCCCGCGAGAGCCGCCCGCGCCACGGCCACACGTGCTCGTTGAAGAAGACGACCTCGAACCGCGACGTCGAGGGCAGCGCCTTGACCGCGCGCGAGAGCTGGTCGTAGGCGAGCTCGAGCTTGTAGCGCATCGACCCGCTCACGTCGCACACGAAGGCGACCTTGCCGCCCGTGACCGGGATGCCGAAGTAGGTGCCGCCGATCGTCTTCCTAAAGGACGGCTGCGCGGTCGTGCGGGGCTCGCCGTCCGGCCACGGCCCTCCCCCCGCGCCCCCCTCCTTCCCGGCAAGCGCCTCCTCGATCGGCGCCACCTTGTCCCGCGTCTCGAACCACGCCTTCCACGCGGCGGGATCCCTGCCGAGATCCTTCCGCGTGAGCGCGGAGAGCGACTCGATCGCCGCGGTCACGAGCGCCGGGTCGTCCGAGTCGAGGAGATGGACGAGCAGGGGGAGCGCGTCCTCCGACTTGTCCCGGGAGAGCGCGTGGGCGGCGGCCGCCCGCGGGCACCAGTGGTCCGGCATCGCGGCGCGCAGGCGAGTCCGCGCCTCCGTTCCCGGCAGCGCCCCGAGCACCCGCACGAAGGCCGCCCGCACGATCGGGTCCTCCGCCTCCTCGATCCGCCGCGTCGTGTCGTCGGCGAGCGCCCCCGGAGCCGTCCGGAAGACCTCCGCCGCCGCCTCCAGCACCCGGTCGTCCGGGTCCGAGGCGAGCCGGTCGAGGAGCACCGCGTACCCCCGGTCGGTCGCAAGCCGCCCGATCGCCCGGAAGGCCTGCGCCCGGTCGTCCCCGGGGAAGCGGTCGGAGAGGAACCGCCGGAGCGTCTCCAGCGCCCGGTCGCGCTGGTAGGCCGTCGCGGGGGCGAGATCCCCCTTGGCGAACGCGTCGAGCGCCTCCCGCCGCCGCTCCCGGTCGTCGCCCTTGAGCGACCGGAGCGCCTTGTCGAAGTCCTGCCCGGCAGCCGGGGCGGCGAAGAGCGCGAGAAGCGCAAGCCGTAGCATCCGTGTGTTACAACGCGCGGCGATGGACGAGAGGCTCGAGGCCGTCCGGCGGCGCAAGCGCGTCGTGCTCCTGCTCGTGTTCCTCGGCATCATCGCCGGGCTCATTTTCCTCCTCCGCGCCGTCCTTGCGCCGTTCCTGATCGCGCTCTTCGTCGCCTACCTGATCGATCCGCTCGTGGACCGGATGGCGCGGCTCCGGCTGCCGAGGGGGGCGCACCTCGGCCGCGCCGGGTCGATCGTCGCCATCTACCTCGTCCTGATCTTCTGCCTCTTCCTCGGCGTGAAGTTCACGATCCCGACGCTCTCCGACCAGATCGGCCAGGTCCGCCAGGACATCCCGAAGGCGCGGACGTGGCTCGAGTCGATCGCCCAGAAGGGGGTGGACTGGTGGGAGCGCGAGGTGAACAAGGAGAAGAAGCCCGCGGAGGAGACCGAGGGCGCGGAGGGGACCGGGGAGGAGAAGCAGCCC
>WYBS01000089.1 GCA_011525755.1 Planctomycetaceae bacterium
AGGCCGTTCCAGTCGCCATTCCGCTCGATGAGTCGCTCGAGATCCGCAGCGTTCATCGTGCTGCCGGAGAGCCCGCCGAGGAACCGGTGGATCTCCCGAATGCGGGTGAGCGGCGGAACCTTCTTGCGAGGCACGACCCAGCGCACCGGGATCCCGGCACGCTCGCATGCTGCCCGGATCGTCGAGAGCTCCGCGTGCCTTCGGGCGAGGACCGCACAGTCGGAGGCGTCCCATCCGGGGTCGGCGCCACGCATCGCGTCCAGCTCGCCGACGATCGCAGCCGCCTGCGCGGCGCCGTCGGGGACCGCGAGCACGCGCACGGCTCGCCCAGGGGGGTCGTCGCGGCGGCGGCTGTCGACATGGATGGGGGTCCCGCCCTTCATCCTGTCGCGGTTGTGGCCGATCAGGCGGTTCGCTGCCTCGATGATTCTTCTCGTGCTCCGGTAGTTCTCCACGAGGTACGTGCGCTCGGCCCCGTAGTCCGCTTCGAAGCGCCGGATGAACTCAACGTTCGCCCCGCGCCAGCCGTAGATGCTCTGGTCGTCGTCCCCAACCGCGAGGATCGAGAGCTTCCCGTCCGGATCCTGCTCGGCCCGGCCCGCGATCGCCGAGATGAGGTCGTACTGCGGCTCGTCGATGTCCTGGTACTCGTCGACGAGGATGAACTGGTAGCCGTCCAGCAGGCTGTCGCGGAGCTCGTCCGCCTCGAGCCACGGCAGCTCCACCTCGCCGCGGAGGAGCTTCACGGCGTCGCGGATGAGATCGTCGAACGACCTCGTGTCGCTCGATCCGGCAGCGAAGGAGTGCCCGATGAGGCGCGCCGCGAGACCGTGGTAGGTCTGGATCGTGACGTGGCGCGCGTCGTCGCCGACGAGCTCCCGGAGCCGCCGACGGATCGTCCATGCTGCACTGCGGTTGAAGCAGACCACTAGTATGGACCGGGCGGGGACACGCACGACGCGCAGGAGGTACGCGCAGCGATGCACGACCACGCGCGTCTTCCCGGAGCCCGGGCCCGCGAGGATCAGCCGGTTCCCTTCGACCGGCGCGGCGACGACCGACTCCTGCGTCGGGTTCCGCAGGTCCGTGACGATCCGCGCATACGACTCCTCGCTCGTGCAACGCTCCAGAGCCTCGGCCTTCGCCTTGACGAAGCGCCGCGCAAATTCCGGCTTCGCCAGCTCGAAGTAGCCGGCGACGAACTCGCGCATGCGTTTGGGCTCGAGCCGGCCGAGCTCCGCATAGCGGCCCATCACGTGGATCTGGAAGACGCGCTCGCCGTAGTGCTCGGCCAGGCCGCGGTAGTCCCTCTCGGTATAGCGCCTCCCCTTCTGGTCCTCGAGTTTGATGGACATCGCCTGTCGGAAGACCGCGAGCCCGTGTTGGAGCACGATCACCTTCTGCTCGTGCAGGAAGAGGAGCCCGCGGTCGATCGCCGCGAGCCGATCCGAGAGACGCTGCGCAAGCGCGAGGTCGTCGCGGATCCTCCTCGCGATGTCCTCCGTGGAGAATTCGACGAGAACATCGCCGCGCCCCTTCGCGGCATCGAGAATCGTGTCGAGGGCCTTGCCGGCGACCGCGCGCCGGAGCTCAGCGGTCCCCGCGACCGCCGCCCACGAGCGCTGGAGCTTCGCCTCGAACCGCTGCCGGCCGCTCTGCCGAAGCCGCAGGCTCCCCCGGTCCCCGGCGAGCGGGCCGGCGCCGTCGAGGGCGAGGCTCTGGAGGAGGGAGCGGACCTGCTCCGGGTTGGTCGGCGCGTCGTCTGATCCCAGGCGGTGGCTGAGGTCACGAAGCGACACGGGCAGCCACCCCTCGCCCTCCGCGTCCGGCGCGGATTCCTGGAGGAGCTCGACGAGCCTGCGATCGAGGTCGCAGATGCGCTGGAACACGCCCGGGGCGGCGCCCTTGACGCCCAGCTTCACGTAGGCCGTGAGCTGGAGACCCCGCTCGATCAGGCCGGCTTCCGCCATCGAGTCGAGTGTGCGGAGGATGTGCTCGCCGATCGCCGCCCCGTCGCCGTCCTGCGCGACGCCGACCTCCGCAAGATCGTCGACGCTCAGCCCCTCGTCCGCCTTCGCGTTGATGAGCGCCGAAAGGAGCCTCTCCCACCTCCCCCGGGTCGCGTCCGAGAGGTTGAGGGAGGCCATCTTCGCCCGTGCCTCCTCCAGCGAGCGCACCTGCGGCTTGCCTTGGAAGACGCGGGTGAAGTTCTCATTCCGCTTGAGGAAGCCGGCCCGCTCCAGCCACGCGACCCCCGTCTTCACTTTCGTGTCGGCGTCCCGCTCCCGCGCGTCGAACGATGTGTGGACGTCCTCGCTTCGCAGGAGCTCGCCCGACGTGAGCACGATGGGCTCCGCGCCGCGCAGCCGGCGCCTGAGTCCGCGCAGCATCTGCTTGATGTCGTAGAGCGATAGCCTCGAGGTCGAAACGAGCTGGAACTGCGTCTCCAGGTCGGCGGGGTCGAACAGAAGCACGCACGACGCGGGACGCCGGTCCCTTCCCGCTCGGCCCGCCTCCTGTAGGTAGTTCTCGAGCGACCCAGGGATGTCGGCATGGATGACCAAGCGAACGTCGCCCTTGTCGATACCCATCCCGAAGGCGTTCGTCGCACAAATGACGCGGGTGTCCCCGCGAAGGAACGCATCCTGGATGCGGCGCTTCGCGGGCGCATCGAGACCGGCGTTGAAGGCCTCGGCGGCGTGGCCCCGCTCGGCCAGGAACCGGGCGTACTGCTCCGTCCGCTTGCGCGTAGCGCAGTAGATGATCGCGTTGCCTTCGCCGAGCCTCTCCAGGAGGAGCTCGTCGATGCGCGGCAGCTTCTCGGCCTCGCTCAGTTGCTCGACCTCGAACCGCAGGTTCTCGCGCTCCACGGGCGCCTCGAAGATCTCGAGGTCGGCTTTGATCTCGCCGCGGAAGTAGTTGAGGATCTCGTCGCGGACCTCGCGCTTCGCGGTGGCCGTGAAGCAGCAGACGGGGGCCACGGGGATGCCGTGATTCTCCGAGAACTCGCGGATGAACCGCCCCGCGTACAGGTAGTCGGGACGGAAGTCGTGCCCCCACTTCGAGAGGCAGTGCGCCTCGTCGAAGACCCAGCAGCCGATTTCGCGTTGGGCGATCGTGCGCTCAAAGGAGCGGTTGCGGAGCTGCTCGGGCGCCACGTAGAGGATCGCGGTGTACCCGAGTCGAACGCTCTCGAGAACCTGGCCTCGCTCCGGCGGCGTCAGCAGCCCGTTGATGGCAGCCGCGGAGCCGTCCCCGAGCTTGTCCACTTGGTCCTTCATGAGCGCCTGGAGCGGCGAGATGACGATGGTCAGGGCCCCGCGCCGCCGGTGGCGGACGAGCGCCGGCAGCTGGTAGCAGAGCGACTTGCCCGCCCCGGTCGGGAGGATCGCGAGCACGGGCTCGTTCCGAAGGCCCTTGCGGACGATCTCCTCCTGGAGGTTGCGGCCGGCGACCGGCCGGAAGTCGTCGTATCCGAAGAACTCGCGAAGCTGCGCGCGCGGATCATGCATGCGCGAGCAGTACGCGCAGCCGCGGTCGCCGCAGGGGACATCGCGGAGGCGTCCGACCATGCGCGGCACCTCCGGGTACTTGCGCCTCACCCACGAGGGAATCACCGAATTGCTGCCGGCCGCGGTGAGCCAGGCGAACGCGTACGCAACCTCCGGCGTGCCCCTCCGGGTTGCCCGCAGATCCGCGAGCATCCGCTCCAGCGCGCGGGTGCAGGCTCGCGGGCCGAAGCGCTCCCTCAGGGCTTCGGGATCGGACACCCAGTCGAACGGCCGGGCCCCCACCGCCTTGAAGAGAAGGTCGATGCCGCTCACCTCGCTCGCGAGCATGGTCGGGTAGAGAGCGGCAAGCTCAGGCGCATGCCGAGCGACGTCGGTCAGCTTCCCCGCGGCGTCCCCGAGCACCTGGGCGGAGGCCCGGCAGTCGGCCACCGGGTCGTTCATCGAGTCCGAGACCAGCTTGTAGTCCTTGACCAACCGGTGGTACGGGATCTCCGGGAACGCGATCGGCGACAGCCGGAGCGTATCGATGACCGGAAGGGAGGCTAGGCGGAGGCCGGGCGACGCCTTCTGGAGCGCCGGCAAGTCGTGCTCGATGATGTTGTGCCCCGCGACGTAATCCGCGCCCGCGGCAAACCCGTCGAGGCGCCGCCAGGTGCCCGCGTGTCGGCCCGGGTCTCGTTGATCGAGGCTCTGGTGGCCTCGCGTCGCCCCCACGTGCCTGATATCCCCGGACCCGGAGATCTCCAGATCCAGAAACACACCTCGCTCCAGAAACCGCTTCGCGGACTCCGCCATACCCTTCGGGGGCGTGATTCTAGTCGCCCGCCACTTCTCAGGCCATGCTCATCTTCCGTGGCGGGCCAGAGCGATCCGCCGGCTGTTCCGAACACCGCGGTTCCCGACGCGAGCTTCGCGGAATAGGATCTGGGGACCCGCCGCGTGGTCGGTGGCGAGGCAGGCAACAAGTGCGCAAGCGCGGCGACGGCTACATCTACTCCCCGACCGACCTCTGTCGTTTCATGGAGTCGCGCTTTGCTGCGTGGATGGAGCGGCTCGACCTTGAACGGCCGGGCGAGGTTGCACCTGACGAGAGAAGCGAAGAGATGCTCATCCTCGCGGCGCAGGGCTCCGCGCATGAGGCCGAGCAGCTTGAGAAGCTGCGGAGAGTGGGCTTCGAGGTCTTCGACGCCTCCGGCGGGGATGACCGGGTCGAGCGCACCCTAGACGCCATGCGACGTGGGGCGGATGTCGTCTACCAAGGAGCGCTGCGCCGCGATCCCTTCCTCGGCTACCCCGATTTCCTCGTACGTGTCGCCGGGCAGTCGGGGTTCGGAGCGCACCACTACGAGGTTTGGGACGCGAAGCTGGCCAAGAAGCCGCGGCCGTACTTCATGATCCAGCTCTGCTGCTACGCGGAGATGCTGGAGGCTGCGCAGGGAGTACGACCGCGGACGGTCGGCGTGGTCCTCGGGGGCGGCGAGCGCGCGACGTTCCGCACCGACGACTACTTCTTCTACTATGCGAACCTCAAGCGGGCGTTCCTGGAGTTCATGGACCGGTTCGACGCGGTTACGCCACCCGAGCCGGGGCGGCCCGGCACGAACGGACGCTGGGAATCGCACGCCGAAGCGTGCCTCAAGCGCACGGACCACCTCCTCCGGGTCGCCAACATCCGTGCCGACCAGGTCGCGAAGCTGCGGCGCGCCGGGCTCGACACGATGACCGCGCTCGCGCGGACCAGGCGGGCGCGGGTGCCGGGCATCGGCGACGGCACGTACGAGCGGCTCCGCTCGCAGGCGAAGCTGCAGGCCGCCTCCTCCGGGCTCGAACGGCCGCGGTTCCAGGTGGTCGTCCCTGCCCCCGAAGCCCCCCCTCGTCGCGGCTTGGCTCTGCTCCCGCCCGCTTCCAAGCTGGACGTCTTCTTCGACATGGAGGGCTACCCCTTCGTCGATGGCGGCCTCGAGTACCTCTTCGGCGCGAGCCACGTCGAGCGCGGCAAGCCTGTGTTCGCGGACTGGTGGGCGCATGACGAACGCGAGGAACGCGCGGCGTTCGAGGCGTTCATCGACTGGGCCTACGCCCGCTGGCGCGAGGACCCGACGGCGCACATCTACCACTATGCCTCCTACGAGGTGACTGCGCTGCGTCGGCTGATGGGACGCTACGGCACCCGCGAGGAGGAGGTGGACCGCCTGCTTCGCCATGACGTGTTCGTGGACCTCTACACCGTCGTGCGCCAAGGGCTCGTCGTCGGCGCGCCGAGCTACTCGATCAAGGACATTGAGGCGCTCTACCGCCCCGCGCGCGAGGGCGGCGTGACGACGGCCGGCGGATCGATCGTGGCATACCAGCGGTGGCTCGAGAGCGGGCAGCCACGCGACTGGCAAAGCTCGCCGACACTCAAGGAGATCCGCGACTACAACCGCGACGACTGCGAGTCGCTGCGGCTGCTCGCGGACTGGCTCCGGGAGCGCCAGGCCGAGAGCGGGATCGCGTATGCGCCGGCGGCGGCTGCGCCGGCGGAGGAGCCGGCGCTCTCCGAGCGCGCGCAGGAGCTGCGGGACGTGGCGACGGCGATCCACGCCGCGAAGGCGGACGGGGAGGATCGCCGCGTGGCGGATCTGCTCGGGCACCTCGTGGAGTTCCACCGCAGGGAGGCGAAGCCGACGTGGTGGGCGATGTTCGACCGGCAGACCCAGGACGAGGAGCAGCTCGCTGAGGATCTCGACTGCCTCGCGGGGCTCGAGCGCGTCAAGAAGGCGCCCCAGAGGGAGAAGCAGTCCTGGATCTACGCCTACCGGTTCGACCCCGACCAGGACACGAAGATCGACGAGGGCGACAGCTGTCTCATCGCGGAGAGCCTCGGCGGGCCGGTGCACGTGGTCTCGCTGGACCGGGAGAAGGGCGTCGCGATGTTGAAGATCTCCGGGCGCGCGCTCGGTCGCATCGACGGCGGGATGCCTGAGCGGCTGTCGCTCATTCCCGGCGGGCCGGTCTCGGCAGGGGTCATCGAGGAGTCGATTGAGCGTGTCGCAGCGGCATGGCTGGACCGGCGCGAGCTGCCTCGCGCGCTCGAGGACTTCCTTCTGCGGCGGCCACCTCGGATCCGCGGGCACCGGGGCGGGCCGCTGCAGCGGGAAGGCGAGACGACACTCGATGCGGCCTTCCGGCTCGCCCCGCTCATGCAGGAGACGACCTTGTCGATCCAGGGGCCTCCGGGGACGGGGAAGACCCACACGGCGGCGCGCGTGATCCTCGGGTTGCTCAGGGATGGAGCGAGGATCGGCATCGCGTCGAACAGCCACAAGGCGATCCTCAATCTCATGGGCGCGTGTGTCGAGGCGAACGGCGGACCGCTCGCCTGCGTCAAGGTCGGCGGACCCGAGGATGATCCGTTCTTCGAGGCGAATCCCGCGGCGCGGCTCATGGCGAGCGCCAACGCGGTGACGGCGCTCGGGGGCTGCCGGTTGTTCGGGGGGACGGCGTGGTTCTACTCGCGCGAGGATGTCGTCAGCGCGTTCGACTACCTCTTCGTGGACGAGGCGGGGCAGGTCTCCGTCGCCAACCTGGTCGGCATGGCGCCCGCGGCGCGCAACATCATCCTGCTGGGCGACCAGATGCAGCTCGCGCAGCCGATCCAGGGCTCGCATCCCGGCGAGAGCGGGCTGTCGACCCTCGACTACCTCCTGCAGGAGCACGCGACGATCCCGGTGGAGCTCGGGCTCTTCCTCGGGACGACGCACCGCCTCCACCCGCGCATCTGCCGATTCATCTCCGGCGCCGTCTACGAGGACCGCCTGGTCGCCTCCGAGAAGTGTGCGCGGCGGGCTGTCGATGGGCCCATACCGGCTGGGATCGTCTTCGTCCCGGTGCTCCACGAGGGGAACACCCAGGGGAGCGACGAGGAGGTGCAGGCGATCGAGCGGCTGTTCGAGGACCTGCGCGGTCGCGGGCACGCGGACGATGAGGGACGGCTCGCGGGCAAGCTCGGGACCAGCGGGATCCTCGTCGTGGCACCGTACAACATGCAGGTGCGGAAGCTGGCGGGGGCGCTGCCCGCGGGCAGCCGCGTGGGTTCGGTGGACAAGTTCCAGGGGCAGCAGGCGCCCGTCGTGATCCTCTCGATGTGCGCGAGCGAGGCGAGCACGAGCCCGCGAGGCATGGAGTTCCTGTTCGATCCGAACCGCCTCAACGTGGCGATCAGCCGCGCCCAGTGCCTCGCGTACGTCGTCGGCAACCCCGCGCTCGCGAACGCCCCCTGCGGCAGCCTCAAGCAGATGCGGCTTGCGAACCTGTTCTGCCGCGTTCTCGCGGAGAGCGCGGGGGCATGAGTCGGTTCCTCGCCCCGAGGGAGACGAGGAAGCCGGTCTACTTCGGGGAAGCCGTCCTGCCGCCGTTGCCGCTCCCGTTCGGACGGGAGGCGGGTCGGTCGGGACCGTCACCGGGCCGCCTGAAGAGCGGGTGATGGCGAGTCTCATGACCACCTTCCTGGTCGGCGAATGGGCCGGTTTCAAGCCGGATGCCCTCCCTTCCGATGCTCTTGGCATGGTGAATCGTGGAAGTCACACCGCCCTTCGTTTGATCGTGTGCCTTTCCGTGGCCATCGCCACGGGATGCGGCTCCTCGTCGTCGGTCGATCCCGGGATGGCCATCGAGCTGCTCGGGGACGGTGGGCACGTCGAGTTCAGCGAGGCGCTGATCGGGGATCGCGGTGTCTTCACGATCGAGTTCTGGATCAAGCCGATGTGGCCCCCGGTCAGCGCGGCACCGAACCCGGAGCGCAACGCCATCTACATGGAGGGCAGCGACGGCCTGCAGCGCAACCGGATCTTCATCAGCGCCGACAACATCGACAATCCGGACGACGAGATGGGGGCAACGACCATCACAAGCTGGCCGGGGGATGTCGCGCCGACCGTGTTCACTGGTCCCCTGACCGAAGGAGTCTGGCAGCACGTCGCGTACGTGCGGGACGGCGGCTCCCTCCGGATCTACGTTGACGGGCTGCTCGCTGCCGAGGGCAGCGCCGTGAGCTACACGGGCGCGGCCCCCGCCGGATACCGTCTGGGTCTTGTCGTCAACTCGATCAGCGGCGACGAGTGGGGTCGGTTCGTCATCGACGATGTGCGCGTATCGTCGACGGCACGGTACGCAGCGGACTTCCAACCCCCGGTCGTGCACACGATGGACGCGAGCACGCTCAGCCTGTGGCGCCTCGACGAAACGGCCGGCGCGCTGACAGGCGACGAGACCGGGAACCACACCGACGGCGTCCTTTCCGCCTCGGTTGTGCGAGTGGTCGCGGATCGGTGACGGGATACGCCGAGGGCGTGAGGATCTCTCCGTCGCCCCGGGACTGTTCGCGAGCCTGCGGAACGACAGTCGATCTCTAAGTGGGGGGATGACCCCCCGGATCCCGCATCGATCCCTGACGGGTTACCTGACCTGACTCCTACGACCGGGGGGGGCTCGCAGCTGGTCCGGTCTGGCGTAACCTCTTGTCCCTGCTAAGCTAAGGAGCCCCTGCGGAGGGGTGGCTGAGTGGCTGAAAGCACCGGCTTGCTAAG
>WYBS01000090.1 GCA_011525755.1 Planctomycetaceae bacterium
GAGGCGGAGGTGCACCCGAACCGGAAGGCGGCGACGGACTGGAACAGGCTCGCGTACGAGCTCGGGAAGAAGCGGCGGATCAAGCCCCTGCGCGCGCTCATGCGGGAGCTTTCGTGGCCGCTCCAGCAGGTGGCGCCCTGCTGGCTCGCGTCGCCCGAGGTCGTGAGCGAGGCGTTCCCGCTCGAGAAGGGGCTCTTCGACGTCGTGATCTTCGACGAGGCGTCGCAGCTCGACCTCGAGCGCGCGCTGCCCGTGCTCTACCGCGCGAAGCGGGCCGTGATCGCGGGCGACGAGCAGCAGATGCCGCCGACGCACTGGTTCGAGGCGAGCCGCGACGAGGAGGAGGAGGGGCCCGGGGAGGAGGAGGAGGCGGGGCTTCTCGAGGCGCAGCGGACGGACAGCCTCCTCGTCGCCGCGAAGCGGATCTACGGGTTCGACTACCTGAGCTGGCACTACCGGAGCCGCTACCAGGAGCTGATCGAGTACAGCAACCACGCGTTCTACGACGGCGCGCTCCAGGTCGCCGCGAACATGGACCGCGCGACCGCGCGCGCGGCGATCGAGTGGATGCGCGTGGACGGCACTTGGCAGCAGCAGACGAACCCGGTCGAGGTCGCGCGGTGCGTGGACCTCCTGCGGGAGCTGCTCGCGGCGGATCGCGAGGCGGGACGGGCGCGGTCGCTCGGCGTGATCACTTTCAACGCGAAGCAGATGGACGCGGTGAAGGACGAGATCGAGCGGCGGCGCGGCGAGGACGCGGACTTCGCGGCGCTCTTCGGCGCGGCGGAGGCGCGGACGCTCGACGACCGGCCGTTCGTGAAGAACCTCGAGAACGTGCAGGGAGATGAGCGCGACGTGATCGTGCTCTCGGTCGGGTACGGCCCGGGGCCGGACGGCGTCTTCCGGAAGCAGTTCGGCGTGCTCAACTACCAGGGGGGCGAGAACTTCCTCAACGTGGCGGTGACGCGTGCGAAGGAGCGCGTGATCGTGCTGTGCTCGTTCGACCCGGAGCACTTGGCGGTCGAGACGAGCGCGAACGTCGGTCCGGTGCGCTTCAAGCAGTACCTCCTCTACGCGAAGGCGGTGGGGGCGCGGCAGCCGGAGGAGACGCGGAAGATCCTCCAGGACGTGAACCCCGACATCCTCGTGCAGAAGCGGCCGGAGGGGCCGCGGTTCGAGTCGCCGTTCGAGGAGGAGGTGTGCAAGGCGATCGCCGACCGCGGCTACCAGGTGGACGCGCAGGTGGGGCTCTCGGGCTACCGGATCGACCTCGCGGTGATCGACCCGAGGGACCCGCAGCGCTACTGCATGGGGATCGAGTGCGACGGCGCGACGTTCCACTCGGGGAAGAGCGTGCGCGAGCGCGACGTGTCGCGGCAGCTCTTCCTCGAGAGCCGCGGCTGGACGATCCACCGCGTCTGGAGCCGCCACTGGTGGATGGACCGGCAGGGCGAGGTGGCGAAGGTCCTCGCGAAGCTCCCGCCGGTGCCGGGGTCCGTCAACCCCGCCTCGCCCGCGTTGTAGCGCTTCTGGCGCGCCCTTTTCGGCCCCGCTGGAACGTGTTATTATCGTTTGTGCCCATTATCGATAATAGCAGTTGCCGTTATTCTCATGGTCGCTAATAAGGGAAACATGACCCAGAGGCCGCGTCACGAGCCCCACGGCCGCCGGATCCTCTGTCCGGGCGGGTACCGGGCCTACGTCCCTCTCCCACTGCCTCCGGACATCGCGTGGGACGCGGGCCTCGCCGCGGCCCTTTCCACAGCGGATCGCGCGGTCGGGCGGCTGGCCGGGGAGGGCAGGCGGCTGCCGAACCCGCACCTCATGATCCGGCCGTTCGTCAGGCGCGAGGCGGTGCTCTCGAGCCGGATCGAGGGGACGCAAGCGACGCTCGGCGAACTTCTCGCGGCCGAGGCGGGAGCCAGCGTGAAACGAAGCCCGGAGGACCTTCGCGAGGTTGCCAACTACGTGGTCGCGCTGGAGCACGGGGTCAAGCGGCTCGGCAAACTCCCGCTCTCGCTCCGCCTCGTGCGGGAGCTTCACGAGAAGCTCATGCGCGGCGTGCGCGGCGACATGGCGACCCCCGGCGAGTTCCGGCGCAGCCAGAACTGGATCGGCAGGCCCGGGAGCACCTTGGCTACGGCCACGTTCGTTCCACCCCCGCCCGACCATGTGCTCGCGTGCCTGGGCGCGTGGGAGAAGTTCCTGCACGACGAGACGCTCCCCCCGCTCGTGCATGCGGCGCTCGCGCACTCCCAGTTCGAGGCGATCCACCCGTTCCTCGACGGCAACGGGCGCGTGGGCAGGCTCCTGATCACGCTCCTGCTTGTCGCAAGAGGCATTCTTCCCGCGCCGCTGCTCTACCTGAGCGCGTTCTTCGATGCCACGCGGCCGGAGTACTACGCGCGACTGCTGGGCGTGACGGAGAGGGGCGAGCGGGAGGAGTGGCTCATGTACTTCCTGACGGGTGTCGCGGAGCAGGCGGAGGATGCGATCGCGCGTATTCGGCGTATCGAGGACCTGCTGCTGCGCTGGCGCAAGCGGCTCGCGATGGCGCCGTCGCGGCTGCCCGAGAGGGCGGTGGACCTCTTCGCCGAGAACCCCTTCTGGAGCGTCAAGAAGCTGGCGAAGCGACTGGGTGTTGCCTTCAGCACGGCCCAACGTGCGATCGATCGCCTGGAGGCAGAGCGCATCGTCACGCTCATGGCCAAGGCGAAGCGCAACCGCGTCTACTGCGCGAGGGCGATCCTGAAGGTGCTTGAGTCCCCGAGTCCCGCGAAGCCCCGCCGATAGTGAACGAACCCCCGGGTGGATCGCATCGCAAGCCTCGGGTACGATTGGCCCGTCGTGGGCGCCGTGGCGGAGATGCTCCGGAGACGGGAGCGGCAGCAGCGGCGGGAGGAGCGGGGGCGTCTCTCGTGGTGCGAGGCGCTGCTGGCACTTCCCGTCGTCGCCGCTTTCGTGGCGGGCGCCCTCGTCATCCCCCGGACGGAATCGGGCTGGCTGGATGCGGCGCTCTGGATCGGCTACGGCGCGCTCCTGATGGCGCTCCTGTTCCTCGCGTTCCGGATGGCGCGCCGCCCCGCCGCGGCGCTTCCCGTGCGGCTCGTGTTCCTGCTTGCGGTGCTCACCTCCGTGCAGCGCGCGTCTCCGGAGGGATGGAACGACGGTGTCCGAGTGCTCGTGCTCTGCGGGATCGTGGTGCCGATCACTCTGCTGGCGGAGTACGTTGCGTCGCGCCGGAAGCGCCGGGCCGCCGCCCCCGGAGCCCCCTGACTTCGCTCTCGCCTACTTCAGCGCGCACTCGTTGCGGCCGGACTCGAGCTCGTCGGCGACCTCGTCCTCCACGCTCTCGAGGCCGATGTTGATCGCCTTGATCCGGCGGTAGGCGTCCGGGAACTTCCCCGCCCGCGCGCGGATCCACGCCGCGAAACGCCCCGCGTCGTCGATCCGCAAGGGCTCGTTCTCGATCTCGCCGAGCGCGCCGCCGACCGTGTGGTCAAAAGCGCGCTCCGCCGCCGATCCGTAGTGCGCGGGGTAGATCCGGATCGACACCGGCCAGTCGCGCTTCGCCCGGCGCAGGCTCTCGAAGAGCACCTTCGTCCACTCCTCGGTCTTCCCGCCGAGGTCCGGCCGGCCGACCGACCCGACGAAAAGGAAGTCGCCCGTCAGCGCGAACGCGTCGCCGCACCGATACGTGACGCTCCCCTCCGTGTGCCCCGGCGTGTGCACCACCTCGAGCGTCGCGCGCCCGACGCGCAGCCGCTCGCCGCCGACCACCGGCTTGAACCGCAGCGCCCCCGGCGTGCCGTCGTACGGGTAGATCGCGTCCGCCGGATGCAGGTAGTAGGGCACGTCGTGCGCGCGCGCGAGCGCCTCGCCGCCCGAGATGTAGTCCGCGTGCGCGTGCGTGTCCGCGACGCCGACGAGCCTCGCGCCAAGGAGCCCCCCCTCGTACGCCTCGACGAAGCGCGGCGGATCGACCACGAACGCCTCGCCGCCGCTGACGAGCAGGTACCCGAGCGCGCCCTTCGCGATCCGGTCGAGCTGCACGAGCCGGTCGAGCTCCGGCGGCGCCTCGAGCTCGCGCGCGATCACCGTCCGGTTCCACGCGGCCATCCCGCCGACGACCGACTCCGCGCGGTAGCCGTGCGACGCGAGGTGAGCCGCGACGCGCCGGCTGTCGTTGCCGAGCCCGCACACGACCGCGACGTGCGCGCCCCGCGGGATCCCCGGGTCGGCGCGCGCGAGGAGCTCCGAGCCGCGCACGTTGTGGAAGCGCTCCTCGGGGACGATGTCGATCTTCCCCGTGGCGAGGCGCTGCGGCGCGCGCACGTCGAGGACGTGGATCTCCTCCCCGCTCTCGACGGCCTCGACGAGCTTCTCCGGCGTGATCTCCAGGCTCACGCGCACAGTGTACGGGGTGAAGGGGGTCGGGGGGGAGAGGGGTTACGCCGAGAGCGCGTCGTCGCAGGCGTGCAGCAGCCCCTCGACCGTCGCCTCCGTCTGGTCTCCCATGTGGCCGATCCGGAAACAGCGCTCCTTCAAGGGCCCGTAGCCGCCGCCGACCACGTACCCGCGCGCCCGCACCCGCTCGACGAACTCCGGCCCGGTGAGCGGCTGCGGGAGCTCGAAGCAGGTGACCGTCGGCGACCGGCACCCCTCCGCGGCCGTGATCCCGAGCCCCTTCCGCACCGCCCAGTCCCACGTCATCCCCGCCATCGCGCGGTGGCGCGCGAACCGCGCCTTGAGCCCCTCGGCCGCGATCCGCGCGACCTGCGCGTCGAGCGCGTAGAGGAGCGGGAGCGCCGGCGTGAACGGCGGCGTGTCGCGCTCGTACGCGAGGAGATCCAGGTAGAAGCCGCGCTCGGTGGACTGACGCGCGAGCGCGAGGAACCTCTCCGACGCCGCGGCGAATCCGAGGCCCGGCGGCAGCGCGAGCGCCTTCTGCGAGCCCGTGCACGCGTACGCGATCCCGTTGGCGTCGAGGTCGATCGGCGCCCCGGCGGCGCCGCTGATGCTGTCCACCACGAGCGGCACCTCGCCCGCCGCGCGCGCGAGCGGAAGGAGCGGCTGGAGCGCGCCGGTCGACGTCTCGTTGTGGACCGCGAGGACGCCGACGTACGGCGTCGCGCGCACCTTCGCCGCGACCGCGTCCGGATCCACGATCCGCCCGAGGGGCGCCTCGATCCGGTCCACCTCGTGGTGGCAGGTCTCGGCGATCCGCGCCATCCGCTCGCCGAAGGCCCCGTTCACGAGCGCGAGCACGCGCCCGGGGGGAAGCGCGCGGATCCCCGCCTCGACCGCTCCCGTGCCCGATGACGCGAGGAACCGGACGGGGCGCGACGTGCCGAAGACCTCCCGGAGCGTCGGCGCGACGCGCGCGTAGAGATCTCTCGCCTCCTTCCCCCGGTGATGGAGCATCGGCCGCGTCATCGCGGCGAGGACGTCCGGGTGCACCTCCACCGGCCCGGGGACGAAGAAGCGTCCGAACATCGAGGTTAGGCTATCAGGGTGCGCTACCGGGCGGCCGTCTTCGACTTCGACGGGACGCTCGTCGACACGCGGGAGCCGATCCTCCTCGGGCTCAAGCACGCACTCCTGTCCCGCGGGCGGACCCCGCCGCCCGACGCGGAGATCCTCCGGAACGTCGGCCACGGCCTCCACGAGGTGCTCGCCCGGCTGATCGGGCCCGCCGCACCGGAGGAGATCGATGCGATCGCCGCCGACTACCGCGTGCGGTTCGACGAGGTCGCGCCCGGCCGCACGCGCGTCTTCGACGGGATGCGCGAGGTTCTCGAGGGCCTCCGCGCGGACGGCGTCGGCCTCGCGATCGCGACCAACCGCACGCGGGAGAGCCTCGACCCGATCCTCGAGGAGCACGGTCTGCTCGGGATGTTCGAGGTGCGGCTCTCCGCCGCGTGCGTCCCCTTCCCCAAGCCCCATCCCCTCATGCTGGAGCGGGCGCTCGGCACGCTCGGCGTCGCGCCCCCACGCGCGCTGATGGTCGGCGACACGACCGTCGATCTCCTCATGGGCCGCGCCGCGGGCGTGGACACGTGCGCCGTCACCTACGGCGCGCACACCGAGGAGGAGCTCCGGCGCGAGGGGCCGACGCACGTCGCGCGGAACGCGCGGGAGATCGCGGGGGCATGGCGGTGAGGCGGCTCCTCCTCCTTCTGTGCGCGCTGCCGGCCGCGGCGCAGGAGGCGAACCCCGCGTACCTGGGCGTCGTCGCCGTGGAGCGCGAGAAGGCGGTCGTCGTCGCGGAGGTCATCGCGGGCTCGCCCGCCGCGGCCGCGGGGCTCGTTGCGGGCGACCGCCTGCTCTCGGTCGACGGCAAGGAGATCCGGCGCGCCGCCGACGTGGACCGGGCGCTCGCGGGGAAGAAGCCCGGCGAAGAGGTGCGCGTCGTGTGGCGGCGCGGCGAGGCGGGGTCCGAGGCGCGCGCGAAGCTCGCCGACCGCGCGTCGAGCGAGGCGCTGAAGCCGAGGAAGCGCGGCGAGACGAAGTTCGAGGCGCCGCTGTGGCACGCCTACGCGTGGGCGAACGCGGAGGAGGGGAAGGAGCCCTCGCCCGCGACCACGGAGGGGAAGGTCGTCGTGATCCACGCGTTCCAGAGCTGGTGCCCGGAGTGCGCGCGGCGCGGGTTCCCCGTCATGAAGCAGGTCGAGGACGAGCTCAAGGGTTTGGGCGACGTCGTGCTCTGCCACCTGCAGACGGTCTTCGAGGGCGCGAAGGAGAACACGCCGGAGCGCGGACCGAAGGAGGCCGCGAAGTACGGGATCAGGGCGCCCGTGGGGTTCGACGCGCGCGTCGACGGCGCCGCGCAGAGCCTGCTCATGGACCGCTTCGGCATGGCCGGCACGTCGTGGACGATCGTGATCGACCGGAAGGGCGTCGTGCGGTTCAACGGCTTCACGCCGGCGGACAGCAAGACGATCGTCGCGCTCGTGGAGGATCTCCGGAAGCGGTGATCAAAAAGAAGACGCGGGCGGCGTCGTAGGGAGGTTGCCGCCCGCGTCGAAGAGAAAAGGCCCCTTTTGGACGAATGTGGGTTGGAGTCGAGGGGCCTAGCTTGGGGTCCTCTCAGGAGGCCTTCCTTGCCCGGAGCGCGCGGGCCTCCGCCGCGCGGAACTGCTCCTCCTCGGTCGAGCCGGAGAGCGCCGCCGTCTCGGCCTCGCCGCCGGCGACCGCCTTCAGCACCTCGTCGAAATATCCCGTGCCGACCTCGCGCTGGTGCTTCGTCGCCGTGTACCCCATCGCCTCGCTCTCGAACTCCGCCTCCTGGAGGCGGACGTAGGCGGGCATGCCCTCGGCGCGGTACTGCCGCGCAAGCTCGAACATCGAGTGGTTGAGCGCGTGGAATCCCGCGAGCGTGATGAACTGGAACTTGTAGCCCATCGCGCCGAGCTCGCGCTGGAACCGCGCGATCGTCACGTCGTCGAGGTTGCGCTTCCAGTTGAACGACGGCGAGCAGTTGTAGGCGAGGAGCTTCCCGGGGTGCTTCGCCCGGATCGCCTCGGCGAACTGGCGCGCCTCCGCGAGGTCGGGGTGCGAGGTCTCGCACCAGACGAGGTCGGCGTAGGGCGCGTAGGAGAGCCCGCGCGCGATCGCCTGGTCGATGCCCGCCTTGACGCGGAAGTAGCCCTCCGCGGTGCGCTCGCCGGTGAGGAAGGGGTGGTCGCGCTCGTCCGCGTCGCTCGTGAGCAGCCGCGCCGCGTCGGCGTCGGTGCGCGCGACGAGGATCGTCGGCACGTCCAGCACGTCGGCCGCGAGGCGCGCGGCGACGAGCGTCCGGAGGAACTGCGCGGTCGGGACGAGCACCTTCCCGCCGAGGTGCCCGCACTTCTTCTCCGACGCGAGCTGGTCCTCGAAGTGGACGCCCGCCGCCCCGGCCTCGATCATGCCCTTCATCAGCTCGAACGCGTTGAGCGGGCCGCCGAAGCCCGCCTCCGCGTCGGCGACGATCGGGACGAACCAGTTGATCGACGCCTCGCCCTCCGCGCGGTGGATCTGGTCGGCGCGCTGGAGGCACTGGTTGATGCGCTTCACGACCGCCGGGACGCTGTTGCTCGGGTAGAGGCTCTGGTCGGGGTACATGTGCCCCGAGAGGTTCGCGTCCGCGGCGACCTGCCAGCCCGAGAGGTAGATCGCCTGGAGGCCCGCCTTCACCTGCTGGAGCGCCTGGTTGCCGGTCAGCGCGCCGAGCGCGGCGACGTAGGGGGTCTCGTGCATCGCCTTCCACAGGCGGTGGGCGCCCATCGTGGCCAGCGTGTGCTGGATCGTCACCGACCCGCGCAGGCGGAGGACATCCTCCGGGCCGTACGGCCGGGAGATCCCCTGCCACCGCGGGTCCTTCTTCCATGTCTCGCGCAGCGCGCGCGCCTCGAGGCTCGTCGTCATGGTGCGTTCTCCAGGGGCTCAGATGTGCTCGTAGGCACGGAGCGTGAGGAAGTCCGGGAAGTCGGGCGCGAGCGCGATCTCCTCGAAGACCCGCGCCGCGAGGTCGAATCGCGAAAGGGCGTAGTCCGCGCCGAGCTCGGCCTTCGCGGCGTCGAGCACCTCGCGGACCCGGTCGCGCACGTACGCTCGGTCGATGCGCCGGCCGTCGCAGAGCTTCGCGCCGTGGCGCACCCATTGCCAGAGCTGGGCGCGCGAGATCTCGGCGGTCGCCGCGTCCTCCATCAGGTGGCGGATCGGCACGCAGCCCTTCCCGCGGAGCCACGCCTCGAGGTAGCGGATGCCGACCTCGACGTTCGTGCGCACGCCCTCGCCGGTGATCCGGCCGTCGGGCGCGCGGAGCAGGTCCTCCGCGGTCACGCGCAGGCCCGGCAGCCGCCGCGCGATCTGGTTCGGCAAGGGCATCCGCCGGTCGAAGACCGCGCGCGCGATCGGCACGAGCGCGGGGTGCGCGACCCACGTGCCGTCGTGGCCGTCGCCCGCCTCGCGCTCCTTGTCGAGCCGCACCTTCTCCATGGCGAGCGCGTTCGCGGCCTCGTCGCCCGCGATCGGGATCTGCGCGGCCATGCCGCCCATCGCGTGCGCGCCGCGGCGGTGGCAGGTGTCGATGAGCAGGCGGCTGTACGACCGCAGGAAGTGGGTCGTCATCGTGACGGCCGAGCGGTCGGGCAGCATCGCGTCGCGGCAGTTCCGGAACGTCTTGATGCAGCTGAAGATGTAGTCCCACCGGCCGCAGTTGAGCCCGACGGCGTGGTCGCGCAGCTCGAAGAGGATCTCGTCCATCTCGAAGGCCGCGAGCACGTGCTCGATGAGCACGGTCGCCTTGATCGTGCCGTTCGGGATCCCGAGCTGCGACTGCGCGAACACGAAGACGTCGTTCCAGAGCCGCGCCTCGAGCCGGTTCTCGAGCTTCGGGAGGTAGAACCACGGGCCGAGCCGGCGCGCGAGGAGCTCGTCGACGTTGTGGAAGAAGTAGAGCCCGAAGTCGAAGAGCGCCGCGGGGACGGGGCGGCCGTCGACCTCCATGTGCCGCTCGTCGAGGTGCCAGCCGCGCGGCCGCACGACGAGCGTCGCGGTCTTCGCCTGGAGCGCGTAGCGCTTGCCCTCGGGCGAGACGTGGCGGATCGTGCCGCGCACGGCGTCGCGAAGGTTCAACTGGCCCCGGACGCAGTTGTCCCACGTGGGCGAGTTCGAGTCCTCGAAGTCGGCCATGAAGACCGACGCGCCCGAGTTCAGCCCGTTGATGATCATCTTGCGGTCGACCGGGCCCGTGATCTCGACCCTTCTGTCGAGAAGCCGAGGGGGTGCGGGGGCCACGGTCCACTCGGCCTTCCGGATCTCCTCGGTCTCCGGGAGGAAGCCGGGCATCGCGCCGGCGTCGATCGCCGCCTGGCGGTCGGCCCGGCGCAGGAGCAGCTCGTCCCGGCGCTTGCCGAACCGGCGCGCGAGCGCCGCCACGAAGTCCAGCGCGCCGGGCGTGAGGACGGCCTCGTAGCCCGGGCTGTGCGCGCCCTTGATCTCGACACCCATCGTCGCGACCGAATCGTCGTTCATGCCGTACCCGCCGCCCGAGGCCTGTTGCTCTTTGCCCGCCGGCGGTGAATTCCAAGGACACCCGGCGGGATGTCCCCGGTGCTTCACGAATGGCGTACCAATCGAAACGAGAAGGGCCCGCGGCTTGTCGCCGCGGGCCCTTCGAAGGGGTCGCCCGGGGGGCCTACCCCTGCCGTTCCTGGCCGAGGAGCCTCTTGAACGACCGCTTCACGTCCTTGAACTCCCTCCCGTCGATCTCGCAGTGCGGATAGACGAAGAAATTCAACGCGCCCGCGGCCGGGGCGGGCGTGAGCATCAGGTCGCGGCCGCCGGTGAACGTCACGCGGTTCATGTCGAGCGTTCCGAACAGGTAGTCGGCCCGCGCCGGCTCCTTGTCGGCGTCGGAGGCGTCGACCGGGACCCACTTGGCGCCGTCCCAGAAGAACGCCCAGCAGTGATATCCGGCGATGGGCGCCTCGGCCTCGGTGCCGGCCGGGACGTTGAAGCCCATCTCGAAGCGCATCGGGATGCCCTTGCTGCGGCCGATCGCCATCATGTAGCTGTGGAAGTCGGTGCAGTTGCCGAACCGGCTGTCGCACGCCCACTCCGCGTCGCCGCGCCCCCAGGGCTCACCCTGCGGCTTGTCGTACTTCATCCGCGCGAGCGTGTGGTCGTAGATCGCGCGCGCGGTCGCGTGCGGGTCCTTGGCGTCGGGGACCTCCTTCGCCATCGACGCCGCCTTTCCGTCGAGCGGCACCATCCTGTCGGGCGCCGACGCCAGCGCGAGCTCCTCCTTCGTCGCAGTGCCGCCGCCCTTCGTCTCGTAGCGCGTGACCGCCGCGCTCACCGCGACCGTGAAGGGCGTGCCGGCGCTCTCGACGCAGAGCGAGCGGCCGGAGCCGTGCCCGATGGGGGAGACGGTGCACGCGAGAGGGAGCGAGCCCGTCACCGCGTTGTCCGCGCCGATCGCGGCCTCGCTCGTCTTGCCGCCGCAGGTGATCGCGACCTTCACGGCGCCGACCTTCTGGTCGAAGTTGTCCATCGGCACCGGGATCCAGAGGCGGACCTGCTTGCTGCCCTCGGGCACGTTCTCGATGCCGGCCTCGTAGACGAAGACGAAGGTGCGGCTCGGGCGGTCGTCTCCGGCCCTCGCGGGCAGGGCGGCGAGGAGCAGGAGGGGGAGGAACGGGGCCAGGCGACGCATCGGACTTCTCCTCTCTGGAGGTGGTATCTATCGGTTAATCAGATCGTCTCTATGGGACAGTTCGATATCTTATACGCGCGGGCGGAGGCCGCGTGCAAACGGCGCTGCTATCCTTCGTTCGTGCGCCTCCTCCTCGCGCTCCTCCTCCTCCCCGCGCCCCTCCTCCTCGGGCAGGAAAAGGCCGGCGTGGTCGTGGACCACGAGCTTCCCGCCGCCGGGAAGAAGGACCCGCCGATCGTCTATGCCACCTACCGGGCCACGAGCGCGAAGGGCAGCGAGAAGCTCCCCCTCATCCTCGCGCTCCACGCCGGCACGAAGAACGCCCGCCAGTTCGCGAGCTTCCTCATGCCGGCGGCCGAGGCGCACGGCGCGTTCCTCGTGAGCGCGCAGGCCTTCCGCGAGGTCGTCGGGGCGGAGGGCTTCTGGTGGAAGGGCGACGCGGAGGAGCAGGCGATGCTCGACCGGCTCCTCGACCACGTGAAGAAGACGTACCCGGTCGACGAGACGCGCCTCTACGTGATCGGGCTGCTCGACGGCGCGGAGCTCGGCATCAAGTGGGCGCTCGAGAAGGACCGCGGCGTCAAGGGGGTGATCGCCGTGAACTTCGTCTGGAAGCCGCCGGGCCCCCCGAAGGCGCCGAAGACGACCAAGTTCTGCCTCATCGCGTCGCGCGACCGGAAGGACAAGATGGCGAGCCTCGCCGAGCAGGCCGAGAAGGCGCGGAAGGCGCTCGAGGGGGCGCGCTACCCGGCGCTCGTCCGGATCGGCCCCGGCGCCGAGGTGTTCTTCCACGGCTGGGACAGGGAGGTCGGGAAGGCCCTCTCCTGGTTCGACGGCAAGATCGACTGGCCGAAGGAGATCGAGGAGGAAGCCGCGAAGGGAAATGCGCGCCCCGGGGGATAATCGGGGCATGGCGGCGCGAAGGCTCCTCCCCTTTCTCCTGCTCGCGGCGCTCGCCGGCGCCCATGCGGAGGAGGCGGCCCCTCCGCCGAAACCCTCCGCCGACGCGATCTCCTCCGCGAGGAACGCGATCCTCGCCGAGGCCACGCCGGTCGAGGCGCGGTTCGAGGCGCTCCAGCTGCTCGAGCGGGCGGCGGATCCCGCCCTCGTCCCGGCGCTCTTCGACGCCGCGGTCGCCGCGAAGGCGCCGGCGTTCGCGGTCGCCGCGGGCGAGCTCGCCTCGAAGCTCGATCCCGACGCGGCGATCAAGGCCTACGACGGCAAGCCGTCCAAGCTGCGGGGCCTCCCGCTCATCAACGCGGTGCGCTTCCTCGGCGAGATCCGCACGGGGAAGACGGGCTCGCGGCTCGCGGCGGCGGCGGGGAGCAAGGACGACGACGTGCGGGTCGAGGCGCTCTACGGCATCGTGAAGCAGGGCGATCCGACGCTCTACGGCCACCTCGTCGCGGCGCTCAAGGACAACGAGACGGCCGTGCGCGTGCCCGCGGCCGTCTGCTGCGGGCTCGCGAAGGTGAAGGACGCGGCGGACCTGCTCGTGCGCGGCCTCGAGGACGACGCCGGCTTCTTCTGCTTCTTCTCCGCGTGGGCGCTCGGGCAGATCAAGGACCCGGACCTCCTCGGCCGCGCGATCGCCGCCACCAAGGGGCGCATGGCCGGCAACGTGTCCACGGCCAAGGCGAAGGCGATCAACGAGTGCGCCTTCGACCCCCAGGCGCACATCGATCCGCTCGTGAAGCTCGCGAAGTCCTCGAACGAGGAGCTCGCGGGCGCGGCGGCCGACGCGCTCGGCCGGATCGGCAAGGACAACCCGGCCGCGGCCGAGGCGCTCCTCACGCTGGTCTTCCAGGCGAAATCGCCCGTCCTCTCGCACCTCGCGGTGGACGCGCTGGGCCGCGTCGGCGGGCCCGCGGAGGGCGCGAAGATCCTCGCCCGCTACGAGCAGAACCCGGGCAACATCCCCCGCCACAGCGTGAAGGCGCTCGGGCTGCTCGGCACCACCGAGGCGGCGCCCTTCCTGCTCTCCATCGCGTACCGCAGCAAGGAGACCGCGATGCGGAAGCAGGCGGCGATCTCCTTCTGGCAGTGCGCGGACGAGGC
This sequence comes from Planctomycetaceae bacterium, assembly GCA_011525755.1. Taxonomy (GTDB): domain Bacteria; phylum Planctomycetota; class PLA2; order PLA2; family PLA2; genus PLA2. Next base: position 13,259 of record WYBS01000090.1, read on the forward strand.
CGCGCGCGCCGACTTCAAGAAGAAGCTGCTCGAGGCGACGCAGGACTCCGCGATCGAGGCGGGATGCCGGGTGCTCGGCTTCTTCCGCGCCGAGGAGGGGTTCGAGGTCGCGGTCGAGCTCCTGCGGAAGCACTTCAACAAGAAGAGCGTCCGCCACGTGCGCGACGCGCTCGAGTCGATGACCGGCCACCGGTTCGTCCCCGACCCGGGCGTCTGGCGCGACTGGCTGAAGCAGAACCCCGCGGCGTTCGACCGGAAGCCGCAGTTCCTCGACCGCGACGCGTGGAGGAAGCAGCTCCTCGAGAACAAGGTCGAGATGGGCATCTCGAAGAAGACCGAGGCCGCGGTCGAGCGCGGCCTCGACTGGCTCGCGCGCCACCAGGATCCGAACGGCGGCTGGAGCGGCGACAAGTTCACCGACCGCTGCGGCCTCTACTACAACAAGAAGTGCCAGGTCGGCGCGCGCCTCGGGGGCTGGGACATCGGGATGACCGGCATCTCGCTCCTCGCATTCTACGGAGCGGGCTACCGCCCCGACCAGGGACCGTACAAAGATACGGTTCTCCGCGCGCAGGTGTACACGGCCGCGCGCCAGTGGCCCGACGGGGACTTCGGCGGCCAGGAGGACCTGATCGGCGGCTACACGCGCCCGATCGCGACGATCGCGCTCGCGGAGGCGTACGGGACGACGCAGGACCCGGAGTATCTCGAGCGGACGCGCCGCTCGGTCGCGCACATCATCCGGATCCAGTACGACGACGCGGGCTGGCGCTACCGGCTGGGCGGCCAGTTCCCCGGCGACACGTCCGTCACCGGATGGAACGCGTGGGCGATCGCGACCGGGAAGAAGTTCGGCATCCCCGTCGACCCGATGGGTCTCGAGGGGTCGAACACGCTGATCGACATGTTCTCGTCGCCGGTCACGGAGGACGAGGAGTTCTACAACACCGACCCGCGCTACTTCTTCGAGGTCGGAAGGGGCCAGGAGTTCGAGCACTTCACCGGCTACAACGCGCGCGAGAACTCGCGGCCGCCGATGACGGCGATCGGCCTCATCGTGCGCATCTTCATGGGGCGCCAGCGCTCCCACCCCTACTGCATCGGGGCGGCGAACCGGCTCCTGAAATCCATCCCCGAGTACGACGGGAAAAACATCAAGTACACCGCGGGCGCCGAGTACCCGGCATACTACTGGTACTACGGCTCGCTCGCGATGTACCAGATGGGCGGCCGCTTCTGGCGCCAGTGGTCGAAGCCGCTCCTGACCGAGGGCATCCCCGACATGCAGGTGAAGGGCGACGAGTGCGAGGCGGGCTCGTGGGACTGCGGCAACCTCGACTCGATCGGCGGGCGCGTCTACACGACCGCGATGTGCGTGCTGACGCTCGAGACGTTCTACCGGTACCTGCCCGCGCTGCAGCTGAAGTGAAGGGGCTCCGGGGACCGCTCCTCCTCGCCCTCGTCGCGGCCTGTGCGACTACCGCCCCCCTCCCCGCGCCCCTTCCCCTTGAACGCGCATTGGGCCAGCCGGAAGGGCAGCTCCCGTTCGCGTTCTCCTTCTCGCGCGACAACAAGCGGGTGTCCTACCTCCTGCGGCGCGACGAGGACGGCGTCTCGGACCTCTGGGAGATCGAGATCGCGACCGGGAAGCGCGCGTACCTCCTGCGCGCGGAGGGCGCGACGGCGCTGTCGCCCGAGGAGCGGGCGGAGCGGGAGCGGCGCCGCGAGCGCGGCAAGGGGATCACGCGGTACTGGAGAAACCCGGCGGACGACTCGTTCCTCTTCGTGATCGACGGCGACCTGCACGTGCTCGCCGGAGGCGAGCTGAAGCGGCTCACGGAGACGCCCGCGCCGGAGCTGTCGCCGCAGTGGTCGCCCGACGGCAAGTCGATCGCGTTCGTGCGGGGGAAGAACCTCTTTGTGACACGCGACGGCGTCGAAACGCAGCTCACGACCGCCGGCGGCGGCGCGGTCGAGTGCGGCCTCGCGGACTTCATCGCGGCGGAGGAGCTGGGAAGGAACGAGGGGTTCTGGTGGTCGCCCGACTCGACGCGGATCGCGTACGTGGAGACGGACGTGTCGGACGTGCCGATCTTCCGGATGCCGGGCCTCGACGAGCGCGGCACGCCCGTCGAGCAGCGCTACCCGCGCCCCGGGGATCCGAACGCGCGCTGGAAGTTGAAAGTGGTGGGGGCCGGGGGAGGAGAGCCGGTCCCGATGCAGGTCGAGGGGGAGTACCTCGCGCGCGTCGGGTGGACGCCGAAGGGCGAGGTCCATGCGCTCGTCTCCGACCGCCTCCAGCGGGATGTCACCCTGCACGTCCTCGATCCCGGCACGGGCGCGTGGCGCGAGCAGCACGGGGCCAGCAGCGCCACGGACGCCTGGGAGGAGCTCGACGATGTGCACATCCTCGACGACGGGAACCTCGTGGACCTGATGTCGGGGTGGCTCTTCGCCGCCACGGTGCCCCTCGCGCTTGATGTGGAGCGCATCGAAGGCGTGCGAAGGGACCGGCTTGTGATCTTCACGCGACTGTCCCGCGCCGGGTTCGAGCGGGACCTCTGCAAGGTCGATGCGACGTTCCGCATCCTGCAGAAGGACCCGCTCAAGTTCGAGCACTCCGAACCCGTGGTCATCCGCACGGGTGGCTGGCGCTCGGTCACGCCGAACGCCGACTGCTCGCTCTTCGTCGAGACCGCCTCGCGCGCGGGCGACCCGCCGCGGATCACGGTCATCGACCTCGACGGGAAGGAGCTTTGCGAGATCGCGCGCGGCGAGCCGGTGGCCGGCCTCCCGAAGCCCGAGTTCTTCACGATCCCCGCGGAGGACGGGCTGCCGATGCGCGCGATGCTCCTCCGCCCGGCGGGCAAGGGGCGGCACCCCGCGATCATCCACTGCTACGGCGGCCCCGGCGCGCAGATGGTCGCCGACCGGTGGGGGGGATCGACCTACCTCTGGCACGCGCGCATGGCGCAGATGGGGCACGCGATCCTCATCGTCGACAACCGCGGCAGCGGCGGCTACGGCGACAAGGTGCTGAAGTCCGTCAACAGGCGCCTCCTCGACCTCGAGGTGCGCGACCAGACGGCCGCCGCCCGCTGGCTCGGCA
>WYBS01000091.1 GCA_011525755.1 Planctomycetaceae bacterium
GGCAGGGCTTCACGAGCCCCGCGACGACCGCCTTCCTGAGGACCCTCCGCCCCCGGCACACCTGCGCGAGCGCGAGCGCGTCGTACATCGTGCGCGCCGGGATCCCCAGCCGCTCCCGCGCGTAGTCGCGCTTCGCCACAGAGCCGAGGTCGAGGAGCCGGTTGCCGGCGAGCAGCCGGCAGAGCCCCTCGCCGAGCGCGAGATCGAAGGCCCCCTGCGCCCGCGCTGCGCAGACGAGGGCCCCCTCGGTTTCCCGAATTCCATCCATTCCATACCAGCGTACGGGACGGGGGGGACAGGCCGTCACCGCGGGGCGGCCGAGGGGAGAATAGGTTCGTGTCCCGCGCCGCCATCGTCCTTGCCCTTGCGCCGAGCATCGCGGTGTGGGCGCTCCGGAGGACGATGGACTTCGAATGGGTCGTCGTCCTCGGGACCATCGCGCTCCTCGGCGGCGTCCTGGTGCTCGCCCGGCGGCTGCCGCCAAGCGTCAAGCTCGGCGTCGCCGCGTTCGCGGGGCTCACGCTCCTCGGCACGACGGGACTCGAGATGCGGGCTCGCGCCGGCATCCGGCCGTTCTCCTTGTGGGCAGGGCTGAATCAGAAGGACCTTTCGGAGCTCACCCATCCCGTCGCGTCGGAGGGGGAAGTCATCCTCGCGAAGCCGGGTCGCGGCGTCGGGCGGACCATCCTCGCGATCGAGTCGACCGGCCAAGTGGTGTGGAAGGGCCGGAGGACGAGTCTTGCCGAAGTGGATCCGGTCCTCGGACGGTTCCCGGATGCGGAGATCCTTCTCCGCTGCGACCAGGACCTCCCGTTCGCGCACTTCGGGTGGATCGGCGCGCTCTGCGCCGCCCACGGCCATGAGGAGGTTCGGCTGGTGGTGCGGAGGTTCGGGCGGCTCCCGGGCGACGAGGCGCTCGGGGCGGAGATGAGCGGTGAGTACTGGCCCGAGCTCCAGTTGGCCCTTCCGATCACGGCGCGCGAGGGCGCCCGGGTGAGGCTCGAGGCGACGGGGTGGCGGGAGGGCATCTGGCCGCCCTTCCATGCATGGCTCGATGATGGCGTGCCTCGCTCCACGCAGCGGATCCCGACGGGTGCCCGCTACCACTTCGAGGGTCGCGCGACCGACGATCTGAAGGAGCTGGCCGGATGGATCCGCGCGGTGCCGCCGCGCTCGATCGAGGCCGGCGCTCGGGTCCCGCTCAAGTACGTCGTCGCCGTCGAGAACGAGGTCAGGAAGGCGGGACATCCTCCGGCCGCGCTCGTGCTGCCCGCGCCGCCGCCGAAGAACCTCTGGCAGGCAACGGTCCTTCCCTACCCGCTCGCGGACTGAGCCGGCGGCTGCACCACGCGACCATCCCGAGCCCGAGCGCGAACGCGAAGAGGCCCCCGTACCGGTGCACCGCGATGAGGAAACGCCCGTCCGCGTCGGCCGCATCCTCAAGGACGCTCCGGCCGCCGTAGGTCTCGTTCATCTCGAAGAGCAACATGAAGCAGTACGTCCGCATCCAGAGGCCGTACGCGGCGAGGATGAACCACAGGCCCGCGGCCGGCTCCGCCACGCCGCGCGCGCGCAGGAAGCTCCACACCGCGTAGCTCGCCCCGAGCACGAGGAACAGCCAGTAGTTGAGGTGCCACTCGTAGGGCCGGACCGTGGGGCCCGACCCGATGCACAGGAAGCACACCTCGAGAACGAGCGTGGTCCCGCATACGGCGACGATGGCGGGGAGCGCGAGGCCCTCCCCGCTTTCGTGCATCCGGAGGCACGCCCGCGCCGCCTTCCGCATCAAACGGCAATCCTCGCAGTCGAACCGTCCGCGCGGAAGCCGATACTGGAAGCGTGGCCACCGCGGGCCGCTGGCTCCTCGGGTCCATCCTCGCCCTCGCGGCCGCTGCGCTCCTCCTCTACGTCGCCCTCCCGGCGAACGAGACCGCGGACGAGGGTCCCGCGGATCCGATCCTCCGCATCCGGCGGCCCGTGGTGCGGGCGCTGAAGTTCCTCGAGATCCTCAAGTTCGACGAGCGGTTCCCGAACCCGTACCTGCCCACGCCGTCGGGCAGGAGCGGGCCCGTCTACCGCGGCCTCCTCTGGCCGGTCGGCTGGCGCATGACGCGCCGGGTCACCGACCACAACGGCCTCGGCATGCGCAGCGCCCGGCTCTGCTACGCCGTCGGAAGCGAGCGCTTCGTCGCCGCGGAGGCCGACGACCCGAAGGGCCCCTCCGTCGATCTCGCCGGCTTCGTGCCGCTCTCCGCGCGCGGCATCTGGACCGAGTTCACGAGCGCGGACGGCAACATCCGCTGCGTCCAGGGCTCCGGCGACGTCGATCCCTTCTGGCAGGACTGATCCCCCGCGCGCGTCTGATACCTTCGGTAGCCCGTGCTCGCAGCGCTCCTGCTCGCGCTCCTCGCCGCCCCGGAAGGCACGATCCGCGTCCGCGTCGAGGGCTCCGCGCGCGAGGTCGTCGCCTACCGGGACGGCCTCGCCGTCGCGCGCGCGCCCGTCGCCGGCGGCACCGCGTTCGTCGAGGGGCTGGAGCCCGGCGCGTACGACCTCCGCGCCGAGGGAGACGCCACGGCGAGCGACGTCGTCCGCGGCGTCCGCGCGACGGCCGGCGCCTTGAAAGGCCTCGACGCCACGCTCCACGCCCGTCGTGCCCACCGCGTCCAGTTCGACACGGCGCCCGGCGCGCGCGTGTGGACGGGCGGCCTCTCCCTCGCGCCGCCGCTGCTCCTGCCCGAAGGCATGCACCGGATCGTCGTCGATCACCCCGCCTACGTGTCGAGCGCCGAGCGGTGGGTGCGCGTGGCGGGCCCGACGACGATCGAGGTCCCGCTCGAGCCCGGCCTCGGGATCACCGGCGTCGTCACCGGCCCCGGCGGCCCCGTCGAGGGCGCGGCGGTCGAGGTCCTCGCCGACGGCATCCCGACCCGCCGCGCGACGACGACCGACCTAGAGGGCAACTTCGCCGTCGCCGGGTTCCGCGGCGACGTGATCTCGCTCCGCGTCGTCGCGAGGGGCTTCGCCGACCGGCTCGAGCGCGTCCTCTTCGACCCGTTCGCCGAGCGCGCGCGCGTCGAGATCGCGCTCGAGCCCGGCTCGTCGGTCACATTCGACGCGCCGGGCGAGGCGATCCTCCTCCCGGAGTGGTACGAGGCGACGCTCGAGGAGCCGCGCCTCCGCAGCAACCACGTCCCCGTGCGCGGAAGGGGCGGCTTCGACGGCCTCGCCCCCGGCCGCCGCTACGCGGTCCTCGTGCACGCGAAGGGCTTCCGCCCCGCCCGCACCGAGATGTTCGAAGCGCCTCCCGCGGGGCAGACGCTCCGGCTCGGGAAGATCGCGCTCGAGGCCGGCGCGGCGCTCCGGGGGAGGACTCAGGGGGGGCCGGGGGGCACGGTCGTCTGCGAGGGGCCGGAGGGGACGCTCACCTGCCGCGCGGACCGTGAGGGGCGCTTCGCGTTCGAGGCGATGGATCCGGGCGAGCACATCCTCTGGGTCCGTGATCTCGACGAGACCGGGACCGCGGTGACGCTCCGTGCCGGCGAGGCGAAGGAGATCGAACTCGCGTGCTCGCCGCCGTCCGCGGACCGCGAGCTCAAGGGGTTCGTCTTCGACGCGGACAGCAAGCCGCTCCCGGGCGTCGTCGTCGAGGCCGCAGGTCGCCGCGCCGTGACCGGGGACGACGGCGCGTTCCGGCTCGATCCGCTGCCGAAGGGCCCAGCGCGGTTCGCGGTCACGTTCGTGCCCGGCCCCGGCTGCCGCGGGCTCGTGAAGGATCCGCATCTTCCCTTCACCGAGCGGAAGGCGGCACCCGGCACCGAGGTGAGGGTCCAGCTCGAGCGGGCCGGGACGCTGCGGCTGACGCTCGACCCGGGCGAGCGCACGCTCGCGCGGGCGACGCTCCTCGCGTCGGGTGCGACGGGGCTGAAGCTCTCCCGCGTGCTCCCGTACCGCGCGTCGGAGGTCTCGATCGACGATCTCCCGGTCGGCCGGTACGTCGTCGAGGTCGCGGCGCCGGGCGTCGCGGGCACCGGCGGCGCCGTGGTCGACGTCGCGCCACTGCCCCCGGAGCCCCCCCCGATCGTGACCGTCCTGCCGGGAAGGACGATCCGCGGCAAGGTCGTCCTGCGGAAGTGGATCGAGCGCCCCGGCGCCGCGCCTTCCCCCTTCGACACGCCGGCGGCGCGCGGTTTCGTGGCGCTGCTCGACGGCGACCCGCTCCGCGCGCCGTGCGCCGCCCCGCTCGACCCGGACGGGACGTTCGTGCTCGACGGCGTGCCGGAGGGTCCCGTGCTCCTCGCCGCGGCGGTGCCGGGGTTCCCGGTCGCGGTCGCGGCGGGCGACGCCCCCGAGTTCGCGGTCGAGGAGGCGGCCGAGGCCGCGGTCGTCGTGACGGGGGAGGGGGAGCCGCTGCCCCTCGCGCGGGTCCGGTTCGCGACTCCCCACGGGATCGACGTCCGCGACCTCGCTGCGAACGGCCGGTTCCGGGGCGTGGTCGCGGGCGACGAGGACCTGGAGGACGTCCTCCGGTGCTTCCGGCTGGACCGGGCGCCGGACGGACGGGTCGCGGCCGCGTTCCTGCAGCCGGGATCCTACCGCGTGTTCGTGTCCGCGGAGGGCTGGGAGCCGGCCCAGCTCGGGGTCCGGGCGAGGACCGCGGCGATCGCGCGCCAGATCCGCGAGCAGGCCGAGGCGGCGTTCCCCTCGGGGCCTCCGGACCTCGCGAGCCCGGTGCAGCTCACCCGGGCGACGCGGTGAATTCCTGCGGGGGAGTTTTTTGCGCGGCCGATAAGGGTTAGATATCCTCAGCCATCTAGCAGGAGGGATTCATGGCTTACGTAATCTGCGAGCCCTGTGTCGGGGTTTGCGACCGTGCGTGTGTCGAGGAGTGCCCGGTCGACTGCATCCAGCCGCGGGACGGCTACCCCGAGGGCAAGGAGGGCAAGCAGCTCTACATCGACCCGGACACCTGCATCGACTGCGGGGCGTGCGAGCCGGTCTGCCCCGTGACGGCCATCTTCCCCGAGGCCGACGTGCCCGAGGAGTGGCAGAAGTACATCGAGATCAACGCCCAGCACTTCCAGAAGTAGCGGGCGATCGCGACGACAACGGGCAGCCCAGCGGCTGCCCGTTTTCGTTTCCCCTAGGGCGTCGCCTTCGACGCCTCGATCTCGGTGTGCGACTTGAGGCGCTCGGACTCGATCTCCTGCAGCGTCGCCTCGGTCACGTCGCCCGTCGGGTAGTGGCCGTCCATGCACGCCTTGCAGAAGTGCCGGATCCCCGGGTTGCCCACGCTCGCCGCGTGGAGCATGCCCGAGATCGTCGCGTAGACGAGCGCGTCCGCGCCCACGAGCCGCTCGATCTCCTTCTCCTCGCGGCCGTTGGCGACGAACTCGCCGCGCACGCTCATGTCGATGCCGTAGACGCACGGGTGGCGGATGGGCGGGCAGGAGCTCGCGACGTAGACCTCCTTCGCGCCCGCGTCGCGCACCATCTGGATGAGGCCCTTGAGGGTCGTGCCGCGGACGATCGAGTCGTCCACGATGAGCACCTTCTTCCCCTCGATCTCGAGCCGCAGCGGCGAGTACTTGTGCCTCACCGAGCGGCGGCGCTCCGCCTGGCTCGGCATGATGAACGTCCGCCCGATGTAGCGGTTCTTGAGGAGCCCCTCTCGCAGCTTCACGCCGAGCTCCTCGGCCACGGCCTGCGCCGCGGGACGCGCGGAGTCGGGGACGGGGATCACCACGTCCGGCTCGAGCCCGCGCGCGCGAACGAGCTCCGCGAGGTGCTTCCCGAGCCTGAGCCGCGTCTTGTAGACGCTCACATCGTCGAGCATCGAGTCGGGACGCGCGAAGTAGATGTACTCGAAGACGCAGGGGTGGTGGTTCGGCGGCGCGACCTGGCGGCTCTGCACGTTCCCGTCGAGGTCCACCACGAAGACCTCGCCCGGCTTCAGGTCCCGGACGATCTCCGCGCCCAGCGCGTCGAGCACGCAGGACTCGCTCGCGACCACGTGGAGGTCGCCCTTCCGGCCGTAGACGATCGGCTTGATCCCGAAGGGGTCGCGCAGCGCGACGAGGCCGCGCTGGTGGACGGCGGCGACGACGCTGTAGGATCCCTTCACCCGGGCGTAGACGGCCCTTGCCGCCTCCGCGCACGCTTCGAAGAACGGGAGCCCCTGCGTCCGCGCAAGCCCGTCGGCGAAGACGTTCAGGATCACCTCGACATCGCACGACGAGTTGATCTGGCGGTGCTCGTGCGCCTCGAGGTCCCTGCAGAGCGCCGTGAAGTTCGTCACGTTCCCGTTGTGCGCCATCGCGATGCCGTGCGGGCAGTTCACGAACATCGGCTGCGCGTCGGCGACGTCGCCGAGGCCGACGGTCGGGTAGCGGACGTGGCCGATCCCGAGCGGGCCCGGCAGGTCCTTCACGTCCGCGTCCGAGAAGGCGTCGCGGACGAGGCCGAACCGCTTGCGGAGGTGGAGGCGGTTCGAGAACGTGGCGATCCCGCCCGCATCCTGGCCCCGGTGCTGGATCGCCACGAGGCCGTTCAGGATGTGCGGCGCGACGGGTTCGGGACCGAGGATGCCGAGGATGCCGCACATGGGGCAGAGGAAGAAGTCTACCCGAGCGCGCAAGGGGGGGGCCGGGGGGCCTCCGCGGCCGTGTCCCGAATTGCGGACGACGGTCGGGAGAGGCCCTAGAATCCCGCCCATCTGGTACGTGGTCTACAACGTCGCGCTCCACGTCGGGGCGCTTCTCTGCCTCCCGTTCTGGCTCGTCGCGCGCCTCTTCCGGGGCCGCTACCGGGGCCAGTTCAAGGAGCGCATGGGGATCCTGCCGGATGACCTTCTCCGCGCGTTCCCCGGCGAGGGCGCCGTCTGGATCCACGCGGCGTCCGCGGGGGAGACGGCGGCCGCGGCGCCGCTCGTCCGCCGCCTGCGTGACCTCCTTCCCCGCCGCCCCTTCCTCTTCACGGTCACGTCGCGGTACGGCAAGGAGATGGCCGTCCGGAGGCTCTCGGGCGTGGTGGACGCCATCGCGTTCTCGCCACTCGACCTCCCGCTCTTCTGCCGCCGCTTCCTCCGCCGCGTACGCCCGAGCCTCTACGTGATGGTCGAGACCGATCTCTGGCCGAACCTCGTCGTCCTCGCGAAGCGGCGCGGCGCGAAGGTCGCGGTCGCCTCCGGCCACGCCGGCCCGCGCACGTTCCCGCGCCCGTTCTGGAGAAGCGTCTTCCGCAGCATCGACCTCCTCCTCATGCAGTCGGAGTCCGACGCGAGACACATCGTCGCCCGCGGGGCACCGGCGGAACGCGTGCGGGTGGCGGGCAACCTCAAGTTCGACGGCGCGGCGCGCATGGAGGCCACCGCCCTCCCCGCCTGGCGCGCGGAGCTGAAGCTTCCCGGGGGCGCGCGCGTGCTCGTCGCCGGCTCGACGCTTCTCGAGGACGAGGCGCCGGTCCTCGACGCGGTGCGGGCGCTCCGCGCGGAGGGCATCGATCTCGTGGCGGTGGTGGCGCCGCGCCGGCAGGAGCGCGTGGCGCCGCTGCTCGAGGCGTGCGCGGCGCGCGGGCTTCCCGCGGCGACGCGAACCGGGGGGGGCTCGGGGGCCGTCCTCGTGCTCGATACGATGGGGGAGCTGCAGCGGGCGTACGAGGTGGCGGACGTCGCGTACGTCGGCGGCGGCTTCACGCCGGAGGTCGGACTGCACAACGTGATCGAGCCGCTCGTCTGCGAGGCGCCCGTGCTCATGGGGCCGCACCGCGGCAAGGCGCGCCGCCTCGCGGAGGAGGTGCTCCGCGCGGGCGCGGGCGTCGAGGTCGTTGACGGCGCGGCGCTCGCGGCGGAGCTCCGCGCGCTCCTCCTCGACGGCGGGCGGCGCGACGCGCTCGCGGCGGCGGGGCGCGGGCTCCTCGCGGCCCACCGGGGGGCGGCGGACCGGCAGGCGGGGAGCCTCGCGGAGCTCCTCCGGTGAGGCTCCGCTCGCTGCTCCTCTGCTGCGCGGCGCTTGCGGCCGCCTGCTTCCTCCCGTCGGTGCGCGAGACGACGCTGCCGGAGGTCCGGAGCATCGACATGGGCGGGCGGGACAGCCCGGTGCCGCGCTCCTTCGCGTACGTCGAGGCGCCGAAGCGGGAGAAGGCCACGATCCTCTCGCCCTTCCACGACCTCGCGTACGCGGCCGCCGACGCCGGTCCGGAGGGCTGCCTCTGGGGGCTCGGGGCGGTCGTGCTCCTCGCGGTCGTGCGCGGCCTCTGGTCGCAGGGCGTCCGGGGCGCGCTGCGGAGGGCGGTCCTCGCGGTGGCGCTCGGGGCGCCGGTCTGCCTCGGGCTCCTCTATCTCTCGTGCCTCCTCGAAGGACGCGCGATCCGCCTCGGGCCGGACGCGGCGGAGTACGTCCCCGCGAGCCTCCACAACCACACCGACGTCAGCACCGGGCTCCTCTCGCCGGGGCAGGTCGTGGCCTGGCACCTGAAGCGCGACTTCCGCGTGCTGAACATCAGCGACAAGGACTCGATCCGAGGGGGGGTGCGGGGGCAGGAGGCCTACCGCCGCCTCGAGAAGGAGAAGGGGCCCTTCCTGCCGCCGCTCCTCGTGGTCGTCGGCAACGAGTGGCACGGGCAGCCCGACATCGTGTTCGTGAACACGACGCACGAGCCGACGCTCCCGCCCGAGCCGCCGAAGGACCTTTCGAAGGAGGAGAGGCACGCGCAGCGCCTGCGCTACCTCGCGGAGCTCGCGCAGCGGATCCACGCGGAGGGCGGAGCGCTCTTCCTCGCGCACCCGTGGTCCAAGGTGCCGGGCGCGATGACGCTCGAGGAGATCTTCCGGGCGGGCCTCGACGGCGTCGAGGTCGTGAACGGCGTGATCCACGGCGGCGACGCGCGCATCCGCGCCGCGCTGGACGCGAAGACGTCGCTCTTCGGCGTGATCGACTACAAGTTCGGGCCCCACGTGACCGCGATGACGCTGCTCGAGGAGCGGCTCGCGCGGACGCCGGAAGGCGTCGTCAAGGCCGTGCGCGAGGGGCGAAAGCTGGTCCTCTACGCGATCCCGGGCGGCCCCCTGAGCGCGGAGGAGTGGAAGGCGGGCCAGGTCGGGCTCCGTGGCGCGCTCGCCGGGCTCGACTCGCTCCGCGAGGCGCCGCGCGCGCGGCGCGCGGTCTGGTTCGCGTGGGGCGCGGGACTCCTCGCGCTCTGGTGGCTCGCGACGCGCCGGGAGGAGGGCCTCGGCAGGAACGCGGGTCGCATTCTCTTCGTCGCCTGCGCTGCCGCGCAGCTCCTCCTCCTGCTGCTTCTCTGGTCGGAGGTGCGTAAGACCGTCGGCGCGGTGCCGGTGCCGGTCCTCCTCGCCGCGCACGCCGTGATCGCGGTGCCCCTGCTCGCGGCGAGCCACTCCCTCGCGATCCTGGAGCGCAGGCATTGAGGCCGTGGGCGGACTTCGCGCTCCGGGCCGGCATCGCGTTCGTCGCCGCGGTCGCGCTCTCGCCGGTCCTCGGCGTCGTCTTCCCGGAGGCCCCCTTCCACCGGGTGATGACGCGCACCTTCCAGCTCGCGCTGGTCGTCGCGCTCGTCCTTCGCCGCGGCCCCGTGCGCGAGTGGCCGGGAAAGCTCCGCGCGATGGGATTCCGGGGCCCGGAGCGGCGGAGGCGCGCGCTTCTCGGCGCGGCCGTCGGCGCCTCGGCGCTCGTTCTCGTGCTCGCCGCCTCCTGGCTCCTCGGCGGGCGCGTGCTCGCGGGGCCGCACCGCGTCCCGTTCTGGAAGGATCTCGGGGAGGCGATCCTCACCGCGGTGTTCGTCTCGCTCTTCGAGGAGATCTTTTTCCGCGGCTACGTGAAGGCCGCGCTGGGCACATGGGCGAGCGCGGCGTTCTTCTCCGCGATCCACTTCGTGCAGCCGATCGGGAAGACGCCACCCGCCGGCGCGAGCTACGACCCGTTCCTCGCCGTGAAGCGCCTGCCGGAGGTCTTCGAGGCGTGGACCGAGCCGCGCCGGGCGACCCTCGGGTTCCTCTGCCTCTTCGTGCTCGGGCTCGCGCTGAACCGCCTCCGGGACCGGACCGGGACGCTCTACCTGGGGATGGGGATCCATGCCGGGGTGGTCTTCGTGATCCAGATCTACCGGCGCGTCCTCGAGGGGAACCCCACGATCCCGAAGGAAGGGGCCGCCGAGTTCCTCGGGACCCCGGTGCCGGTGTGGATCCACGGCGACGCGCTCATGCGAGGCGGCGGCGTCCTCCCCCTCCTCGCGCTCCTCCTCCTTCTCCTCGCGAGCTACCGCGCGCCGCTGCCGCCCTGGGCGCGCGCGTAGGAGAGCACGACGTCCGCCGCGACCTCGGAAGGCTTCCTTCCCTTCAGCAGCCGCTCGCGGATCGCCGCGAATTCCCGCCGCTGCGCGTCGCGAAGCGATGCGTCGTCGAGCAGCCGCCGCGCCGCCTCCGCGACCGCGCGGCCCGAGCGGGTGGGCAGCAGGAACTCCGGCACGACGGTCCTCCCGGCGACGAGGTTCGGCTGCGCGATCGCGCAGGTGATGTGCGGCTTCGCGAAGAAGTAGCTCAGGGGCGAGAGCCGGTAGAGGACGACGGCGGGGCAGTCGTAGAAGACCGCCTCCATCGACGCGGAGCCTGACGTGATGAGCGCGACGTCGCTGCTCCGCAGGACCTCCGCGGTGCCGAAGTCGACGACCTCCGCGCCATCCGCGTGGCTCTCGATGAACGCGCGCGACTCGGGGCGGCCCGCGGAGACGACGAGCGTCGGGCGCGGCGAGAGGCGGCGCGCGGCGTCGAGCATGACCGGGAGGCAGGCGGTGATCTCGGAGCGGCGGCTGCCGGGCAGGAGGCCGAGCCGCGGCCGCGGCAGCGCCTCGAGCCGGGAGAGCAGGAGGGGGTCCGGGGGCCGCAGCCGCTCGAACAGCGGGTGCCCGATGAAGGTCGCCGGGATGCCGGCGCGGTCGTAGTAGGCCTTCTCGAACTCGTGGATCACGAGCACGTGGCTGTAGGCGCGACGGATCGGCTCGAGCGTGTAGTACCGCCGGGCCCAGAACTGCGAGCCGACGCAGTGGACGACCGGGATGCCGCGCGCGCGCGCGTGCGCGCCGACGAACAGGTGGAACGCCTGGTAGTCGATCGTGACGACGACGTCGGGACGCTCGCGCTCCCAGTCCTCGATGCACGCCCGGAGCGCGCGGCGGTGGGCGGGGATGCGCTTCAGGTTCCCCCAGAGCCACATGGCCGCCGTCGCGGCGGGGTCGTAGATCTGGCGGAGCCCTTCATCGAGCATCGCCTTCCCGCCGAGCCCGGCGAACGAGACATCGCCGGAGAGCCGCTCGCGGAGGGTGCGCATGAGCTGCGCTCCGATCGCGACGCCCGACGGCTCGCCGGCGCTCAGGAAGATCCGCGGCAAGGGTCGCGTAGGTTACCGGAGGGCGCCCGCTGTCGCGTCGTTTGACCCGCCCCTGGGCCGGGCGCCGTGTGCCCGGGCGGGTCCTCTCGGCGCGTGGCGGGCCTCGCGCCCGCGCGTGTGCGAACATCTGGCGCTCCGGGGCGGGGGCCGGGCGGGAGCGGCCGTGTGCGAACATCTGGCACCCGGTCCGCGCGCGAGCGCCGTCGCCGGACGACCGGCCGGCGACCGGGAGCCCGCGGGCACGAGCATCCGTCGCCGAGGTGGGGACGGACCAAGTCCCCGCGGCAGAGCATCCGCCGTTTCCAACCATTCGCCCTTCCCCATACGGCAGGGGTCCGACAGGTTCCCGGCAGCCGGGCCCGGCGGTACACTGGCGAGGCGATGCTCGCGGCGGTCCTCGCGCTCCTGCTTGCGCCCCCGGGCCCCCCCGAAGTCTGCAAGAGCGACCTCGCGCACGCGTACGACGCGCTCGAGAAGCAGTGCGGCCACCTGCTCGAGCAGAAGGGCGTCTCCCTCGGAAAGATCCGGAAGGAGCTCGCGAAGGCGGCGTCCTCCGTGCGCTCCACCGAGGACCACTGGGTCGTTCTCGTGCGGCTCGTCGCGCGGCTCAAGGACGGGCACGCGGCGGTGCTCACGACGGAGAAGACGAAGGACCTGAAGTGGCCGCTGCCGGGGCTCGACAGGGGGCCCGGCCTCTCTTGGTGCGAGGGCAAGGGGAAGGTCCATGTGAAGGGGGCGTGGGGGAAGGGAGCCGGCGCGGGCATCGAGGTCGGGATGGAGGTCGTGAAGGTCGAGGGGCTGCCTGCGGCGAAGTGGCTGGAGGGGCGTGTGGAGGAGATCTCGGACCTCGTCTCGTTCTCCACGCCGCAGCAGGCGCGCTACTTCGCCTGCCACTGGGGGCTCGGGGGCGCCGAGGGCTCGACGCTCCAGCTCGAGCTCCGCCATCCGGTGACGAAGGACACGAAGAAGGCGACGCTCACGCGCGGCGACGGCGGGCTCGCGCCCGCGGGGCCGGTGTTCCCGCCGACGGGGCTCCAGGCGATCGGGCGGAACTCGTACGGGAAGCTCCCGTCGGGCCTCGGCTACATCCACCTGCGCGACGTCCCGCAGACGCTGCCCGAGGATCTGGACAGGATGCTCGAGGCGCTCGCGGATCCGCCGGGGCTCGTGCTCGACTGCCGCGCGAACGGCGGCGGAGGGTGCGACCACGATGCGGTGTTCGGGCGGTTCGTGCCCGCGGGCGCGACGCTCAAGTTCGAGAAGGAGTACGGGAGCGCGGGGCCGCGGCCGTACAAGGGGCCCGTGGTCGTGATCGTGGACGCAGGGGTCCGGAGCGCGGGCGAGACCGTTTCGGGGATGCTCAAGGAGGACGGCCGCGCGTACATGATCGGGCCGGAGCCCACAGCCGGCATGTCGTCCCAGAAGACGACGATCGACCTCCCGAGCGGACTCTTCCAGCTCTACGTGTCGGTCGGTTCGAACAAGGGCCGCTTCAACAAGGGCAAGGGGATCGAGGGGATCGGCGTGCCGCCGCACGAGATCGTGCCGTACGACCCCCAGGACCTCGCGAAGGGCGTCGACACGGAGATCAGGCGCGCGGAGGAGCTGCTTCAGAAGGGCTTCCCGAAGAACGCGGTGCCGTACCACCCGGAGCGGTACAAGTAGCCGCCCGGCACGATGCGGGAGGTCGGCGTCGTCCTCTGCCTCCTGTTCGCACTCGCCGGCTGCGCGCGACGCCGCGCCGAGCCCTACGTTGTCGACCGCACGCCGCTCGGAGCCGACGCTCGCCGCCACGGGGAGCGCGAGCTGCGGCGCATGCTCAAGGACCGCCCCGCCATGGGCCATGGCATCCGCGAAGGCGATGCGCTGTGGGAGTGGACCGTCGGCATGTTCGCCGGTCGCGGCAACGACAGGCCCGTTCCGTGGAGCGCAGCTCCGCCGCAACCCGGGTACGACGCGGACTGCCGCATGCCGCTCGACGGTTCTGCCGCGGTGATCCGAGTTCGCGCCGACACGGACGACCTTGAGGTCCTATGGTCCCGCGCCGCGTACGAGCTGCACAACAGCCAGACCCGCGCCGCGAGCGAGCTGCTGGTTCGCGCCGCGATGGCGGGCTCCATCGACAAACAGGCATACGTGGAGGGCGTGACCCGGTTGGAGTACGCCGCCCTCGGAAGGACCTGGGGGTTCTATCGCGCCATCTGGCGCCCGTGGGCGCATGAGCGTGGCATCCACACGGAGCGTCGGAAGTGGCCGTACCGGCTGCCATCGAGCTATGGGGCCTGGATCGGCGGGTTCGACGACCCGGACGGTTACCCTCGGGACTCGATCGGGGCGTACTACGACCGCGTCGTGGGGCGGCGATAGACCGGCGCACGTGGCACCACCGCAGAGTCGCGCCCGCACGCGTGATGGCCGACCGGAGTCCTTGCGGATGTTAGAACTGGCGCATGTCCACGGATGAGCTTCTTGCGACCATCCTCCGCCTCCCTCGCCACGAACGCGCGCGGATGGCCGAAGAGCTGCTGTCGAGCTTGGAGGAGCCTGAGGATGTCGTCGCGGCGGCTTGGGCCGAGGAGCTCCTGCGACGGAGCCGGGCCGTCGCAGAAGGGAAGGCGCAGACCGTTCCTTGGGAGACCGCGCGCGCGCAGATCCTGAAGGATCTTGAGCAGAGACGTGCGGGTCGACCTCCATCCTGAGGCGCTGAACGAACTTCATGCCGCTGCCGGCTGGTATGAGGAGCGGCGCGCCGGCCTCGGCGACGAGCTTGTCGCTGAGGTGTCGGCGGTGTTGACGCGGATCGCCGACGCGCCAGCCGCGTACCCGCGGTGCCCGGGACGGAGAGTCCCGACGTGTCCATCCGCAGGGCACCCGTGCGGAGGTTCCCGTATCTGGTCGCTTTCGAGATGCACGCGGATCATGCGCTGGTCTTGGCCGTGGCGCATGCGAAGCGGCGACCGCTCTACTGGATTGGACGACTGCGCCGCGGGTCCGACTGAAGGTCGCGCCCGGCCGGCGCCCGCTACCGGAGAATGGCTCCCGCCGCGACCACGAACCACAGCGCGAGCCCGCACACGAACGCGATCGGGATCGAGTAGATCGTCGGCAGCAGGAAGAGGCCCTTCCGCGCGTCCACCGCGTGCACGGCGAGGTAGAGGCCCGGCGCGACCGCCAGCAGCGCGAAGACGACCGCGCCCCCCGGAGCCCCCAGGTATCGCGCCGCCGCGAAGGCCATCAGCGTCCAGTAGGCCGCGCCGCCCATCGCCGCGAGCCCGAACCGGCCGCGGAAGTAGATCCACGCAGAAGCCGCGTACGCAAGCGCCGCCAGGAGCAGGATCATCGCCGGGGCGGCACGCGGGCCGCGCGCGGCGCGGGCGCCGGCGGGAGCCGCATTTTCGCGCGCACCTTCGCCGCGTAGGACTCGACCGTGTCCTCCTCGTCCCTGCGCACGCGCATCACGCGCCCGAGCTCGAGCACGAACGCCTCGTCCCCCTCGAGCGGGTAGTTGTGCGTCTCGATCATGAAGCGGATGTTCTCGATGAACACCTTGTTGCTGAAGAAGCGCGCGATGCGGGAGAGCAGGAACGCGATCCCGAGCATCGCCACGACCGTGATGCCGATCACGAGCCACCAGTTGTCGAAGCCCGACGGGCCCGGCTTCTCCCCGAGCGCCTGCACCTCGAGGTAGAGGAGCAGCGCGAACCCGAAGAAGCAGAACATGAACCCGATCACCGAGTCGAGACGCTGGCTGATGTACTTCCGGAAGAAGCGGCTCCGGTTGACCTTGAACGAGAGCAGCTCGTGCAGGACGTACTTCGGCGTCTTGATCGAGATGCTCTTCGTGATGAAGAACGTGCCGAGGATCAGGCTGCAGATGGCGATGACGCGGATCGGGTCGGGCTGCATGTGAGCTCAAGGCCCCGCGGCCGGCCGAAAGGCTATGGCGGCCCGTGCCGCAAGTCAACGTGGCCGCTAGAATTCAGCCTGTGAACGAGGTTCGCGCGCTCCTCTCCGCGCACGCGAGGCGCCGGGCCACCGCCCGCGCCCGCCGCTCCGCGGGGCGGATCGTCCTCCTCGGCGGCGCGGCCGTCGCGGTCCTCCTCTTCCTCGAGCGCGCGGGATACCTCCCGGTGCCGTGGGTGGGGGGGCTCGGGGGGGAGGACAAGGTCCTCTCCTGGGTGGTCGTCTCGATCGCGGGGCTGCTGCAGGGCGTCGTCCTCCTGGCGGCGCTCTTCCTGCTCGCGTTCCTCGTGCGCGCCGCGGGGCCGCCGTTCCTGAAGCCCGGGATCCCGGCCGTCGCGCGCGAGATCGACGCGCGGCTCTCGACGGACCGATTCTCCTCCGCGCTCGAGGCGACGGGCCCGCTCGCGGCGCTCGCAGGCCGGCGCGCCGCGGAGAAGCCGCCGCCCGGCGATCTCTTCGCGCTCCCTTCACGCCGCGGCGAGCGCTGGCTCGCCCGCCTCGTCGTGCTCCTCGTCCTCCTCGTCGCCGTCCTTCCCGGGAAGGCGCCCGCGCAGGAGGGGGGGCTCGCCACGCGCGAGGAGGGCGGTCGCGAGGAGGGCGACCTCGTGCTCAGGCTCATCGGGACGAAGGAGATCGTCGATCCGAAGCTCCCGGTGCCGGTGCAGGTGATCCTCGAATCCTCCGTCGCGCCCGCCGCCGACTTCACGTTCCCGATTTCCATACGGATCGACGGGCGGAAGGACGACCCGACCGGCGCGACGCTCTTCCTCCCGGCGGGGGCGCCGGGGCAGGACGCGGTCGGGCTCGACCTCCGCCCGTGGGTCGAGGATCTCCCGCCCGGCGAGCACGTCGCCGTCGCCCTTGCGGGGATCCTCGAGAGCAACGAGTACCGGTTCCGGATCGAGGGGCCGTCGGGCGGCGAGAGCGAGAGCCCGGAGTCGAAGCCCCCCCCGGAGCCCCCCCCGGTGCCGCAGCCGCAGGGGGGCGGACCGCAGGATGCGAAGCCCAAGTTCGTGGAGCCGCTGGTCAAGGGAGAGGACCAGGTCACGAAGAAAGCGAAGGTGCCGATCGAGGTGCCCGAGGGCGGCGGCGCGCAGCAGGAGAAGCCGATCGAGGAGGCGTGGCCGGAGCTGGAGCGCCGCCGCGAGGAGGCGCTCAACAGGCCGGGGCTCTCGCCCGCCGCGAGAAAGCTCGTGCGCGAGTACTTCGAGCGGCTGCGGCCGGAGGGGAAGTGATCTTCACCGCGCAGGAGATCGCGCAGCTCCGGCATCTCGAGCTCCTCGCGGCGAAGGTCGTGCGCGGGCAGCTCTCGGGCGAGCGCGCGATGCGGAAGCCCGGCCCCGGGAGCGGGTTCCGCGAGCACCGCGCCTACCACCCGGGCGACGCGCTGCGCACGGTCGACTGGCACGCGTACGCGCGCATGGACGCGCTCGTCGTGAAGGAGTTCGACGCGGAGGAGGCGCTCGACCTCGTGCTGTTGCAGGACTGCTCGGGCAGCATGGCGGGCGCCGCGGCGGCGTGCGCGGCGAAGGTGTGCGCGGCGCTCGGCGCGATCGCGCTCCAGCAGCTCGACCGCGTGCTCTGGATCCCGGTCGGCGGCGGGCGCGCGGCGGAGTCGTTCTCCGGGCGAGCGCGGCTCGCGGACCTGCTCGAGAAGGCGGACGCGGAGGCATCGGGGCGGACGAATCTCCTCGGCGCGGCGCGCGCGTCGCTGCCGCGGGCGGCTCGCGGCGGCGTCGCGTTCCTCGTCTCGGACTTCTTCGACCCCTCGAGCGCGACGGCCGCGCTCACGTTCCTCCTCGGGAGGCGCTATCGCGTGCACGCGATCCTCGTCGAGGACCGCGAGGCGCTGAAGCCGCCGCCGCTCGGCCGCGTGAGACTCGTGGACCGCGAGACGGGCGAGGCGAAGACGCTCGACCTCACCGACCAGACCGTCGCGGAGTACCGCAGGTCGCGCGAGGCGCGGATCGAGGGGCTCCGCCACTTCTGCCGGCGCGCGGGCGCGGGGTTCCTGCGCGTGCGAGCGGACCAGCCCTTCTTCGAGATCGTGCGGGCGGCGATCGCCCGAGGGTGGCTCGGCCGGTGATCGAGTTCCTCGACCCCCTTGGGTTCCTCCTCGGCATCGCGGCGGCGGGCGTGCTCGCCGCGCACCTCCTGCGGCGGCGCGCGCGGAAGCACGTCGTGCCCTTCCTGCAGCTCTGGACGGCGACGCTCGGCCTCCATCCGGGCGGCTTCGGTGCCCGCGTGGCGCGGTGGCTCGACCTCGCGCTCGTGCTCCTCGCGTGCGCGCTGATCGCCTTGGCCGCGGGGGGGCCGCGGCTGCCGGGCACCCCCGACCGCGTGCGCGACCTGGTCCTCGTGCTCGACGGCGGCGTGTCGCTGCGCGCCGGGAACCGTCACGCGAATCTGCGCAAGGTCGCCGAGGCGGAGATCCGGCGCCGCGCGAAGGGGACGCGGTTCGCGGTGATCGGCGTCGCGGACGAGGGCGCGACGCTCTGGACGGGAGCCGACGTGGCGGGCGCGGTCGCCGCCGTGCGCGCGCACGGCGCCGGCTGGACCGACGCCCCGCGCGACGAGGCGCTGGAGCTCGCGCGCGCCGCTGCGGAGGGGCTCTTCGATCCCGACGTCGTGCTCGTCGCGCACCGGCGCGGCCGCGCGGAGGGCATGCGCCTGCGGACGGTCGTCGAGGAGGTCGTCAACGCGGGGATCGCGTCGCTCGCGGTGGTCGGCGATCCCGAGAGCGGCGGCTCCGTGGCGCGCCTTCTCCTGCGCGGGGATGGGATGGTCTCCGTGGAAGGGAAGGGGGAGGTCGAGGTCCGCGGGACGGCGGAGGTGGCGGTGCCTCTCCCGGCGTCCGGCGAGAAGACGATCGCGGTCAAGGCCGCGGGCGACGGGTTCGCGCCGGACGACGTCGCCTACCTCCTGCTCTCGGAGCCCCCGCGCCCCCGGTTGATCGTCGTCTCGGAGGGCGATCCGTCGCCCTTCCTCGTCGCCGCGCTCTTGGCGCTCGAGAGCACGGGGATGATCCAGGGCCCGCTCGACCGGACGACGCCCGCGCACGCGGTCGAGGCGGCAGGGCGGTACGACCTGCTCGTGTTCGACCGGTGCGCGCCGCCGGAGCGGATCCCGGGAGCGCCGGCGCTCTACCTCGCGCCGCCGGGCGGGGCGCTGCCGTTCCGCATGGGCGACGAGGGGGACGCGTCGGCGCTCTTCGGGGTGGAGAAGGAGCACCCGCTGCTGCTCGGATTCGACTTCTCGCGCGTGGCGCCGCTCAGGGCGCGTGCGATCCTCGGGGGCGACGCGGTGGCGACGGCGGCGCCGGGGCCGGTGGTCGCCGCGTCGCGGGGCTGGGTGGCGCTCGGCTTCGACCCGGACCGGTCGCTCCTCGCGGCGTCGCCCGCGTACCCGCTGCTCCTCCGGAACGCGGTCGAGTACCTCGCGCCAACGGCGTCGGCGGAGCGGCCGGAGTTCTACGCGATCGGCGAGGCGTCGCCGGAGACGGGGCTCGCGGCGATCGAGGGGCACGGGACGATCCGGGTCGCCGGCCAGCTGCTCGGCCCGCCGGGCTTCTGGCGGATGCAGGGCGCGACGCTCGCGGTGAACTTCCTCGCGAAGGATCTCGACCTCGCGCCGCCGGACGAGCCGTCGGACCCGCTGCCCGACGTGGGGGAGCCCGGCGTGCCGGCGCGCCCGCTCGCGCCGCACTTCGCGGCCGCGGCGATCGTGCTCCTGCTGCTCGCATGGTGGGCGTTCTGGAGGACGCCGTGATCCGGCCGGCGAGACCGACGGACTGGGGGAGCCAGGTCTTCCGCACCGCGCTGCTGCTGGGAGGGTGCTCGGTCTTCGAGCGGGAGGGCGAGGTCCTCGGCTACGTGGGCCTCGACTACTCGTTCTACGGCAACGGGTTCGTGTCGCACCTCTTCGTGCGCGAGGACGCGCGGCGCGAGGGCATCGGCGAGGCGCTCCTGCGCCACGCGATGGCGTCGTGCCGGACGGAGAAGCTCTTCACGTCGACGAACCTGTCGAACGCGCCGATGCAGGCGCTGCTCGGGAAGCTCGGTTTCGAGCTGACCGGCGTGGTCCACAACCTCGACCGCGGCGACCCGGAGCTCGTGTACCTGCGCCGCGCGGCCACGGGGTAGGTCGTGCGCTCAACGCTTCGATGGGCGGCGAGCCCGCGCGCTTGCGCATCTCGGCGAGCGTGAGGTCCTCCCCTTCCGCCGGACCTCGATCAGCTTCCTGAAGGCTCCGCGGCTGGCTCGCGCGGGTGGTGCGCAACGCCGCGCGCAGCCGGTAGGCGGCGCCCTGCTCGGTGTAACACCCGTGTGACCTCGTTCCGAAGAGGGAGATCGCCACGGTCCTTCTGATCGCGCATCGCCGGTCCGTGCACGACCGAGTGACCGCCCGCATGCGGTCGAAGCCCTGATCCGCCTACGCGGAGAGGGACCGTTCCAGATCCCCTGCGAGCGTCTCGTACGGCTCGAGGCCGACCGAGAGGCGGATGAGGCCGTCGGCGATGCCCGCCCGCGCGCGATCCGCCGGCGGCACCATCGCGTGAGACGTGTGCAGGGGCAGCGACGCGATCGACTCCACGCCGCCGAGCGACGGGGCCCGGCCGATCACACGGAACCGGTCATATACCCGCGCCGCCCCCGCGAGACCGCCAAGGACCTCGAACGTGAGCATCGCCCCCGGCAATTCCATCTGCCGCTTCGCCACCGCGAAGTCCGGATGGCCCTCGAGCCCCGGGTAGTGCACGGCCGCGACGCCCTTCCGGCCCGCGAGCCACCGCGCCAGCCGCCCCGCCGTCTCCGCCTGCTGCCGCGCGCGGAGCGCAAGCGTCTTCATCGATCGCGCGACGAGCCAAGCCGTGTCCGGGCCGAGGATCCCGCCCGTCCGCCGCCGGAACCCCTCGATCGCCGCGAGCTGCTCGTGTTGTCCCCCTAGGACCCCCCCGATCGCGTCCGAATGGCCGCCGAGATACTTCGTCGCGCTGTGCATCACGAGATCCGCGCCGAGCGAGCACACCCTTTGCAGGGGCGGCGGCGCGAAGGTCGCGTCCACCGAGAGCAGCGCGCCCTTCGCGTGCGCGACCTCCGCGACGCGCGCGACGTCGACCACCCGGCAGAGCGGGTTCGTCGGCGTCTCGATGTGCACGAGCCGCACGTGGTCCGGCAGCGCGAGGTCGCCGAACGGGTCGAACCGCACGACGCGGATCCCGAAACGCGACAGATCCTTGTCGATCATCGCCATCGTCCCGCCGTACAGGTCGCGCGCGACCGCGATCGGACCCTCGCCGAGCGGCGCGCAGAAGAGCGCGTGGAGCGCGGCCATGCCCGACGCGAACGACACCGCTCCGTCGCAGCCCTCCGCCTCGGCGACCGCGCTCTCGAACGCGCGCGCCGCCGGGTGGCCGTAGCGGGCGTAGAACTCGCCCGGGCGCTCCCCGGCGCCCACGGCGCGGAGCGCCTCGGCACTCTCGTGCGCGAACGTCGTCGCGCGGGCAAGGGTGGGGGCGAGGGGGCCCAGGGGGGGCGCGGCATCGCCGCGGCAGCCGTAGGGTTTCATGCGTGCCTCACTTGCCCTGCGCGAGGCGCCGGCTCGAAATCGTGTAGACCGGGAGGATCCCGTACTCGGCAGGGACCCGTTCCAGCAGCTCGCGGCGCGACATGCCGCCATTCTATCCGCGGGACCGGCGGGATTTTGCACCCCGCGGCCCGCGCGGCACAATAGGCGCCATGAGAAGAGCCCTCCTCCTCTCCCTCGCGCTCCCTCTCCTCCTCGCCACCTGCAAGACGAGCCCGTATACGGGCCGGAAGCAACTCCACCTCTTCAGCGAATCGCAGATGAACGAGATGGGAGCGCAGGCGTACGTGGAGATGACGAGCTCCTCCTCGGTGAAGCTCATCACGGATGCGACGTACTTCGGCCCCCTCCAGGAGGTCGGCGGCGCGATCGCGCAGGCCGCGAACAAGCCGTCGTTCAAGTGGGAGTTCAAACTGATCGACGACCCGGAGACGGTCAACGCGTGGTGCCTGCCGGGCGGGAAGATCGCGTTCTACACCGCGATCTATCCGGTCCTCGTGGACACGAACGGGATGGCGATCGTCATGGGCCACGAGGTGATGCACGCGCTCCTCGAGCACGGGAACGAGCGGATGAGCCAGAGCACGTTCGCGAACGGGATCCTCGCGGCGAGCTCGATCGCGCTCTCGAGCAACCAGTACCACGACCAGATCATCGGGCTCATCGGCGCGGGCGCGACCATCGGCGTGCTCCTGCCGTACAGCCGGAAGCACGAGAGCGAGGCGGACGAACAGGGGCTCTACCTCGCGGCGAAGGCGGGCTACGACCCGGAGGCGGGAATCCAGGTGTGGGAGCGCATGGCGAAGCTCTCGGAGGGCGCGCGGCCGCCGGAGTTCCTCTCGACGCACCCGGACCCGCGGAACCGCATCAAGAACATGCAGAAGTGGATGCCCAAGGCGAAGCAGCTCTACGCGCAGTCGCAGAGGAAGACGAACCGGAAGCTCGCGATCCCGCCGGGCGTGAAGTAGGTGGGGGTGGGGCGCGGGGAGGGGGTCAGCCCCCGAACCGCCAGACGATCTCGTACTCCTCCGGCATGTCCTTGAACGCCTCCGGGACCGGAACCGCCGCCTGGAGGCGCACGCCGGGCTCGTACTGGAGCCGTTCGCCGGTGTAGGGGTCCTCGACCCACTTCTCCCCGACGAGCGGGACCACGGCGTCGAGCGACTCGGGCCAATCGCCCGTCTCCTGCTTGAGTGCGAGGAGCGCGAGTCCGACGCGGGCGATGCGGATGCTCGCCTGATGTCTCAGGCGGTTCTTGAAGGCGGCGACGCTCAGCCCACCGAAGATGTTGCGGAAGAGCATGCCGCCGCGGTGCTCCTCGTCCAGCCGCTTCGCGGCCGTCAGCGCCTCCCGCGGGGGCGGGTCCACGAGACGCAGGTTCTCCTCCATCAGGCTCAGGACGAGCAGCGCCTCCCGGTACGCGAGCGGCCGGGCGAGCCAAGAGGCCGAGATTGTGTCTGCGGTCGTCCAATCGATCTCGTCCGGCGAGGTGCCGCTTCTCTCCTCGGCGATCCGGAAGAGGCTGTCGCCATCGATCCAGCGGCGCATGGTGCTCAACCCCAGCACTCTCTGGCCACGGAACGCTTCCGTCAGCGGGCCGGGGTCGTCCGCCGATGCGAGGCGGCCGTCGAGGAGCGCCCGCGCCGCGGCAGCGTCGAAGCCAGGTTTCCTCGCCGCCTCTTCGAGCATTTCGGCGGCAGTGTGCTGGAAGGTCCACCGCACGAAAGCCTCGATCACGGTTGAACACTCGAGCTTCGGCGCGAGGTCCAGCATGATGGCGACGAGGCGGAGGGCGTCGGGCGCGCGCTCGGCGTAGCGAGCGCGGTGCCGAAGGTAGGCGTGCGTGTCCCAGGCCATGCCGATGACTGGCACCTCCATGTCCCAGCCCTTCTCCCACTTGAGGTCCTGCCACATGTCCGCCTTCGCGGCGGCGCGGGCGAGGAGATCGATGTACGGGTCGCCGCCGCCAAGGTACTCGGCCACCGCCTCCCGGTCGCCCTCATCCCACTCCTCCTCAGGGCGGGCGGTGAGGAGCACCGCGGGGATGTGAAGGTTCGCCTGATACCAGGCGTGCGCCTCCTCCCACAGAGGCGCGGCGTTGTCCTCGTCCGGGGGCTTCGGGCGGCAGAGGTCCTTCAGTTCCACCGGCTCGCCGGCGGCGCGCAGCTCCTCGATCCGCCTCTCGAACTCCCACTTGAGCGCGAGCGTCCAGCCCGCGTGCGCCGTAAGCAGCGCCGCGACCGGCAGCACCAGCCAGCGCACCCACCAGCGGCGCAACAGCCGACGGATCAAAGGCGCCTCCGCAGCGCTTCGTACAACGTGATGCCCACCGCCGTGCTCACGTTCAGCGACCGCGCGCGCGGGTCCACGATCGGGAGGCGCGTGAGCCGGTCCCGGTAGCGCTCGCGCGCGGCGGGGGGGAGGCCCTTGCTCTCGCTCCCGAACACGAACACCGCCTCGTCCGGGATCTCCACCTCGAACAGGTTCCCGGGGCCCTCCACCGTCATGAAGAACGGGACGCCGAGCCTCGGAATCTCGGCCTCGAACGCCTCGAAGGAGTCGTGCACGACCGGGTCCACGTGCTCCCAGTAGTCGAGCCCGGCCCGCCGGAGCCACCGCTCGCCCAGGTGGAACCCGAGCGGCCGCACGAGGTGGAGTTTCGCCCCCGCCGCGAGGCACGTGCGACCGGCATTCCCCGTGTTCCACGGGATCTCCGGCTCGACGAGTACGACGTGCAACATCCTGCTACCCGGCCGTAGCCGGGAAGGTCCCATCCTAGGCGCCGTGCCGCCCCCGGACCCGCTGTTTTTCGCGGCACGAGCCGTGCAACAAACGCGTTGCGCGTGCGTTTCCAATCTTCGGGAGCGCAGGGCTCCCGGGAGGTGCAGACGAATGCGAAGCCTACGGTGCGGCATCGCGGCGGCGTTCCTCTTCGCCCCGCTCGCGGCGGCGGGGGAAGGGCGCTACGACCCCAAGGTGGAGCTCGGACGGCGGCTCTTCATGGACCCGACCGTCAGCCGGGGCGGGAAGTTCTCCTGCGCCTCGTGCCACGACCCCGAGCGCGGGTTTTCCGACCCGCGCAGGTTCTCCGAGGACGAGACCGGCACGTCGCGGCGGCACAGCCAGCCCGTCGTCGACCTCTCCCATGAGCAGCCGCTCCACTGGGACGGCGAGTTCGGCTCCCTGAATGAGCTCCTGACCGCGCGCATCGCGCCGCCCGCGGAGGCGCTCCAGGTCGCCATCGGCTCCCGCACGCGGCAGTTCGAGCGCTCGCGCGCCACGGGCCTCGAGCCGAACGAGCAGCAGTTCCAGCAGACGATCTCCCGGCTCACGCCGCCCTACTACGGCCCCGTGACGCCCGGCCGCCCGCCGCCCGTCTCGCCGGTCCTCCGCCTCGGCGAGGACGACCGCTACGACGCCGCCTTCCGCGCCGCCTACGGCTCCTCGGAGGTGACGACGAAGCGCATCATCGACGCGCTCCACGCGTACGTCCTCTCGATCCGGTCCCTTGAGAACGCCTACGACCGCTACGCCGCGGGCGACCCGGCCGCGCTCGGCCCCGCGGAGCGCCGCGGCCTCTCGCTCTTCACCGGCAAGGCCGACTGCGCGTCGTGCCACACGATCGGCGAGTCGAGGCGCTTCACCGACGACCTCTTCCACAACACCGGCGTCGCGTTCCGCGACATCACGCTCGAGTTCGGCGGAGCCCTCGGCGGCGACGGAGGCGCGGGCGAGCTGACTTTCGTCGCGCAAGACCTCGGGAAGTTCAAGACCCCCTCGCTCCGGGACGTCGCGCGCCGCGCGCCCTACATGCACAACGGCGCCTTCGCGACGCTCGAGGAGGTCGTCGACTACTACGACAAGGGCGGCACCCTCAACGGACGCCTCGACAAGCACGTCCGCCCGCTCGCGCTCACGGAAGGCGAGCGGGGGGATCTCGTCGCGTTCCTGAAGGCGCTCACGGGCGACGAGCGGCCGGGCGTGGGGCCCCTTCCGAAGCAGTCCCGCCGCTCGCGTCTGAAGGTCGTCGACCTGAAGGGCCGGCCGATGAAGGGGCTCACGGTCGAGGTCCACGCCGCGGGCGACCGGCTCGACGGCGGCCGCAGGGAACCGCCGCAGATCGCGGTCACGGATCCGGAGGGTTTTCTCGCCTTCGACTTCCCGGCGTGGACCCACGTGCGCCTCGCGAGCGAGGGACATGAGATCCAGTACGGCTGGATGATCCCCGACAGCGTGCGGCAGATGACCGTCACCGCGGCGCCGACGGGAGCGGTCGCGCTCAAGGTGCGGCCGGCCGAGGGCCAGAAGCTCCCGGACCACCTCCTCGCGGGCGAGGGCGAGTCGGGGAAGCGGAAGGCCTACTTCGAGCGCGTGCGCGTGCTGCCCGACCGGAGCGCCATCTACGTCGCCGGCGCGCGCGGCGGCAAGGGGATGGCCAACGTGATGGGCCGCGAGTTCGAGATCGACCTCTCCGGCGGCTGGGCGGAGCCCCTCGACCTCCGGCCGGAGCCGCAGGGATAGACGATCGAGGGGGGGGCGGGGGCGCGGCCCTCGGAGCCCCCCCTTTTCTTCCCGCGCAGGCGAAGATCGCGCTCCATGAAGAGCGTGCTCGTCGTCGGCGCGGGCCGCGTCGGCAGGACCATCGTCCATATGCTCTCGGTCGAGGGCAGCTACCGCGTCCGCATCGCCGACGCGGATGCCGTCGCCGCCGCGCGGGTCGCGAGAGAGGCCGAGCGGGTGGAGGCCTTCCCCGAGAGCGTGGAGGAGCGCGCGAGACTCCTGCGGGCGATGGAGGGGTGCGCGGCGGTCGTGTCCGCGGCGCCGTTCGCCGCGAACCCGCGGATCGCCGAGGCCGCCGCCGCGCAGGGCATCGCCTACCTCGACCTCACGGAGGATGTGCGGGTCAC
Organism: Planctomycetaceae bacterium; assembly: GCA_011525755.1. Lineage (GTDB taxonomy): Bacteria > Planctomycetota > PLA2 > PLA2 > PLA2 > PLA2. Next base: position 25,856 of record WYBS01000091.1, read on the forward strand.
GCAGTTCGTGAAGGAGATCGCGGGGAAGGCGAAGTCCGCGTTCATCCCGCAGTGCGGCGTCGCGCCGGGCTTCGTCACCCTCGCGGGGATCCACATCATCGAGCAGTTCGACGAGGTGGACACGCTGACGCTCCGGGTCGGCGCGCTCCCCGAGCAGCCGAACAACCGGCTCAAGTACAACCTCACCTGGTCGACGGAGGGGCTCGTCAACGAGTACCTGCACCCGTGCGAGGCGCTCCGCGAGGGGAAGCTGACCCTCGTGCCGCCCCTCGAGCAGCGCGAGGAGGTCGTGATCGGCGGCGTCACCTACGAGGCCTTCACGACCTCGGGGGGCGTCGGGACGCTCTGCCACAGCTACCAGGGCAGGATCCGCCAGCTCGACTACAAGACGATCCGGTACCCGGGGCACCTCGACCTGATCCGGTTCCTCGTGGACGACCTCGGCTTCAAGGACCACCCGGAGGAGCTCGTCCGCATCTTCCAGCGATCGATCCCCGCGACCCTCGACGACTTCGTGATCGTCTCCGTGCGCGGCCTCGGCACCTCGCAGGGGCGGTACATGGAGAAGACCTACTGGCGGCGCGTGAACGGGCGCTACCTCGGGAAGCACTTCTTCACCGGGATCGAGATCTCGACGGCCGCGGGGGTGTGCGGCGTCCTCCACCTGCTGCTCCTCGGCGAGCTGCCGCAGAAGGGGCTCGTGATGACCGAGCAGGTCTCCTACGAGCGGTTCATGGAGACGCCCTTCGGGCTCTACTACGCCCGCCCGGGCCAGGCCGGCCGCCAGCCGGACTGAGGCGCGCCTCGCAGCCGGGGGCCTGCAGCCTTAGGAGTGGACGGGGGGCCGGCGGGCGGTATACTCATGCCGATTCAAGATCGGGCGCGGGAGAGCGCCCCTTTTTGTTTCGTACCGGATCGCGCGCCCTCCCGAACCCGGGAACCGAGGTGCGCATGCTGGACCGGATCGTTGGCGAGGCCATCACCTTCGACGACGTCCTTCTCGTGCCGACGTACAGCGAGGTCGTCGGCTCGGACGTGGACGTGACAAGCCAGGCGACCCGCCGCGTCGGCCTGAAGATCCCCATCGTGAGTTCCGCGATGGACACGGTCACCGAGTCCGCGCTCGCGATCTCGCTCGCGCAGCAGGGCGGCCTCGGGATCATCCACAAGAACCTCTCGATCGACCGGCAGGTGAAGGAGGTCTACCTCGTCAAGCGCTCGGTCAACGGGATCATCTACGACCCGATCACGCTGCCGCCGCACGAGAAGGTGGGCACGGCGCGCCGCCTCATGGAGGAGAACAAGATCTCCGGCATTCCGATCGTGGAGGGGAGGCGGGTCGTGGGCATCCTCACGAGCCGCGACCTCCGATTCCGCCGCGACGAGAACGCCCGGATCGCCGACGTGATGACGCGCGACAACCTCGTCACGGGACCGATCGACACCACGCTCGAGGACGCGAAGGACGTCCTCCACAAGTCGAAGGTCGAGAAGCTGCTCCTCGTCGACAAGCAGTACAACCTCCAGGGGCTCATCACGATCAAGGACATCAACAAGCTGATGGAGTTCCCGTTCTCGAACCTCGACCCCAAGGGGCGGCTCCGGGCGGGGGCGGCCGTCGGCGCGACCGGCGACGCGCGCGAGCGCGCCGCGGCGCTCGTCGAGCAGGGCGTGGACGTGCTCGTCGTGGACACCGCCCACGGCCACAGCCGGAACGTCGGGCGGATGGTCGAGCACCTGAAGGCGCACCACGACGTGGACGTGATCGCGGGCAACGTGGCGACGGCGGACGGGGCCAAGTATCTCGCGGACGCCGGCGCGGACGGCGTGAAGGTCGGGATCGGCCCGGGCTCGATCTGCACGACGCGCGTCATCGCTGGCGTCGGCGTGCCGCAGCTCTCCGCGATCGCGGGGGCCGTCGGGGCCCTGCGCGACCGCGACATCCCCGTGATCGCCGACGGCGGCATCCGCTACAGCGGCGACATCGTGAAGGCGATCGGCGCCGGCGCCCACTGCGTGATGGTCGGCTCCCTCTTCGCGGGCACGGAGGAGAGCCCCGGCGAGACCGTCCTCTTCCGAGGCCGGACGTTCAAGAGCTACCGCGGGATGGGGAGCCTCGGCGCGATGGCGCAGGGGAGCAAGGACCGCTACGGCCAGGAGGAGATCCGCGCGACCGAGAAGTTCGTCCCGGAGGGCGTCGAGGGGCGCGTGCCCTACAAGGGCCACCTGAAGGATCTCGTGCACCAGCTCGTCGGCGGGCTCAGGCAGGGGATGGGGTACTGCGGCACGCGCACGGTCCCGGAGCTCCGGACGAAGGCGCGCTTCCTCCGGGTGAGCCAGGCGGGCGTCGTCGAGAACCACCCGCACGACATCGAGATCACGAAGGAAGCGCCGAACTACCGGACCGAGCGGTGAGCCACGAAACCGTCTTCATCCTCGACTTCGGCGCGCAGTACGCGCAGCTGATCGCCCGGCGGGTGCGCGAGCACCACTGCTACTGCGAGATCGTGCCCGCCTCGATCGACCCCGCGCGCCTCGCGGGCGCGAAGGGGATCATCCTCACCGGCGGCCCCGCGAGCGTCTATGCGAAGGGCGCCCCGCGCTGCGACCGGAGGGTCTTCGACCTCGGCGTCCCCGTGCTCGGCATCTGCTACGGCATGCAGCTCATGTGCCACGAGCTCGGCGGCAAGGTGGTGGCGGCGGAGCGGCGCGAGTACGGCCACGCGCGGCTCGACGTCGCGGAGGAGGGCGACCTCTTCCACAAGATCCCCCCGCGGACGCAGGTCTGGATGAGCCACGGGGACAGCGTGGAGGACCCGGGGCCCGGCTTCGAGACGCTCGCGCGCACGACGAACACGCCGTTCGCCGCCGTCCGTCACCCGGAGCGCCGGCTCTACGGCATCCAGTTCCACCCCGAGGTGACGCACACCGAGAAGGGGCGCGAGATCCTCGGCAACTTCCTCCTCCGCATCTGCAGGCTCTCGGGCGACTGGCAGATGGGCTCCTTCATCGAGGAGACCGTCGGGCGGATCCGGGAGAGGGTCGGGGAGAGCGGGGTCGTGCTCGGCCTCTCGGGCGGCGTCGATTCGATGGTGGTCGCGAAGCTCTGCGAGCGCGCGATCGCGGCGCACGTGCACCCGATCTTCGTGGACAACGGTCTCCTGCGGAAGGGCGAGGCCGAGGACGTGAAGAAGACGTTCGCGGACCACTTCTCGGTGCAACTCGACTTCGTGGATGCGAGCGCGCTCTTCCTCGACCGGCTGCGCGGCGTGGTCGATCCCGAGCGGAAGCGGAAGATCATCGGCCACACCTTCATCGAGGTCTTCAAGGCCGAGGCGAAGCGGTTCAAGGACGCGAGGTTCCTCGCGCAGGGCACGCTCTACCCGGACGTGATCGAGTCGGTCGCCGCGCACGGCGGCCCGACGGCGACGATCAAGACGCACCACAACGTCGGGGGGTTGCCGGAGGAACTCGGCTTCGAGCTGCTGGAGCCGCTGCGCGAGCTCTTCAAGGACGAGGTCCGCACCATCGGCCGCGCGCTCGGCCTTCCCGAGAGGATCGTGTCGCGCCACCCCTTCCCGGGCCCCGGCCTCGCGGTGCGTGTGCTCGGCGAGGTCACGCCCGAGCGGCTGCGGCTGCTGCAGGAGGCGGACGACCGCGTCCAGCAGGAGATCCGGGCCTCTGGCCTCTATCCGTCCCTCTGGCAGGCGTTCGCCGTGCTCCTCCCCGTCCAGAGCGTCGGCGTGATGGGGGACGAGCGGACCTACGAGCACGTGGTCGCGGTCCGCGCGGTGACCTCGCTCGACGCGATGACCGCCGACGTGGCCGAGCTCCCCTACGACCTCCTGAAGCGCATCTCGAACCGGATCATCAACGAGGTGCGCGGCATCAACCGCGTCGCGTACGACATCTCGAGCAAGCCGCCCGCGACGATCGAGTGGGAGTAGGCCCTGACGCTCGAGGTGCTCCTCACCTGCGCGGCGATCGTCGTCGGCCGCGTCGCGGACGTGACCCTCGGCACGATCCGGACGGTCTTCGTCGTCCACGGCCGGCGCGGCGTCGCGTGCCTCCTCGGCTTCTTCGAGCTGCTCATCTGGGTCGTCGTCGTCTCGCGCGTCGTCCGGAACCTGGACCAGCCGATCTACGCCGTCAGCTACGCGGGCGGGTTCGCGCTGGGCACATTCCTGGGGATCACGGTCGAGGGCTGGTTCGGCGCGGGCGACCAGGTGATCCGCGTCTTCTCGCGGGTCGGCCCCCAGCTCGTGAAGGACCTCCGCGGGCAGGGCTACGTCGTGACCCAGTTCGACGGGACGGGCAAGCAGGGCCCGATCACCATGCTCTTCCTCCAGGCGCCGCGGCGGAAGATGCGCCCCGTGATCGAGCACGTCGTCCGCGCCGACCCCGAGTGCTTCTACATCGTGGACGACATCCGCCTGAGCTCGGGGAGAAAGGTCCGGTTCAACCCGCCGACCGGCTGGCGCGCGCTCCTACGGAAGAAGTAGGAGCCCCGCGGCGGGGCGAGTCCGAGGGGGTCCGGGGGCACGCCGGCCGTACGCCGGGCACCCTCCCCCCGGAGCCCCCCTCCCTCGTGACGGAATCGATGGACGCGCGCACCACGCAGGGGTCCTCCTCCCTCCTCAGGGCTTGCGCTTCGCGGCGCGCGGGAGTTAAAAAAGGACCGCCGCGCGCGTGCGAGGAAGGCGCGGCGAAGCGAGTGAGGGCCGTGCGAGACGAGGGACAACGAATCCGGTACGCTGAGGGGTCCATGCCCGCGTTCGAGCAGATCCGGCGCGACCTGGACGAATCCCCTTCCGACGTCGTCCAGTGGGAGGCCGCATGCCTGAAGGACATGGCGAGCCTCCTCGATAGCCTCGAGCGGGCGCGGTCCGAATGGCAGTCGCTCTCGGCGCAGCTCGCGGAGGCGCGGTCGCTCGCTGCGGAGGCGCGCCGCACGCGCGAGGAGCTCGGGCTCGCGCGCGAGGAGGTCACGGCCCTCCGTCGCGAGGCGGACACGCTGCGCGACGAGGCCGGGCGTGTCGTTTTCGCCGAGGCGGCGGCGGCGGCGGCGCTCGAGCGCGTGGCGGAGCTCGAGCGGCGGCTCGGCGAGGCGCGAGCGAACACGGACACGGCCGAGGCGGAGCTCGTCCGCATGGCGGAGCGGCTCGCGACGGTCCAGCGGGAGCGCGACGTGCTCGCCGAGAACGAGCAGACGTGCGCGCAGCTCAAGGCCGAGGCGGCGGAGCTGCGCACCCGCCTGAAGCGCGCGGAGGGGGCGAGGAAGGAGCTCGACGAGGAGCGCGACCGCGCGGCGTCGATCGAGCGCGAGCTCGAGCGCGTGCGACGCGACGCGGGGCAGGCGAAGAAGGAGGCCGAGGCGCAGATGATCCTCGCCTGCGACCTGCGCGTGCAGCTGAACCGGCTCGAGAAGGAGCGCGACGAGGCGGCGGAGCGGGGGAAGAGGAAGCTCCGGGCGACGCTCGAGAAGGTGCACGCGGCGCTCGACGAGACCGGCGCCCCGCGCGGCGACGACCTGTCGTTCAGCGAGCGGATCCGCTGGGTCGCGGGCCGGCTCGCCGAGCGCGGCGGCGCGGCGGGCTGAGCCGGGCGACGGGCTGAGGCGGGAGACGGGCTGAGCCGGGCGACGGGTTGAGCCGGGCGAATACGGCCGGGCCGCCGCGAGTATCATCCATTCGTGCGGCGGGTCGCCCTCGCGTGCGTCGTTGTCGTCGCCGCGCTGGTGCTCCTGCTTGCCGGCGATCATGTGGCGCGGGCGCGCGCCCGGATGCCGCGGGCGGAAGCGGGCCAGGCTGACGGTGGGCGGGCGGCCGCACGAGGCGAAGCCGGGACCGCGCGGGCAGGCCGGGAGCGCGTGTCGGCCGCGCCGCCGGTCGTCCGCCTGCGCGCCGCCGGCGTCCTGCTCCTCGACGGCGAGGCCACGACGCTCGGCGGCCTCCGGCGCGCCTGCGCGGGGAGGGACGCCGTCGACCTCCGTGTCGACGAGGGGGCGCCGTGGGCGCGGATCCAGTGGGTGCTCGCTGCGCTCGAGCGGGCCCCGGTGGCGCGCGTCCGTTTCGAGCTCGCCGACGGCGCGGCGGAGGCCTGTTTCCGGTCGGACTTCTGGAAGCAGGATGCGCGCCACCTCGTGGGCGGGCACACCGCGGCAGTCCTCGCCGTGGACGCCAGGAGGCTCGTCGACCCCGGGCTTGCGGCGGACCTCGCGGACGAGGCCTTGGCGACCGGGCGGGAGCGCGGCCTCAGGCCTCTCGGGGAGCTGCGCCCGGCCCCGTCGCAGCCCTTCGGCGACGTCGCTCCCGCGCTGCGCGCCTTCCGTGACGCGGACGTCGAGCTGGAGTTCCGCTTCCTCCTCCCAGACGATCCGGTCCCCGAGTCGATCCCGGCGCTCGCCGACGACGTCTCGGAGTGGCCGGATCTCGCCGGGTGGTGGAACCCGCCCTGCTCCTGCGCTCCCGGTTTCATCGCCGTGGACCTGCCCGTCGCGGACTTGGGGGAGGCGAACAGGGGAGAGGAGGACGATAGGGTCATCATCCAGCTCGGCCGCGACGGGAACCTGTTCCGGTATGGGGAGGTGAGCCTCGACGCGTTGGGCGAGCAGCTCGTCGCCGCCAAGGAGCGCTACGACCTCAAGATGAAGCAGCAGGGGAGACGTGGCGTCGAGGAGCTCCCGGACGGGACGTTCGCCTCGAAGCTCTACGTCCTGATCCGGGCCGACAGCGCCGCGCCGGCGCGGCAATTGGGCTGGATCCTGCATGTGCTCGCGAGGGAGCGCCTGTACAAGGTGCAGTACGCCGTGAGGCGGGCGCCGCCGGCGGGCGAGGAGCCCTGTGTCGACCCCGGCTACGTGATCCTCCGTTCGTTCCTGCCGACGGACAACCTGCCGGATCTCGCCGGGGCGACGCCGCCCGTCGTGCGCGTCTACGTCGATCCCGGCGCCTACGGCATCGGCCCCACGGGCGGGTTGGATCTCGAGACGGTCGAGAAGCTCGCGCGCGAGGAGCACGAGCGCGCGCGGGCAGGCGACAGCGCGAGCTTCGTCGCGGCCGTCCACATCGCTCCCGGCGTCGAGTGGGGGCGCGTCATCGCCGCGATCAACGTGCTCGCCCGCGCCGGCTTCGGAAAGATCGACTTCCACGGTCTTCCGGCGCCGGACGAGGCGACGCGGCGGTTGAGCCCGCTCCCGCGCTGAGGCCGTGGGGCTCCCCGGTTCCTGTCGGACCCACGCCGTACGAATGTCCTTGAATGGAAAAGGGATCGAGTCCCCGCAGGGGAATCCCTGTTCATACGGTCACGCCTCGGCGAGGGCGCGGGCGGGCAGAGCGCCGCCGGGGCGAGCGCCAGATGTTCGCACACCGCCTTCCGCCGACGCGGGGCCCCGCGCTGGCGTCCGGGCGGCAGATGTCCGTACGCGGCGCCGCGCGCAGCGCAGGGCGCCCGTGGCATCGGGCGCGATCGCCGCCAGGCGCCAGATGTTCGCACAAGGATCCGCCCACGGCGGACCAGGGAAGTGCAGGAGCGGCACGCGTTCGTGCCTACGCCCGGATCCGCCGGGGCGCCCGGACGAGTCCTGGTCCTGCGCGGACCGCGCTCGCTCCGGCAGCGCTACCGGCCGTCGCCGCGGCCCGCGTCCTGCGGAATGTCGTCGCGGCGGGCGGGGTCGTCCCGGTCCTCCCAGAAGAGGAACCACGCCCCGCGGCCGAAGTCGCCCGACTCGCCGCGCAGGATGCGCATCGCCGTGCGGACGAAGTTCTTGCCGTTGTCGTCGTGCTGGTCCTCGAGGATCTTCCGGAAGACCGGCTCCGTCGTCTTCGGGTCGCCGACGTAGGCGAGCGTGAACACGATCCCGCCGCGCACGGCGCGGTCCTTCGTCTTCAGCGCCGCCTGCTCGAGCTTCGTCCGCACGAGCGGCGCCGCCTTCTCGCCCGTGTAGGAGCGGAGCGAGAGGGCCGCGTGCTTCCGGACCATGTTCTGCTTGTCGCCGTTGAGCGTCTTGAGGAGCGCCGCGGCCGCATCCTCGTGCGCCACGGGCCCGCCGCATGCACCCGCCGCCCGGCACGCGTTCTTGCGCGCGACCGGGTCGCTCTCCTTCTTCACGCGCTTCAGGAGCGGCTCGATCGACTCCTTCTGCGCGAGATACTCGAGCGCCACCGCCGCGAAGGAGCGCACGACCGCGTCCTTGTGCTCGAGGTGCTCCTCGATCGGCACCCGCGCGTCCAGCACCTGCGCGCGCCCGAGGCAGCGGATGGCGTCGCACTTCACCTCGGCGTCGTTCGTGCGCCGGAGAAGCTCGATCATCGCGGCGCGGGCCGCGGGCTTCTCGGTCGCGAGGAGGTTCCCCATCGCCATCCGGCGCGCCTCGCGGTCCTTGCCCTCGGCCCTCGCGAGGTCGTTCCGCTCCGCATCGGAGAGGGGGGTGCCCGCGGGGGGAGAACCCTCCGGCGTCCCCTCTTCCCCGGGCCCCTTCTCCTTCTCCTCGAGCGCGCGCCGCATCCGGGCGAGCAGCTCGCGCTTGTCCATCCAGTACTCCTTGCGGGCAAGGAGCGTCCCGTCGGAGGCGAACCACGCGTGCTGCGGCGAGATCATCTCGCCCCTCGCCTCGGCGGAGACGAACCGGTCGCCGTACTTCGCGGCGAGCGCCTGCCAGCAGTGGAGGTGCTCCGCGCAGGTCACGATCCCGAAGCGCGGGCAGGGGCCGCTCTCCCTGTGCGCCGGGACGCTCAGGACGACCATCACGAAGCTCTTCGAGAGCTCCACGAACTCCGGGTCCCGGTAGATCTCCTTCGCGGTCGCCTCGCTCGCCTTCTCCCCGTCGTTGCTGTTGATGCAGACCATGACCGGGCACTTCCGCTCCTTCGCGAGCTCGAAGGCCTTGTCGAAGTCGGGGACCCACTCGACCTGCGGGTCGGCCGCCGCGGCGGGGAGCGCCGCGAGGAGGAGGACGATCGCGATTCTCATGCGAGCAGGCGCCTCAACGTCGCCTCGACCACGGCCGGGTCGGCCTTGCCTTTCATCTCGCGCATCACGAAGCCCTTGATCGCGTTGAGCGCCGCCTGCTTGCCCCCGCGGTAGTCCGCGACGGCCTTCGCGTTCGCCGCGATCGCGCGGCGCGCGGTCTCCTCGATCTGCCCGAGGTCGTCGATCCGCGCGAGGCCGAGCTTCTGGACGAGCGCCGCGGGGTCGTCGCCGCCTTCGAGGAGGCGCGGCAGGAGGTCCTTCGCCGCGGCCTGGCGCGAGACCTTGCCCTCCTCGACCAGCCGCACGAGCGCGGCGAGGCGCGCGGGCGGAAGGCGGAGCTCCGCGACCGTCTTCTTCGCCTCGTTCGCGTGACGCGCGAGGTCGCTGACGATCCAGTTCGCCGCGGGCTTCGGCGGCGCGCCGGCGGCGGTCACCTGCTCGAAGTAGTCCGCGGTCGAGCGCTCGCGGGTGAGCGCGTCGGCGTCGTAGTCGGAGAGCCCGAACTCCGCCGCGAAGCGGCCGCGCCGCGCGGCCGGGAGCTCCGGCACGCGCGCGCTCGCCTCGGCGCGCCATTGGTCGTCGATCGAGAAGGTCGGGATGTCCGGCTCCGGGAAGTACCGGTAGTCGTGCGCCTCCTCCTTCTCGCGCATCACGAAGGTCTGGTCCCGCTGGTCGTCGTAGCCGCGGGTGGCGCGCGGCCGCGCCGCGACCGCGGCCCCGAGCTCCCGGTACTCGGCGAGCTGGCGGTCGATCTCGAACTTGAGCGCGCGCTCGACGTTCCGTACGGAGTTCAGGTTCTTCACCTCGATGATCGGCGTCTTCACGATCGTGCCGCCGCTCTCGATGTGGAGATTGACGTTCGGCTCGCAGCGGAGGTTCCCCTCCTGCATGTTCGCGTCGCTCACGTCGAGGTACTGGACGAGCGCCCGGAGCGCGTTCAGGTAGGCGCGCGCCTCCTCGGGGGAGGCGATGTCGGGCTCGGAGACGATCTCGACGAGCGGCGTGCCCGCGCGGTTGAAGTCCACGCGCGAGAGCCCCTTCGCGTCGTCGTGGAGGTTCTTGCCGACGTCCTCCTCGATGTGCAGGCGGCGCAGCCGCACGACCTTAGCGCCCGCCTCGGTCACGACCTCGATCCCGCCGCCGGTCGCGAGCGGGCGATCGTACTGGCTGATCTGGTAGCCCTTCGGGAGGTCGGGATAGAAGTAGTTCTTGCGGTCGAACTTCGTGAGGCCCGCGATCTCGCAGCCCATCGCGGTCGCGAGCGCGAGCGCCATCGTGATCGCCTCGCGGTTCGGCACGGGGAGCGAGCCGGGCATGCCGAGGCAGACCGGGCAGACGAGCGTGTTCACGGGCGCGCCGAACTTCACCGGGCAGCCGCAGAACATCTTGCTCCGCGTCCGGAGCTGGAGGTGGACCTCCATGCCGACCAGCACCTTGTGCTTCATCGGGGGGGCTCCTGCCTTCGCCCCGGTTCCGGCGGGGCCGGGGGCCAGGAGAACAGCGGAAGCAGCGCCTCCGCCGCCCGCGCCGCGCGGAAGAGCGTGGCCTCGCCGAACCGCGGCGCGGTGAGCTGGAGGCCCACGGGCAGGCCCGCCGGCGTGCGGCCGCACGGGAGCGAGAGAGCCGGCACGCCGCAGAGGTTCGCGGTGACGGTGAGCACGTCCGAGAGGTACATCGCCAGCGGATCCGCGGCCTTCTCGCCGAGCGCGAAGGCCGCCGTCGGCGTCGTCGCGCTCGCGAGGAGGTCGACCTTCCGGAAGCACTCCTCCATCTCGTGGCGCATCGCCGCGCGCACCTTCTGGGCGCGGCCGTAATAGGCCTCGTAGTAGCCGCTCGAGAGCGCGAAGGTCCCGAGGAGGATCCGGCGCTTCACCTCGGCGCCGAACCCCTCGCCGCGCGTCTCCGCGAACATCTCCTCGACGCTCGCTCCCTCGCCGCGGATTCCGTAGCGCACGCCGTCGTAGCGCGCGAGGTTGCTCGACGCCTCGCTCGGCGCCACGATGTAGTAGACGGCGATCCCGTGCACCGAGAGCGGCAGCGAGACCTCCTCGATCCGCGCGCCCGCGGCCGTGAGCTTGCCGAGCGCGCCGTCGACGAGCGTGCGCACGTCGGCCGAGAGCCCCTCGCCGAAGCACTCCTTCGGCACGCCGATGCGGAGGCCCTTCAGGTCGCCGCGCTGCCGGAGGTCGGGCACGGCCTCCGCCGAGGAGGTCGCGTCGCGCGCGTCGCGGCCCGCGATCGCCTCGAGCAGCAGCGCCGCGTCGTCCACCGTCCTCGCGAAGGGACCGATCTGGTCGAGCGACGACGCGAACGCGATGAGGCCGTAGCGGGATACGAGGCCGTACGTGGGCTTCATCCCGACGACGCCGCAAAGCGCCGCGGGCTGGCGGATCGAGCCGCCCGTGTCGCTTCCGAGCGCGAGCGGCGCGAGCCCCGCCGCGACGGCCGCCGCGCTGCCGCCCGACGAGCCGCCCGCGGTGCGCGCGAGGTCGAACGGGTTGCGCGTCGGCCCGAACGCGGAGTTCTCCGTGCTCGAGCCCATCGCGAACTCGTCGAGGTTCGTCTTGCCGAAGAGGATCGCGCCCGCCGCCCGCAGCCGCTCGACGACGTGCGCGTCGTAGGGGGGGTGGAACGGCTCGAGGATCCTCGACGCGCAGGTGGTCGGCTGGCCGCGGACGCAGAGGTTGTCCTTGATCGCGACCGGGACGCCCGCGAGCGGGCCCGGATCCTCGCCGGCGGAGATCCGCCGGTCGATCTCGCGCGCCTGCCTCCGGACCTCCTCGGGCTCGAGGTGGAGGAAGGCCTCGACATGGTCGTTCCACCGGAGCGCGCGCTCGAGGTGCGCGTCGGCGACATCGACCGCGCTCGCCTCGCGGCCGCGGACGGCGGCGGCGAGGGCCGCGGCGCCCTCCTGCCAGAGCTCGCTCACGCCTCCTCCTTGTCCACGATCTTCGGGACGAGGAAGAAGTCGCCGTCCTGCATCGGCGCGTTCCGGAGCGCGTCCTCCCGCGGCAGGCATGTGCCCGGCTCGTCCGCGCGGTGCACGTCCCGGCCGAAGCAGGTGAGCGCCTCGGAGCCCTCCGGGAGTTCCACGGCTCTCAGGCTGTCGATATGCCCGACGATCCGGTCGAGGTCTTTCGCGAGCCGTCGCGCCTCGTCCGGATCGACCTTCAACCGGGCGAGCCGGGCGATGCGCAGGACCTCGGCGGGATCGATCGCCATGGCCGGCCTTTGTAGCACAGGGGACGCGATCCGGGGGGGGCCGGGGGGGGTGGACGGGAGGGCCCGGCCCGGGTGGTTCGCGAGGATCGAGCGACGGCCAGGATGGACTGCGCGGAACCGCGAGACCCGTGAAGATCCGGGCTAGGGGGCGCGGGAGAGCCGGAGCTGGCCGCAGGCCGCCGCCACGTCGTCGCCGCGCTGGCGCCGCGCGTGGACCACGACGCCCGCCTTGCGGAGGATCTCCTCGAAGCGCGCGACGCGCTCCGGCGCCGGGCTCTTCAGGTCCGGCGCGAACGAGACGGGGTTCATCGGGATCAGGTTGACGTTCCGGTGGGGGCCCGCGAGACGGGCGAGCGCGCGCGCGTCCTCGTCCCGGTCGTTGATCCCGCCGAGCAGCACGTACTCGAACGTCACGTCGCGCCCGGTCGTCTCGAACCAGCGGCGGGCCATGTCGAGGAGATCCGCGACGGTCCCCGTGCCGCCCCTGGGCACGAGGCGGCGCCGCATCTCGTCGGTCGGGGCGTGGAGCGAGATCGCGAGGTTCACGCGGAGGCCCGAGGCGAGAAGCTCCTCGAAGCCCCGGAGCGGCCCCGACGTCGAGACCGTGATCCGCCGCGAGCCGAGGTCGATCCCCTCCGGGTCCTGGACGATCCGGAGCGCGCGCACGAGGTTTGCGACGTTGTGGAGCGGCTCTCCCATCCCCATCACGACGATGTTCGTGAGCCGCGCCTGAGGCCCGGAGGGGCCGTCCGCCGGCGCCGCGGCGTCGCGGAGCCAGAGCACCTGCTCCACGATCTCGAACGCCTCGAGGTTGCGGACGACGCCCTTCGCGCCCGAGGCGCAGAAGACGCAGCCGACGCCGCAGCCCACCTGCGTCGAGATGCACGCGGTGCGGCGGTCGCCCTCCGGGATGAGCACGCACTCGACGCGTTCCCCGTCGGAGAGGCCGACGAGCAGCTTCACGGTCCCGTCCTCGGAGCGGTGCGTCTCGATCACGCGGCTCGACCGGACGGGGAGCCGCGCTGCGAGCGCCTCGCGGAGCGCTTTCGGGACGTCCGTCATGGCCTCGTAGGAGACGGCGCCGCGGACGTGGACCCAACGGAACACCTGCCTCGCGCGGTAGGGGGGATCCACGAGCGACTCGATCTCCTTCGTCGAGAGGCCCGCGAGCGAGCCTGCCCCCGAAGCCCCCTCACCTCGAGGCGCCACGGCTATGCGCTGTCGCGCTGGGGCGGACGCTTCACGTCGGCGCGCAGCACCTTCCCGACGGGCTCCTCGCCCCGGTAGGCCGCGGCGGTGACGATGTAGCGCGCGACCTTGTCCTTGTTCTCGGGCAGGTCGTAGAGGAGGTCGCGGAGGAAGTCCTCGACGAGCGCGCGGACGGCGCGCACGCCGGTCTCGCGCTTGAGCGCGTCCCTGGCGATCGCGCGGAGCGCGTCGTCGTCGAAGGCGAGCTCGACACCCTCGATCTCGAAGAATTTCTGGTACTGGCGGATGATCGCGTTCCTCGGCTCGACCATCACGCGCAGGATCTCGTCCTCGCCGAGCGGGTCGAGGACGGTCACCGCCGGGAGGCGGCCGATGAACTCGGGGATCATCCCGAAGGCGAGGAGGTCCTCCGTCTCGATCAGCGGGAGGTAGTGCGCGGCGCCCTCCTGGCCCTGTTCCCTGCCGTCGTCGACGAACCCGATCCGCTTCTTCCCGACGCGCTTCTTGATGAGCTCCTCGATGCCCGAGAAGGTGCCGCCGCAGATGAAGAGGATGTTCGTCGTGTCGATCTGGAGGTACTGCTGCTCGGGGTGCTTCCGCCCCCCCTGGGGCGGGATGTTGCTGACCGTGCCCTCGATGATCTTCAGGAGCCCCTGCTGCACGCCTTCGCCGGAGACGTCGCGCGTGATCGACTGGTTGTTCTGGGTCTTCGCGATCTTGTCGATCTCGTCGATGTAGACGATCCCGCGCTCGGCGCGCTCGCGGTCGAAGTCGGCCGCCTGGAGGAGCCGCAGGAGCACGTTCTCCACGTCCTCGCCGACATATCCCGCCTCGGTGAGCGTGGTCGCGTCGCTGATCGCGAAGGGCACGTCGAGGAAGCGCGCGAGGGAGCGGGCGAGGAGCGTCTTCCCCGAGCCGGTCGGCCCCACGAGGAGGATGTTGCTCTTCTCGAGCTCGACCTCGTCGGTCTTGAAGCCGACCGAGATGCGGCGGTAGTGGTTGTAGACGGCGACCGCGAGCGTCCGCTTGGCCCGCTCCTGGCCGATCACATACTCGTTCAGGAAGGAATGGATCTCGCGCGGCGTCCGGAGCCGGAAGGTGACGCCGGGCTCGCGGCGCGTCGTCCCGCCCTTGCGCGTCTCTTCGAGGAGGATCGTGTTGCAGAGCTCGACGCACTCGTTGCAGATGTAGACGTCCGGCGGGCCGGCCACGAGCGAGTCGACCATGTGGCGCGACTTGCCGCAGAAGGTGCACCGCTCGGTGTAGGTTCGCCGGCCCTTTGACATCCGTGCCCCGGATTCTAGCTGATCTTTCCCGGCGTGGGCGGGCCGCCCTTCAGCGGCTCGATCACCTCGTCCACGAGTCCGTACTTCTTGGCCTCCTGGGCGTTCAGGAAGAAGTCCCGATCCGAGTCGCGGTCGATCCGGTCGAGGGGCTGGCCCGTGTGGCGGGAGAAGATCTCGTTCATCTCCTTGCGGAGCTTGATGATCTCCTCGGCGTGCCGCTCGATGTCGGCCGCCGTTCCCCCGACGCCCCCGCTCGGCTGGTGGAGCATGACTCGCGCGTGGGGAAGGATGAACCTTTTGCCCGGCGCGCCGGCAGCGAGGAGCAGGGCGCCCATGGACATCGCCTGCCCGATGCAGTAGGTCGCGATGTCGCACGTGATGAACTGCATCGTGTCGTAGATCGCGAGGCCGTCCGAGACGTATCCCCCGGGAGAGTTGATGTAGAGGCTGATCTCCTGGTTCTTGTTCTCCTTCTGGAGGAACAGGAGCTGCGCGATCACGATGTTCGCCACCGTGTCCGTGATCGGGGTGCCCACGAAGACGATGCGGTCCTCGAGGAGGCGCGAGTAGATGTCGTAGGCGCGTTCCCCCCGGCCCGTCTTCTCGATGACCGTCGGGATCCAGATGCTGGACGTGGGGTTCATTTCTCCGCCTTCTTCTTCGTGGCCTTCTTCTTCGCGGGCTCGGCCGCCTCGGCCTCGGCCTCGCTCTTCTTCTTCGGCTGCTTCGGGGGGGCTCCCGCCTTCGCCGAGGCTTCGGCGGGCAGGCCGGGGGCCCCGGACTCCGTGACCTTGACCTGGGAGCGCAGCCGGGCCCGGGCCTTCTTCACCTTCAGGTGGTTCCGCAGCGAGGAGAGCCGCCCGGAGTCGCGCAGGAGCACGTACATCTGCTCGGGCGACTGCCCCTGGTAGGCGGCGATCTGCGCGACCGCCTCGCGGACCTCGGTCTCGGGCACGAGGATCTTCTCCTTCTCCACGAGCTTATCGAGGAGGAACCACATCTTCAGCTCGTTCGCCGACTCCTCGCTCCGCCGGGCGCGCACCTCGGCGACCTGCTTCGCGATCTCCTCCTCGGGCTTCCCCTGGAGCTGGAGCTCGTAGGCGACCCGGCGCGCGATCTCGTCGCCCTCCTTCCGGATCAGGTCGTCCGGGAGGTCGATCGCGGTCTTCTGGAGGAGCTGCGCGAGGGCGAGGTCCTCGACCATCTTGTCGCGCTCCCCTGCCTTGTGGCGCGCGACGTCCTCGCGCACGAAGGCGAGGAACTCGTCCTTCGTCTTGAAGTCGTATGCCTCCGCGAGCTGGTCGTCCACCTCGGGCAGCTCCGGGCGCTTCAGGTCGACGATCTCCGCGTGCAGCGCGAGGTCCGCGCCCGCAAGCGGGTGGTTCTCGACGTGGGGCGGGACGAAGGCCTTCGCCGTGACCGTCGCGCCGACGTCCTTCCCGAGGAGCGCCTCGTCGAGGCCGTCGGTGAGGAGGTCCGCGAGCATCCGCGAGCCGACCTCGTAGGGGAGCCCCTCGTGCTGGAAGGCCTCCTTCTCCCCGGCCGTGCCCTTCACCTTGATCGTGACGACGTCGCCGTTCTCGACGCCGCCCTTCTTCACCGGCCTGAGCGTCGCCTTGCGCTTGCGCAGCGCGAGGACCGCGCCGTCCACCTCCTCGTCGGTGGGGGCGGCCGAGGGGACCGAGACCTGGATGGCATGGAACTCCGGGAGGTCGAACTCGGGCTTGACCGTGACCGTGAAGTCGAAGTCCACCGCCTGGCTCGGCTCGACGCTCACCTTCTCGAGATCGACCTCGGGGTCGGCGATCGGGGAGAGCTTGTTCTCCTTGATCGCCTCGTTGTACGCGTTGTCGAGGAGCGACTGCTTCACCTCGACCGCGACCTGCTTGCCGAATCGCTTCTCCACGAGCTTCCGCGGCGCCTTGCCCGGCCGGAAGCCGGGGATCGGGACCGAACGGGTCCACTGGCGGTAGGACTTGTCGAACTCCTCGGTCACGATCTCCGGCGGGATCGTGACCTTGATCCGTTTGCGGCAGGGGCCAATAGGCTCGACCGAGAAGCGCATCGCCGTGGTGGTCTCCGTCATGGAATCTCCAGGGAACGTTCCAGTGTAGAGTCTAGGGGCAAGCCCCAGCTAGCTTCGGTCCCTCGCGTGTCGGGCTCCGGGGCCCAGGATTTCGGGCCGGTGCGCGAAGGGGGCGGGGGGGCCTGTGATTTCTGCTTGCCGTCTCCCCCGGTCGGGTATGATGTCGGCAGTTACGGACCGGCTAGGCGCGGGCCCCCCGCAGGAGCGGAGGCGGGCCCCCTGTGCGGCGCCTCCCCGGTCGCGGCCCCAGAAGGTCCCACGTGCGGGACCGTTTGCAGCGGCTGCATTGGAGTTCGATTTGATGAACGGGCAAGGTCCCCATGCGCCCCACGCAGGCAGGCGCCGTCGGCGCCGGCGGAGGCGCGGAGGTGCGAAGCTCACCGACCCGACGCCGGTCGCCCCGGTCGCCGGGATCCTCGCGGTCGCCCGCGAGGGCCATGGCTTCCTGCGCAACCCGAAACGCGACTGCCAGATCCAGGACGGGGATCCCTACGTCCACCGGGAGCTGATCCAGCGCCACGGCCTCCGCGAGGGCCAGATGATCGAGGCCCACGTCTCGCGCCAGATGCGCGGGCCGGCCCCGATGGTCGCGACCATCGACCGGGTCGAGGGACTCGACCCGGCGCAGGCGCGGGATATCCCGCGGATCGAGGAGCTGACGGTCGTGGACCCGGACAGGGCCTTCCAGCTCGTCGGCGGCGAACACCAGGACATGACGCTGCGCGTCATCGACCTCGTGACCCCGATCGGCATGGGCCAGCGCGCGCTCATCGTCGCGCCGCCTCGCACCGGCAAGACCGTGATCCTCCAGAAGCTCGCGAACGCGATCACGACCTTCCACCCCGACGTCAAGCTCCTCGTCTGCCTCGTGGACGAACGTCCCGAGGAGGCGACGGACATGAAGCGCGCGGTGAAGGGCGAGGTCTACGCGAGCACGAACGACCTGCCCGCCGTGAACCACGTCGCGATGACCGAGCTCGTCACCGCGCGAGCGAAGCGTCTCTGCGAGCTGGGCAACAACGTGGTCGTCCTGATCGACTCGCTCACGCGCCTCGGCCGCGCGTACAACATCGAGGCGCGCGGGTCGGGGCGGACGCTCACCGGCGGCCTCGACGCCAAGGTCCTCGAGAAACCCAAGGCGCACTTCGGCGCCGCGAGAAACATCGAGCACGGCGGCTCGCTCACCGTGATCGCCACCGCGCTCATCGACACGGGCTCGCGGATGGACCAGGTGATCTTCGAGGAGTTCAAGGGCACGGGCAACATGGAGCTCGTCCTCGACCGCGACGCGGCCGACCGGCGCATCTGGCCGGCGATCGACGTCACGACCTCCGGCACGCGCAAGGAGGAGAAGCTCGTCGCGGAGGCGAAGCTGAAGCGCATGTGGGCGCTCCGGCGGCTGCTCACGAAGATGAAGCCG
The DNA here is from genome assembly GCA_011525755.1 of Planctomycetaceae bacterium. Lineage (GTDB taxonomy): Bacteria > Planctomycetota > PLA2 > PLA2 > PLA2 > PLA2. The sequence goes on from WYBS01000091.1 coordinate 44,049, forward strand.
CTCGAAGGGCTCGAGACGCTCATCGACCGGCTGAACAAGACGCGCAGCAACGAGGAGTTCCTCTCGCTCTTCGACCCGAAGTGAACCGCGCGGACGTCCTTGTCGAATTCGTGAAGGCGGGGGGGCCCGGGGGCCAGCACCGCAACAAGAGCGAGACGGGCGTGCGCCTCGTTCACGTCCCGACCGGGATCACGGTCACGGCGACCGAGCGCCGCGAGCGTACGCGCAACCTCGCGCTGGCCTGGGAGCGCCTCGAGGAAGCCCTGGAGCGCCGGGCGAGGAAACCGAAGCCGCGCCGCAAGACGAAGCCCTCGCGGACGTCCGTGCGCCGGCGGCTCGAGGGGAAGGCGCGGCGCGCGCGCACCAAGGAAGGCCGGCGCGCACCGGCGGCGGAGTAGCCCTCACGGGCGCCCGCCCTTCGCGCCTTTCGTCCGACCGGGCGGCGCCTTGCCGTGCCGGAGCGCGGCGACGCAGTCGTCCCAGGCCGCCTCCGCCGCGTGCGCGCGGGCAGCGAGGATGCTCGTGCCGTGCTCGTCGAAGGGGGGCGGCGCGCCCTCGTGGGGCGTGTCGCCCCCCTGCAGGCACCTTCCCGAGAGGCAGGCGCTGATCGCCTTCTCGATCACGCCCTGCTTTGCGGGCCTGGCCCGGCGCACGGCCCGCTGGATCTGCTCCAGGTGCGCGCGCGCCGTCGGGCCCCGCGGCGCGGGGATGCGGAGATCGGGCCACGCCTCGTCGGCCATTGCCGTCCAGCCTCGGGCTAGGCGCCGTGCTCGAGCTCGTCGGCGCAGAGGCCCCAGTTGCTCTCGGCGGCGAGGCAGCGCGCCCAGAGCACGTGCTGCTCGTGCACGCCGGGGGCCGGCGGAGGCGTGCCGGTGGGCCTGCAGATCCCGCCCTTGCAGGCGTTGATCGCGAGCAAGATGCGGTTGAGCAGCGTCGGGTTGCTCGCGAGCTCCGTCTGCGCCCTGGTCCTGATCCAGTCCAGGTGGTCCGCGGCGGTGTAGGTCGGACTGCCATGGGGACAAGGGTCGTTCGGCCACGCCATGCCATACCTCCCGTTCCGACGGTCTTCTCAGAGCTTGTGAAGAGATCCCGGCGTCGGCCCGAGGCCGAGCGAGAAGCCGGTCCCGAAGGGACGCCGCTCTGCGCGGCCGCGTTGCGCGCCGGCGAGGCGCGCAGCCGACCTGGGTTGACGGAGAAACCCAGCGAGGCGGCGCGCCGAAGCCGGGCGGCTTCGTAGCCGGCCGAAGCCGGCAGGGATCTGTTCACAAGCTCTCAGACGTCAGCGTGCGCAGGATACCATATGGCACAGTTGCGTGCGCCGCCGGGCGGCCGGCCCTCCCCCGGGCCCCCTCCCTTCCACGGGTCGCTCAGGCCGGACCGGACCACGCCGCGACGAACATGCGCCGCTCCTCCTCCGTCGGGAGGCGGGCGGCAAGCTGGTGCAGCTCGTCCTTGCGGATCGTCGCGTGCTGCGACTCGCCGAGCCGAGCGAGCATCCCGCGGAGCCGCAGCGTGAGCCAGACGTGGCCGAGGCGGCGGGCGTCCGCGAGCGCGCGCTCCGCGCGGCCCTTGGCCCCGTCGAGGTAGCCCGCCCGTGCGCGCCCCTCGGCCTCGAGAACGCCGCCGAGCACGCGAAAGGCCGCGCGCCGGAGGCCCACGTCCTCCCCGCAGAGCCGCTCGGCCGCGGCGAGCAGCAGGGACGGATCCTTTTCGCGTGCGGCGAGCGCGCGTGCGGCACGTGCGAGCGCGAGGGGCCGGAGGACGACGTGCGCGTCGTCTGCGCGCGCATCCGCGACCAGCGCCTCCGCCTCCTCCAGCAGCTCCGCCGGCGCGCCGTAGACGCACGCCTCGGCGAGCCACAGCACGGCCTCGGCGCGCGGCGGGAGCTCCTTCACGGCCCTCGCCGTGGCGAGCGTCTGCCGCGCCGCGCTCGTGGCGCGGGCGAGGTCGCCCGCGAAGCACGCCACGTGGCAGGCCAACGCGTGGCCCTGGAGGATGTTGATCCTGTCGTCGCGGAGCTGGGCGAGACGCTGCATCTCGGCGAGGGCCTCCAGGGCCACGTCGAGGAACCCCTCGACCGCGGCGAGGTGCGCGCGCTGGCGGAGGGCGGGGATGAGGCCGCCGAGATACCGCTCCCGTCGCAGCGTCGGCAGGGCGTCGTCGATGGCGGCCTTCGCGCCCGGGAGGTCGCCGATCGCGTAGCGCGTTTCCGCGAGGAGGACGCGGGCGGCCGACGCATGGTGGAAGGAGCCCTCGCGAAGCAGCACCCGGACCACGTCCTCGAGCCGCCCGCAAACCCCGTCGACGGCGCCGCGCTGCAGGGAGGCGAGGGCGCGGTTCCCCTCGGAGAGGGCGGCGTTGCTGCGCCGGCCGACCATGGCGGAGATCCGGGCCGCGTCGCCGTAGAGGGCCTCCGCCTCACGCCACCGGCCCCGCCGGAGGGCGACCGATCCGAGCTGGTCGAGCGCCGAGGAGTGGTGCCCGAGATCGCCCGAGGCGACGTAGGCGTCGTCGGCGAGCCGGAACCGCCGCTCCGCCTCGTCGAGGTCGCCGCGGTACTTGGAGACCTGGCCGAGCAGGTACCAGGCCCGGCCCTGGTAGCTGCAGGGGGGGAGGGTCCGCACGGCCTGCCGGAGCGCTTCCTCGTCGAGGCCCACGAGCCCCTGCGACTGGTAGCGGGTGGTGGCGCGGAGGATCATCACCTTGAGGTCCAGGTGGGTGTCGTTCGCGAGCTTCGCGCCCTCGCTCAGCCGGGCGTACACCGCCTCGATCTCCTCGAGCCGTCCGACCTGCCCCAGGGCGACGCAGAGCCCGAGGAGCAGCTCGGAGTGGCGGACGGCGGTCTCCGGGTCGAGGCGTTCCGGGCCGAGGCCGGCGCGACGTGCGAGATCCAGCGCGCGGAGGGACTCCTGCCGCGCCAGGGCCTCCTGGGCCGCCCGCATGAGGTGCGGCCCCGCCTTCGCGGGCTCCCCCGCGCGCTCCCAGTGGATGCCGAGACGGGCCGCCGCGCCCGCCGTCCCGTCGGCGCGCGTTTCCAGGTGCTCGGCGAGGCAGCGATGGAGCGTCCGGCGCAGGTCCGGCACCAGATCCTCGTAGATCCCCTCCTGGACGGCCGCGTTCGCGAAGCGGAATCCCTTGGCCCGCGGCACGACGAGCCCCGTCGCCCGGTAGATCCGCTGCGCGCCCCGGAGCACGTCGAGCACCGGCCGGCCCCAGGCGGCCGCGACGGCTTCGGCATCGAACTCGACGCCGTCGACCGCCGCGGTATCGAGGATCGCCCGCTCGTCGTCCCCGAGCTCCCTCGCTCGAAGCAGCACGAGGTCGCGCACGCGGCTCGGGAGGGTGACGTCATGGAAGGCCGGGCCGGGGACCAGCATGCCCCTGTCGTTCGAGAGCGCTCCCGCCTCCTGGAGGTGGCGGAAGACCTCGATCGTCAGGAGGGGATTGCCCTCGGCGACGTCGAGTACGCGGCGCAGGACCTCCGGAGCCACGCGGGACCCGTGGGCACGTTCCTGGAGGAGCCGCGACACGGCGTCGGGGTCGAGAGGCCCCAGCTCGAGGATGGCCGCGCCGTCCTGCGCGAATCCGGAGAACGCGTCCGCCGCACGGTCCGGGCGCAGCGTGATCAGGAGGAGGACGCGCGCATCCCTGAGGCGACGCGCGATCTCCTGCAGCAGTCGCAGATCCGCCTCGTCAGCCTGGTGGGCGTCCTCGACGAGGATCCCCAGCGGGCGATCCTCCGCGAGGCCCGCGAGCAGGTCCTCCACGCCCCAGAACACCTGCTGGCGGCTGTCGATCCGCACCGGGCTCTCCTCCTCGAGCAGCGCCCGCAACAGGTTCGTCGCGGTCCCGAAGAGCCTCGACTCGACGAGGCCTTCCCCCTCTCGGCCCTGCGACGCACCGAGGAGGTCGCGCGCACTGGTCAGCAGCGGCCGGAGCAGCCCCTCGATCGGACTCGATCGCGCCTGGATCCACCGGTAGCCGTGACGTCCGGAGCGAGCCATGAGGTCATGGGCGAGCGCGCTCTTGCCCAGCCCCGCCTCCCCCCGCAGGAGGACGGTCGTGCCGTGGGCCTCGGCCGCCCGCTGCGCCGCCTTGTCCAGCGCGTCCTGCTCGGCGCGGCGGCCGTGGAGCCGGGACGCCGGCGCCACCCTCGGCACGGCGGCCCGGGGCGCCGCCTCGGCGACCGTCGTCGCCGGATCGAGATCGGAGAGCGCCTCCGCGCACGACGCCGGCCGCTCCTCGGGCGCCTTCGACAGGCAGCGCATCGCGAGGTCGGCGAGGGGGCGCGGGAGGTCCGGGTCGAGCGGCGGGGGGTCGCCGTTCTGGATCGCGTAGAAGAGCGTGGCAAGCGTCTTCGCGAAGAACGGCAGCCGGCCCGAGAGGATCCGGTACAGCACGGCGCCGACGCTCCAGAGGTCGCTCGCGCGGGTCGGCTGCTCGCCCATGACGATCTCGGGGGCCATGTAGACCGGCGTGCCCACGACCGCCGCGAGCGGGACGCGGAGCGAGAGGTCGCCGGTGAGCCGCGAGAGCCCGAAATCGACGAGCTTCACCGTGCCGTCCCTCGCGAAGAGGACGTTGCCGGGCTTCACGTCGCCATGCACGACCCCCTGACCGTGCGCCTCCTTGAGACCGAGAAGGATCCCGCGGACGATGCGCCGCGCCTCGTCGAAGGGGATCCGCGGGGTCGAGTGGATCCGATCCTCGAGCGATCCGCCCTCGACGTACTCGAGCTCGAAGGCCCAGCCCCGCTCCGGCAGCGGATGCACGCGGTAGAGCGTGGCGACGTGCGATCCCTTCAGCTTGCCGACGAGCCGCGCCTCGCGGAGAAGCGCATCCTTCTCCTCCTCGACCGGCCCGCTCCCGGGCAGCTCGACGACCTTCAGGGCGACGTGCCGGCCAAGGAGCAGATCGCGGGCGAGATAGACCTGGCCGAATGCGCCGCTCCCGAGCGCACGGACGATCTCGAGGTCACCGAAGCGGGATCCGGATCGCCACGCCTCCACGGGACCATTAGACCCTCGCGGGCGTGAAGAGGGGAGGGGGTCCTCGGTGGACGACCCCTTCGCGGAGGCTTCGGCGGGCGGGCCCGCCCCCCGGAGCCGGACCGGGGAGCGGCGCGCTCAGCGCTTCTCGCGACGGGCCTTCGCTTCCTTGAGGATCTCCTCGGCCATGGCCTGGGGCACGGGGGCGTACATCGCGGGTTCCATCGTGTACGTGCCGCGGCCCGAGGTCAGCGACCGGAGCAGCGTGGCATACTGGAACATCTCCGCGAGCGGGACCTTGCCCTGGACCTGCGAGAAGTCGCCCTTCCCCTCGGTGATCGACTCGATCTCCGCGCGGCGCGCGTTGAGCGAGCCGATGACGTCGCCGAGGTTCGCGGACGGCGTCTGCGCGGTCACGCGCATGATCGGCTCGAGGAGCGTGACGCCGACCTTCTCGATCGCCGCCTGGAAGGCGAGGCGGCCCGCCTGCTGGAAGGCGATGTCGCTCGAGTCCACGGCGTGCGCCTTGCCGTCGTAGAGCTCGGCCTTGACCTGGACGAAGGGGAAACCGGCCTCGCCGCCGCGGGCCATGGCCGCCTCGATGCCCTTCCGGACCGGCGCGATGAACTCGCGCGGCACCGAGCCGCCCTTGACGCCGTCGATGAACTCGAGGTCGTCGGTCTCCGCGAGGTCGAACTTCACGTTGCAGACGCCGTACTGGCCGCTGCCGCCCGTCTGCTTGATATGGCGGCCCTCGGCGTCGCACGGACGGCGGAGACGCTGCCGGTAGGCGACGCGCGGCGCGCCGACCTCCACCTCGACCTTGAACTCGCCGAGGAGGCGGCTGCAGATGATCTCGAGGTGCAGCTCGCCCATGCCGGCGATGATCGTCTCGCTCGTCTCCTCGTCCACGAAGTGGCGGAAGGTCGGGTCCTCCCGGCCGAGCGCCGCCAGGGCGTCGCCCATGCGGTCCCGCTCGGCGCGCTTCTTCGGCGCGATGGCCATCGAGATGACCGCGCGCGGGAACTGCATCGCCTCGAGGAGGATCTTGCCGTCGCGCGGGCAGAGCGTGTCGCCCGTCACGGTCTCCTTGAGCCCGATCGCCGCGACGATCTGCCCCGCGACGGCATGGTCCACGGGGAGGCGCTCGTCCGCCTTCATCACGCAGAGCCGTCCGACGCGCTCCTGGACGCTCCGGCGGGTGTTCCACACGCTGTCGCCCTGGCGCAACGTGCCCGAGTAGATGCGGAGGAACGTGAGGTCGCCGGTGCGGTCGTGGATGGTCTTGAAGGCGAGGGCCGCGAGCGGGCCCTTCGCGTCGCACGACCGCTCGATCGCCGTTCCCGCATCGTCCGTCCCCTTCATGGGGGGGACGTCGAGAGGCGACGGGAGCAGGGCGACGAGCCCGTCCAGCAGCCGGTGGATGCCCTTGTTGCGGAGCGCCGCCCCGCAGAACACGGGATAGAGGTCGTTGGCGATCACGGCCTTCCTGAGCACGGCCACGACGTCGGCGGTCGGGATCTCCTCGCCGGCGGCATAGCGCTCGAGAAGGCTCTCGTCGCGCTCCGCGGCGGCCTCCACGAACGCGCGCCGTCCTGCCTCGACCGCCTCGCGCATGTCCTCGGGGATCGGGATCTCCTCGCGCTCCTCGAGCGACGTGTATCGCCACGCCTTCATGCGCACGAGGTCGACGATGCCCTCGAACGAGTTGCCGAACCCGATCGGGAGCTGGACCGGCACCGCGTTGGCGCCGAGCTTCGTCCGGATCGACTCGACCGCCTTCAGGAAGTCGGCGCCCGGCTTGTCCATCTTGTTGATGAAGCAGATGCGGGGGACCTCGTACCGGTCGGCCTGGCGCCAGACGGTCTCGGACTGCGGCTCGACGCCCTCGCTCGCGTCGAAGACGCAGATCGCGCCGTCGAGGACGCGGAGGCTGCGCTCGACCTCGGCCGTGAAGTCGACGTGGCCGGGCGTGTCGATGAGCGTGATCGTGTGGTCGTTCCACATCACGTTGACCGCCGCGGAGGTGATCGTGATGCCACGGGCGCGCTCCTCGGCCATGTAGTCCATCGTGGCTTGGCCGTCGTGCACCTCGCCCATCTTGTGGATCTGGCCGGTGAGCTTCAGGATGCGCTCCGTCACCGTCGTCTTGCCCGCATCGATGTGGGCCATGATGCCCACGTTGCGGTGGTAGAGGAGCGGGTTCGCACCCTTGGGGCGTTCCATCTTCGTCGTCTCGGTCACGGCAGAGGTCATACGTGGATTGGGGAAGGAAGGGAAGAAAACCTCCGGCAGGGGCCCGGAGGGAAACGGGGCATTCCAACACGAGATTTCGGTTTGTCCAGCGGGGAACCGCAGCGGGCGGCTTCCCGGGACGCGCCAAGAAGACGTGGAACCGCTTGGCCGCGCCGTCCGGAACCCGCCGGACCCCGCATGGGAGGCCCGATCCTGTCGCTCTTGCCTGCCACCCTAGCCGGGCATGGCTTGGCACGGTCCCGATCCCGAGACGCGGCTCGAGCACGCGATCGACCGGTTCCACGAAGGCGACGTGACGGCCGCCGAGCAGGCGCTCCGGGCGCTGGCGGCGGTCGGGTATCGCTGCGCCGAGGTCGTGATCTACCTCGCGCACTGCGCGCTCGCCGGGGAACGGCTCGCGGAGGCGATGCGCCTCTACCGGGAGGCGAGAAGGATCGAGCCCGCGCGCCCCGACCCGAGCCTCGGGCTCGCGATCGTGGCCGCGCGGCGCCTGCACTTCGCGCGCGCGATCCGCCTCCTCGAGCGCGCGATCCGGCTCGATCCGGAGCTGCAGGAGGCCTACGACAACCTGATCCTCTGCCATGCGGCGCTCGGCGCCCACGAGGACGCGGAGCGCGCCTACCGCCGTTCCGTCGAGATCGATCCCGACTCCCCGCACCCCTACTACAATCTGGGCTTCGTGCACTTCGACCGCGGGGACGCGGAGCGGGCACGCGGCTGCTGGATGAAGGCGATCGAGCTCGCGCCCAACTACCCCGACGCCGAACGCCTCGTGGCGAGCTGCGACCGGACGCTCGGGAACCTCCCCGCGGCCCGGCGGCGCCTCGAGGCGCTCCTGAAGCGCGAGCCCAGGAACGTGGATGCCCTCTCGGACCTCGGGCTCGTGCACGAGGAGCGCGACGAGTGGCAGTCCGCGGTGTTCGCCTACACGCGCCTGCTCGAGGTCGACCCGACCCACGCGCGCGTGCGGTCCCGGCTCGGCGTCCTCCTCTCCCGGCACGGCAGCGGCGAGGAGGGTCTCTTCCACCTCCGGCGCGCCGCGCACGAGGACGGGACGGATCCCGATATCGGGGAGCCGCTCGCGATCGCGCTCGTCGAGCGGGGCGATGCCGACGGTGCGCTGCGCGCCCTGCGCGGGCCCGTGCGCGCGCGTGCAGGCGAAGCGGCGCCCCGGCTCGCCCGCGCCCGCGTGCTCGAGCTGCTCGGGCGGCACGGGCGGGCGGCGGCGGAGTACGCGCGCGCGTGCCGCCTCGAGGGAAAGGTCGTCGGTCACCGGTGCGCGCTCGCGAAGGCGCTCTTCCGCGCCGGGGCGGCGACCCGTGCCGTCGGCGTGCTCGAAGCGTCGCTCGCGATCGCGGAGGAGCCCGCGCCCTACCGGCTGCTCGCCCACGTGGCGCTCGGCCGGGGAGACCCGCGGGAGGCGTCCCGCCACCTCGCGCGGGGGCTTCGTCGCTTCCCCGACGATCCGGAGCTGCTCGTTCGCGAGGCGGAGTGCCGCCTCAGGCTTGGCGACGCTGCGCGCGCGATCGCGGTGGCGAGACGGGCGCGGCGGCATGAGCAGGTGCGTGCGGACTGCCTCGACGTCCTCGCCCGCGCCCACCTCGCCCTCGGCGAGCAGCGTCAGGCGATGGAGATCGCGAACTCGCTCCTCTCCCGCTTCCCGGACGACCCCCGCGGCCTCCGCCTGCGCGGCTGCGCGAGCCTCGCGCAAGGCAACGCGAAGGCGGCGGCGCGCGACCTCGAGCGCTACGTGCGCGAGAGGCCGGGGGATCCCGCCGGCTACGGCGACCTCGCCATGGCGCTCGCCGCTCTCGGCGAGCGGGAGAAGGCGGCGGCGCAGGAGAGGATCGGCGCCTTCGTGGCCCAGGGGGCGGGGAGGGGGGCATGAGCGCCGGCGAGCAGGTCTACGTCGTGCCGCGCGCGGAGCTCTTCCCCGACGGCGCGCCCCACGGCTTCTTCCGCGGGGGGCCGGAACTCTTCGCGCGCATCTACGCGCGCGGCTTCTTCGCAGGGCGGGACCGTGTCGAGGAGGACCCGTCGCTCAAGCAGGTGATCCCGTATGCGCTCGTCGCTCGCGACGACGCGATCTTCCTGTGCCGCCGGAGCCACAAGGGGGGCGAGCGCCGGCTCCACGGCCTGCTGTCGGTGGGCGTGGGGGGGCACGTCAACCCCGAGGACCGTGCCGATGTCATCGGGGACGCGCTCCGGCGGGAGCTCCAGGAGGAGCTCGTGCTCCCCGCGCGCTACGACGCGCGCATCGTGGGGCTCGTCAACAACGACACGACGCCCGTCGGGTCGGTGCACATCGGCGTCGTCGCCGTCGTCGATCCGGGTCCCCATCCCGTGAAGGTTCGCGAGGAGGATACGATGTCCGGCGGCTTCGTGAGCAGGGCCGACCTCCTCGCGCTGCACGCGCGTTCGCGCGAGAGCTTCGAGGGCTGGTCGGCCCTGCTCATCGACCGGCTCGACGAGGTGCTCGAATGGGGAAGACAGCCCGGCTCATCTACGCCGATTCCGAGAGCAACGCCGACCTCTACTACCTGACGCGGTTCCTCGCCGGCGATCCGTTCCTCTACGCGGAGGAGGGCGGGAAGAAGACGCTCCTCCTCTCCGACCTGGAGATCGACCGTGGGCGCCGGGAGGCCTCGGTGGACGAGGTCGTGCGGCTCCAGAAGATCACCGAGGAGGTGAGGAAGCGCTTCCCCGTGGCGCCGCGCGACCCCGCGGTGCGGATCGGCGCGCACATCCACGTGTTCGCACAGGAGCGGGGCATCGCCTCGTTCGAGGTCCCGGGGAGCTTCCCGGTCGCGGTCGCGGACGTCCTGCGGGGCCACGGCCTCGGCGTCCACTGGCTGCCGCCGCCGTTCGTGCCGAAGCGGGCGACGAAGACCGCCGCGGAGGTGAAGCACATCCGGCGCGCGATCGCCCACACCGAGGCTGCGATGACCGCCGCGATCGAGCGGATCCGCCGGGCGACGATCCGCGGGAGCCGTCTCTACGAGGGGAGCACGCCCCTCACGAGCGAGGAGGTGCGAAAGACCGTCGAGCGGGTCCTCCACGAGCGCGGTTGCTACCCCTACCAGGCGATCATCGCGGGCGGCGACCAGGGCGTGGACCCTCACGAGCGCGGCCACGGTCCGCTCCCCGCGAACCTGCCGATCATCCTCGACATCTTCCCGCGCGACAACGCGACCCGGTACCACGGCGACATGACGCGCACGGTCGTGCGCGGCCGGGCGAGCAAGACGGCGAAGCGGATGTTTCACGCGGTACGCGAGGCCAAGGCGCGGGCGGAGGACATGCTCCGGGACGGCGTCGACGGCAAGGATGTCCACGAGGCGGTCCGGAAGACCTTCGAGAAGGCGAAGTTCAAGACCGGCGAGCGCGGGGGGCGCATGGTCGGGTTCTTCCACGGCACCGGCCACGGCCTCGGGCTTGCGGTCCACGAGTACCCGGGCCTCGGGCAGGTCTCCGACACGATGCGCGCGGGCCACGTCGTGACGGTGGAGCCGGGCCTCTACTATCCGGGCGCCGGGGGGGTGCGGCTCGAGGACGATGTGCTTGTCACGATGAGGGGCTCCGAGAACCTCTGCACGCTGCCGGACGAGTTCGAGATCTGACGGGGTGCCCCGGGGGAGGCTCCGGGATCCGCCTCCGCAGGCGCTCCGGCGAAGGAGACGGGGGACAAGTCGGGGGCTGGGCGGTTAGGCTTTCGCCGTGCGACTCCCTCCCGCCGAGCCCCCTCGGTGTCCGGGCATGCCGCCCTCGCGGGTCCTTCCGGAGGCCCCTCGCTGACCATGGACCAGAAGGCGGCACGGGATCTCCTAGGCGTCGCGCACGACGCGGGCGCGGTCGAGGTGCTCGCGGCGTACGGTCGCCGGAGCCGGAGGCTCAAGCAGGATGTCATGGAGGCGGGAAGCCTCGAGGCGCGGGACCGCGCCCGCCGCGCGCTCAGGAACCTCGTAACGGTCCGCGACCTTGCGCTTGGCCCGCACGACGCGGAGAGGTTCCGGCAGCGGCGCGCCGCGGAGCGCGCCGTGCTCGTGGACGACTGGTGGCGGCCGGAGGACGGCGTGCCGATGGCCGTCCCCGACCGCGCGGGCGCGCTGCGCTGGCTCGGCTTCGCCGGCAACCCCGCGGGCCCGACGATCCGGCGCGTGCTCGACGCGCGCGCGAGGGGGATCAAGCTTCGGATCGCCCGCGCGACGACGGACTACGACCTCCGCCAGTGGCAGCAGACGCTCACGGACCTCCGGCGCATCGCCGCGGCGGCGCTCGGCGCCGAGTCCGGGATCCCGTACATCCCGGTGGACTTCGAGGACACGATGACCGACACGCCGCCGAAGGCGTGACCGGCGCGCCCCTCAGCCTTCCTGCACGAGCCCGAAGCGAGCGAGGAACGCGGCAAGGACCTCGTGGAACTTCGCGTTCTCCTCGACGAACGGCATCGCCTTCGTCTCCCGGATCGGCGCGACCATCGAGCGCGGGAAGATCCGCTGGATCCGCTCGGCGTCCACGTGCCCGCTGAACGGGCTCGACGCGCTGGAGAGGAAGAGGGCCGGCACGTCGAGCCGCCCTTCCCGGCTCCACGAGATCTCGGGCACCGTCGCGAACCCCTGCGGTTCGCGGGCGCGGTGGAAGAGCCACGCGATCTCGAGGTCGGCGGGGTCGAGGAACCCCTGCGCGAGCCCGATCGCGTGGAGTTTCGCGAGGAGCCCCTCGTCGAACCGCGCGCCGGTCTCGCGGAGCAGCGTGCGCGCGACGAACTTCTCGTTCGCGTCGCCCGCCGCCGCGCCGCGCCGCAGCGCGTCGGCGTACGCCCGCTTGTCGAGCGCCGTGTCGATGAGCACGAGGCCGCTGCACCGGTCGGGATGGAGCACGGCGTAGCGGAGCGCGATCCAGCCCGAGGCCCCGTTCGCGAGCACGACGAACCGCTCGATCGAAAGCGACGCGCGGAACGCGTCGAGCGCGCGCACGAGCCGGTCGACGGGGTACTCCGGGAGATCGTCGCCGTACCCGCTCCTCCCGGTCAGCTCCTGCACGCCGGGCAGCCGCACCCATGTGATGGCCGCCCTGTCCCGGAGCGGGAGGAGGTAGGGCCCGAACGCGGCGGTCGTGAATCCGAACGCCGGCAGCACGAGGATGTGGGGGGGCTTCGGGGGCGGGCCGCCCTTCCTCTCCGTCGGGACCGGCGCGACGGTCCGCGTCTCGAGCTTCACCCCCTCGTACTCCCCCTGCTTCGCCTCCTCGTCGGCGGGTGCGAACCGCGGGTCGCCCTCGTTCTTCTTCCACCACTCGCTCCAACGTGCAGGGTCGAGGAGGCACGGCGCGGGCGTGAGCGCGCGGAGCGTCTCCACGATCTGGAGCGCCGTGCGGCGGTCGGTCTCCTTGCCGAGGGCCTCGACGAGCGCGCTGACGGCCCGCCGGTCCCTGTGGCGCGCGAGGGCGCGCGCCGCGGCGCGCCGGACGGCCGGGGTCCCGTCCTTGAGCGCGAGCGCGAGCACGGTGGCGTTCCCGAGGTCGGGCTCAAGAAGGCACGCCCAGGCGACCGCCTCGCGCGCTTTCGGCCTCCCGTCCCGGAGGAGCGCCGCCCGCGCCCGGAAGACCTCCTCGGTCCCGGCAAGCCGGGCGAGCCCCTCTACCGCCTCCCACCGGGTCTCCCAGCGAGGGGCGTCGGCCCTCTCGAGCAGGACGTCGAGGGAGCCCTCGGCGGGGGCCCTCGCCGCGAAAAGGAGGAGAACGGGCAGGAGGCGCCGCATCGGCTTCCTTGGAAACGTCCCAAGGCCCGTGCAGTTTCGCACGCTTTGGCCGTGCGGCTCGGCACCGGGTGCTCAGGGAAAGGGGCTTCCCAAGCGGGTTCCCGAAGTCGTAGGATTGGCAAGCCCTGTGCATCAGGGCCTTTGGGCACCGCGGGGATCCGCCCCGCGGGGCGTGTGGCAAGCGTCCGATCCGAGAGACTCGTAGGCGAACGGGGCCGTTGCCGAGGGAGGCCCCGGTAGCCCGAGGGCGTCCGGTCGAGAGCCGGACGCCCTCGGACCGCTCCTTCGTTCGGGCCGACGGCCCCCCTTGCCCCCGGACCCCCTGATTCCCCCCGCTAGCGCTGGAAGATCGGCAGATAGCCCTCGTCCACCGAGAGGGCGAGCACCGCGAACGCGGTCGCGTGGTGGCGGCCGTGCGAGCCGCGACGCGCGTCGGCCGTGAGGCGGTCGTCCCAGAATCCCTCGCGCTGCTGCTCGTCGAGGAGGCGCGGGATCCCGTACCGCTTCCAGGTCTCCCAGTGCGCGCCGCCAGCGCGGTAGAAAGCCTGCGCCGCGTAGTAGTGGCAGTAGAACGGCCACTGCAGGTGGAAGAGGTCGCGGCCGCGGTAGGAGCGGTCGAGGTACTCGAGCCCCTTCGTGATGGGGCGGGAGTAGTACTCGCCGAAGCCGTGCATCGCGGTGAGCGCCGCGGCCGTGAGCGCGGGCGTGGACGTGTCCGCCATGTGGCTGTACTTGAACGAGCCGTCGGGCTTTTGCGAATCGCGCAGGTACTTGAGGCCGCGCTCCTGCACCTCGCGGTCGACGACGAAGCCCGCATCCGCCGCGAGGCGGAGCGCCTGCACGACGGTGACCGTGACCGAGCCCTCGTGCATCGTCGAGGAGCGCGGCTCGTAGCCCCAGCCGCCCGTGATCGTCTGCGAATCCTCGATCACCTGCACCGCGCGCTTGATCTTCTCCCTGAGCTCGCGCTCGCGCGCCGCGTCGGCCCTGCCCGTGCCGTAGACGAGGATGAGCGCCTGCGTGGCGTAGCCGTGGCCGTGCATCCGGGAGTCCGCGTCGCCCTCGGCGAAGATGTAGCCCGCGGGATTTCCCTGGAGGGGCGTCGGTGCGCTGTTCTTGAGCAGGAAGTCGACCGCGCGGCGCACGACGTCGCCGCGACCGGGGAAGTCGGCGTAGGGGCCGAACCCCTCCTGGTGGCCCTGCGCGAGGAACGCGAGCACGCCGAGCGCGGTGATGCCGATGATGCCGCGGTCCGGGGCGCCCCACGATCCTTCCTTGCTCTGCTCCTGCGCGAGGTAGTCGAGGCCCCTGCGGACCGCCCTCGCCCGGTCCCCCTCGAGCTCGCGGGGGGGCGCCGAGATGTCCTGCGGCCGCGCCAGGGGCGCGAGTGCCAGGAGGAGGGCGAGGGACGCGCGCACCCGTAGAGGGTACCCCGCGGCGGGGCCGAGACGATCGAATCCCGCGCGGGGCCGCCGCGTTACCGGTCCCCCTCGGGTTCCTTCTCCGCCTCGCGCTTCGCGCGCTGCGCGGTGTACTCCTCGACGAGACGTCGGTACTGGATCGGGATGCGGCTGAAGTCGTTCCGGTTGATCCGCTCCTGGTCCTCCGGCGGCAGGCGGGCGATCCACGCCTCCACCCGCTTCACCTTCGCCGCCGCCGTGTCCTCGGGAGCCTGCGGCCGCCGTTGCCGGTCGAGCTGGCGCTTGTCCTTCTGTTCGTCCTTCTGCTGGCGCGGGGACCGGGGCTGGTGCTGCTTCCGGTCCTCTTCCTCGCGCTCGCGGAGCTGCTTCTCCCGCTCCTCGGCGGACTTCTTCTCCTTCGAGTCGGAGGACGTGCCCTGCATCTGCTGCTGGCGAGGGAGGGAGTTGAGCAGCTCCTCGAGCTGCTTGACCGTGAGGTCCGCCTTCTCCCGCTCGCTCCGGAGCATCTCCTCGAGGCGCTGCGAGATCTCGCCGTGCTTCGACTCGAGCTGTTGCCGCTGCTGCGCGCGCTCCTCGGCGCCGGCGCCGCCCTCGCCTCCCTGCTCGGGCGGGAGCAGCTTCTTCATCTCCTCCTCGACCTGCTTCTGCGCCTCGACCAGGCGGTCGACGCGCGTGATCTCGAGGAGGAGGCGCTCGCTCTCGCGCATGAGGCGGGAGATCTCGGCGACCTGCTGCCGGAGCTTCTCCTCGACGGATTCCTGCTGCGCCGCGGCGGTTGCCGCCGCGAGGAGCAGCGCGAGGAAGGTCTTTCGGATCATCGTCCGTCCTCCTTGTCGTCGCCGGGCGCGTCGCCGTTCCCGGCCCCGCCGCCCTCCTCCGGACCCGCGCCGCCGCCCTCGGGCGGCGTCTCGCCCCCGGCCCCGTGGCCCTCGTCGGAGGGCCCGAGGGGGTGGTCCTCCTCCGAGCCGAAGAGCGACTGGGAGAGCGAGTCGAAGAGCTCCGCGAGCGATCCCTGCTGGTGGTACATCCGCTCGACGCGCGCCTTGTCCGCGTCCGTCGGCGGCTCCTTGCCGAATTCGGGCCGGTTCGCGAAGAAGTTCTCGCGCTCCTGGTTGAGCGACTGCTGGAGCACGAGCATCATGCGGATCTCGGCGTCCGGCGGCACGAGCACCGGCTTGTTCTGCACGTCGGTCGGCCGCTCGCCCTGCTGCTGCTGTTGCTGCTGCTGCTGGCGACGGTCCTGGAGGTCGCGTTCGAGGCCCTTGATCGCGAGGTCGAACCGGCGCACGACGTCGCCGAGGAGCTCCTGCGGGAGCAGGCCGACCTCGCTCATCTCGAGCTGCGCGGCCGTCTCCTTCAGGTCCGCGGAGCAGCCCTTGAGGATGTAGGTGTAGACGACCGCACCCTCGCCCTCGACGGCCCCCGCCTTGTCCGCGACGTCGCGCTGGAGCGCCGAGACCTGGTCGATGAGCTTCTTGAGGTCGCCCCTCCGGATGTCGCGCGTCACGCGCCCGCGCTTCTTCACCTCGGCCTCGATCGCCATCAGCATCTCGCGATGGCCCTGCGCGGCGCGGCGGAAGTTCCGGAGCTCCTCCTTGAGCTTGTAGAGCAGCTCGTGCTGGCGGAGCTGGCGGTAGCGGCGCTCCTCCTTGTCGAGCTGCTGCTGCGCCTGCTCGAGCGCCTTCTCCGCGCGCTCCTGCGAGCGCTCGGCCTCGTCCGGGTCGCCCTCCTCGAGGGCCTGACGCGCCTGCCGCATCGCGGCCTGCGCGTCCTGGAGCGATTCGACCCCCGGCTTCTGGTCCTGCCGGCGCAGCCGCTGCTCGAGCTTTTTCACCTGGTCCTCGAGCTCCGCCTGCCGCTCGCCGATCTTCTTCATCGCCTCGCGCCCGCCGGGCGTCGTGTCGCGGTGCGACTCGCGGAGGCCGTCGAGGCTCCGCTTCGCGGCATCGACCTTCTCGTCGGCCTCGCGGCGGTCCTGCTCCGCGCTCTTCGGCAGCCCCTGCCGGAGCCGGCGCAGCGAGCGACGGAGGGCCTCCGTGGCCTCCTTCGTCCGCTCGGCGGCATCCTCGAGGCGGCCGCGGGAATCGCTCTCGCGGGCCGCGCGGGCCCCTTCCCCGAGCCCCTTCCCGATCTCCTCCGCGCGACGCGCGGCCGCCTCCGTGGCCTTCTCGATCCTCTGCAGCGCCTCGGCGTTCCTCTCGGCGGTCGCCTGCGCCTCGCGCTGCGCGTCGGCGACGAGCTTGTCGAGCTGCCGGATGACCTCGTCCTGTCGCTTCTGCGCGGCGACCGGGTCGTCGCGGCGGATCTCGTCGCGGGCGGCAGCAGCCTCGTTCGCGGCGGCCTCAAGCACCTCGCGCTGCGCCTCGCCGGGCCGCTCCGCGAGGCCCTTCAGGTCGTCCGCCACGAGCCCCTGCCGCCCGGCGAGGTCCTCGCTCGGGCGCGTGGCCGCGGCGATCTCGCGCATCGCGCGCTCGGCCCGCTCGGCGGCGGCGCGCGCCCGCTCCTCCGCGCGGCCGGCCTGCCCCTCGCGGGCCGACGCGGCGGCCGCCTCGAGATCCTCCTTGGCGCGCTCGGCGGCGGCGCGGGCGGCGTCGGCGGCGGCCGCCATCCCGCCCTCCTTCGCCTTCGGGTGGTCGGCGAGCGCCTTGAGCCTCTCCGCGAGAGCCTCGGCGCGGGCTGCGGCCTCCTCTGCCTTCCGGTCCTCGCCCGCGGCAGGCCCTTGGGTCTCCTTCGACGCTCCGGCGAGCGCATCGTGCGCGCGGCGGAGGGCGTCCGCGGACTTCCGGGCGGCGGCCTCGGACGGGCGCCCCTGCTCGAGCCCCTCGGCCGCCTTCCTGGACTCAGCGGCGGCCTCCTTCAGCGCGCTCTCCGCGGCCTCCGGGGCGCCGGCGACGGCGGATTCGGCCTCGCGAGCGACGCTCTCCTCGTCCCGCGCGAGCGTCTCCCTGGACGGCGCGCGAGCGAGCGCCGCCTCGATCGCCTCGCGCGCCCGCTCCAGGGTGAGCGCCTGCGTGCCGAGCGCCTCCGCGATCCTGCGCAGCGCGTCCGCCTCGCCCTCGCGCGCTGCCGCCGCGGCCTTCTCGATCTCCTCCTTGGCCTTGGTCGTGTCCGCCGCGTCGCGCGCTCGCTCGAGCGCCTCGCGCGCGGCGATCTCCCTGGCCACGGCGTCCTGGCGCCGGGCGAGCGCGTCGATGGCCCGTGCCTTCTCGCCGAGGGCGTTCCTCTTCGCGGCGGCCTCTTCGGCGGCCCGGGCATCCCGCGCGAGCGCCTCGAGCTCCGCGAGGGCCTCGTTCGCCTGAGGCGTGAGGGCGTCCGCCTCGCCGCGCCGGGCGCCGGTCTCCTGGCGCAGGCGCTGCTGGCGCGTGAGGAGATCCGCGAGCCGCGTGGCGCGCTCCCGCGCCGCGTCGATCTCCTTCAACTCCGCGGCGGCGCGCCGGTCCAGATCCTCGATCTGCCTGCCGAGCTGGTCGAGTTCCTTCGCGCCCTTCCGCGCGGCCTCCTCGGCTGGCGTGCGGGCCACGGCGTCTTGCGTCTCCTTCCGGAGCTCGCGCTGGCGCCGCGTGAGGGCGTCGGCCTCGGCGCGCGCGTCGCGGAGCGCCGCCTCGCGGTCGCCGAGCTCCTTCAGGTCGTCCGGTCCCGTGAGGACGTGGAGGATCTCCTCGAGCGTTCCCACCACGCCCTGCCCGAGCTCCTGCACCTCCTCGGTCGCGTCGGGGCGCTCCTCGAGGGTGCGCGCCATCTGTTCCATCGCGCGCTGGAGGTTCACGAGCATCAGCTCGGTCTCCTCGCTCCCCGCGACGCCGCCCACCTTGATCTTCTGCTGGAGGATGATCGCGCGGACGCGTTCGAGGATCTC
Organism: Planctomycetaceae bacterium; assembly: GCA_011525755.1. GTDB lineage: Bacteria > Planctomycetota > PLA2 > PLA2 > PLA2 > PLA2. The sequence continues at coordinate 62,329 of WYBS01000091.1, forward strand.
GGCCTTCTCCTGCTCGTTGCGGCGGCGCAGGTCCTCCTTGAGCACGTCCATCTTGTCGAGGAGGTCGCCGAGCTGCTCGGCCGCGCGCCTCTGGCGCGCCGCGAGCTTCTGGAGCGTCGAGCGCGCCTCCGGCTCCTGGCCGCCCGCGGGGAGCGCGAGCGCGCAGGCGAGGGCGAAGAGGAGGATCGGGGGGATTCGCATGGGGGTGCCTCCGCTGACGGACCGCCGCGGGTCGCCCGGATGCGCGCCCGCCGCGCCGCGGGCGCGGGGGAGCCGGGGAGATCTCGTCGGGCGCACGGCTACTTCTTCTCCTTGCGCAGCTCGTCCACGATGCCCTGCTCCGTCTCCTTGAGACCCTTGAACCAGCTGATGACCCCCTCGTAGCTCTCCCACTCGCGCATGAGGCGCTCGAGCTTCTCGAGCCCGGCGAGGATCGTCCGCAGGGCGGCGTCGGCCTCGGCGAGGGCCGTGCCACGCTCCGCGGAGTCCGCGGCGGAGCCGGCGCGGCCGAGGGCGCGGTAGGTGCGCGGTCCCTCGTCCGTCGCGAGGTCGTCGGCGAGGAACGCCATCTCGAGCAGCTTCATCTGGGCGTCGCCGAGGCGGATGCGCTTCTCGACGAACGCGACCCAGAGCTCGCGGTAGAGCTCGCCGCGGAACGGCAACGCGCCGGCGTCGGACGGGGCGAGGAGGTGCCGCTCGTAGAACGGGAGGATCTGCTCGGCGGCCGAGCGGTCGTCGAGCCGGTTGAAGACGTACAGGTTGACGACGGTGCCCACGCGCGCGGCGAGCGTCTCGAGCTGCTCGAGGACCCGCCCCTGCGAGGCCTGGGCGAGGTCGTTCGCGTGCCGGAACTCCTGGGGCACGTCCGAGACGTCGCGCGCGAGCGTGAGCTTCTCGCCCGTCTCCCGCGCGCGACCGTCGGCGCGCCGCACCGTCTCGCGCAGCTCCTGCTGCCGCGCCTGGAGGATCTGCGCGAGCTCCTCGTCGCCGACCACGTCGATACGCTGCTGGCTCCGCGTCTCGCGGGTCTTCCCGCCCGAGTCGAGCGCCTCGAGGGTATAGGTGAGCTTGTCGCCCTTGTCGATCAGCTTGCCGTCCTCGCGCAGGAGCCGCGCGAGGTCGATCGCGAAGATGCCGTGGAGCTCGGTGCCCGTGCGCGCCGCGGGGACGAGAGCGCGGATCGCGTCCCCGCCCGACTCGCCCGCCTTCACGCTGCGCGGGGACTCCTCGTTGACGCGGTACCGGAGCGTCACGCTCTCGACGCGGTAGTCGTCCTGGGCGGAGAACGCGACGAGGACGATGCCCCCTTCGAGGTACTCCGACTGGGCGGCCGGCGTCCGCACGCGGATCGACGGCGGCTGGTCCTGCACGACCTGGAGGAGGAACGTGTCCGCGCCCGGGTCATTCTCCTCGCCGTTCGTGCCGACGAGGCGCAGCGCGTACCGGAGGTTCTTCTCGGCCACGACGTCGAGGACCGCGAGGTCGGGCTCGAGGAGCTCCATCGGCCGGGGCTCCTCGGTGCCGAGGACGGCCGAGGCCTCGCGCAGCGGCAGGTTCGTGCGCACGCGGACCTTGAGCTTCGTCCCCTGCGGGATTCGCTGTCCGCCCCCCTCGAGCTTCGCGGGGGGCCTCGCCAGGTAGTCGGGGTACGTCGCCTCCATCTCGATCCCGAGCACGGAGGGCGGCGTGAGCGCCTCGATCCCGTAGTTCTCCGCGCGATCGTCGTCCCCGCCGGTCACGGTGAACCGGTAGGAGGAGTAGACCTTCAGCGTGAACGCGAAGAGCGAGGGGTCGTCCGCCGAGGGCGTGAGGTCGATCTCGTCGGCCCGGCCGGGGCCGGCGGTCGTCTCCCAGAACGTGAAGCGGACGCGGTCGGGGACCGAGCCCTCCGCGCGCACGCGGAGGGTCGTCTCGTGCCCCAGCGTCACGCGACGCGAGACGCCCGGCTCCATCCCCTCGACGACGAGCACCGTGCGGCGCGGCCACGAGATCTCCCGCAGGAGCAGGGAGCGCTGCACGAAGATCCTCGCGAGGTCGGCGCGCGCGACCGCGGCCGTGCCGACGAGGAGCGCGACCGCTCCGGCCGCCGCCGCCCAGCGCGCCGGGATCCGCCCGGCCGCGACACGCCGGAAGGGGATCGTCGCGACCTCGCGCACCGTCTCCTCGACGACCGCGCGCATGAGCTCCCGCGAGTCCTCGTTCTCCGGGTCGTCGGCCGCGCTTGCGAAGGCGAGGCTCGAGCGCAGCCGGTCGTTCAGGCGCGGGTGCGCGCGCTCCACGCTCGCGGCGAGCGTCTCGTCGGGAAGCTTCCTGAGGAGCGGCCGGAGCAGGTTGCGGACGATCACGGTCCCCGCGCCGAGCAGGAGCATCAGGAGGAGCACCGCGCGGACGGACAGCGGCAGGCGGAGCACGTAGTCGAGCCCGAAGAGGAGGGCGAGCGCCGCGCCGAGGAAGATCGCGAGGCGGCCCGCGCCCAGCACGAGCATGAGCCCGCGGACGCGCGTCCGCAGGCTCCCGAGGCCCCGGCGCAGCGGGCGGACGAGCTCCGCGAGGCTCATCGGCGTGCCTCCGCGCGGACGCCTCCTCGCGGGTACGAAACGAAAAGCGCCTCCCCATCCGTCACCGGACGCGGGAGGCGCAGGTCGAAGGTCCGCTCTGCCCCGGGCGCGAGCGGGAAGGGCTGGAAGTCGTCCGGCGCGAGGGGGAAATCGTGGCCCGCATAGCTCGCGAAGAAGAGCGGCTCGCCGCCCTTCGAGGGCGCGAGGTCGATGGGGTCGGGCATCTCGTTCCGCAGCGTGACCCGGATCGTCGAGGCGTCAAGGGTCCGGGCTTCGAGCGAGGGGCGGCGGAACCAGGAGCGGGGGGAGGGGGGCAGGGGGGGAGGGGGGGCGGTCGATGCGAAGAAGGCCTCGCCGGGGCCGGCGACGGCCTCCCGGCCTTGCCACGAGCATCGCACGTGGCCGGACTCCGTCCAGACGAACGTGTGCTCCCTCCGCTCGACGAGAAACGCGGTCCCGGTCGTCACCGCGACGAGGTCCCCGGCCGTCACGGAAAACCCCGACTGCTCCGGAGGAACCTCCAAAAAGACGCGGCCCGCGCCGAGCGCGAGCCGTGTCTTCGAGAGCAGCCGGATGTCCGTGCCGGCGTCCATCGTGATCGTGATGCCGTCCGCCGTGACGACGCGGGCCACGTCCGACGCCTCGTAGACGCCCGGCTCGCGCTCCGCGACGTGGCCGTGCACGCGCGTGAGGCCCGTGGCGCCCTGCGGCCACAGGAGCGCGAACACGATGAGCGCGGCGGCGGCCAGCGGCAGCCGGAAGCGGTGGAGGAGGGAACGCTGCCTCGGCGCGGGCTCCTCGATGCGTTCGCGGATCGAGGACCAGAGTGCCGGGGGAGGCTCGAGCCGGGGCGCCTTGTCATGGAGACGCATGTGGCGCTCGATCTCCCGGAGCTCCTTCGCGAGGTCCTTGTCGCTCGCGACCGCCGCCGCCACGCGAGGCGCGTCGCCGGGAGGAAGCCCGCCGAGGGCGAAGGCGACGAGATCCTCCCGCGTGATGTCCATTCACTCCTCCAGATACGATGCGAGCCGGTCTCGCAGCAGGCGTTCCGCCAGCGCCACCCGGCTCTTCACGGTCCCCACGGGGATGTCGAGGATCTGCGCGATCTCCGCGTAGGGGAGCTGCTGGTAGCGTGCGAGCACGAAGGCCGCGCGCAGCTTCTCCGATAGCCCGGCGACGGCGCGACCGACCGCCTCGGACAGCTCCTTCGCCCGCGCCCCGCCGAACGGCGACCCGTCGCCGCGCGCGTCGGGCACGAGCGAGAGCTGCGCCTGCGCCTCCTCGCCGCCGGCACCCGTCGCGAACGGGCGGCGCCGGATCTTCTCCCGCTCGTTGAACCAGAAGTTCTTCGCGATCTCGAAGAGCCAGGTCGACACCTTCCCGATGGGGCGGTAGGTCGCGCGGGCGCGCCAGACGCGGAGGAAGGTCTCCTGGAGGTAGTCCTCGGCCGCGATGCGGTCGAAGCACATCTGGTGGAAGAAGTTCAGGAGGGGGTGCGCGTAGCGGCCGTAGAGCAACTCGAAGGCCCTCACGTCGCCCGCTTGAACGCGGGCCATGAGCTCCTGGTCGGAACGGTCGTCGGAAATCCCACTGGCCATATAACCGCTCCGGTTCCCGGGGGTTCGGCGCGAGCCTAGCACCGGGCCGGGATACGCGCAAATGTCTGTACACCAAAGGCTTATGTCGTCCGGTCTACTGCGGGGGGCTCCGGGGGCCCGGCCTCGCGTGTCCGGCGCAAAGAGGCCTACCGCTGGAAGATCGGGAGGTAGTGCTTCGGCACCTGGAGGATGATCGCGGCCACCGAGGTCGAGAACGCATCCCCGACGTGGCGGGCGCGCCAGGAGGTTTCGCTGCCGCGCGGGCCGCCGGCCGTCGTGTAGGCCCTCTCGAGCAGGTGGTCGCGCACCATCGAGTACCACGCCCGCCATGTCTCCCCGCCGCGGGTGTACATCGCCTGGGCGGCGTAGTAGTTCCCGTAGAAGTAGAAGTAGTGGTCGTCGAACTCCTGGAGCACGGCGTCGTAGGTGCGCTCGAGGTAGAGGAGGCAGTCGCTGATCTTCGGGATCTTCGTGATCCCGTTCTGCATGCAGAATCGGTGGACGTCGGCGTCGGAGTAGAGCCCGGCCTGGTAGATCGTCGTGAGGCCGGCGGCCGTCAGCGCGAAGCTGTTCCTGTTGAACGGGACGTCCTTGTGCTGGTAGAGGAACGCGCCCCGCTCGTTGGGCCGCGTGACCGCGGAGTTCATCACGTATTCGAGCGCCTTGTCGATGTGGATCTTCGGGACCTTGATCCCGATGTTTCTGGCCTCGCGCAGCGCGACCACCTGGCAGACGGTGATCGACATGTCGGCGTCCTGCGCCCCGGGCGCGTAGCGCCAGCCACCCAGCGCGTTCTGCGAGTTGTAGGTGAACTCGACGGCGCGGTCGAGCCGCTCCCGGAGGATCGGGTTGCCCGTCATGCCGTACATCTCCGCGAGGAAGAGCAGGCTGAAGGCGTGGCTGTACATGCGGCTTCCGTTGCGCGTGATGTAGCCGTCCTCGTGCACGGAGGAGAGCACGAAGTCGAGCGCGTCCTTGACGACCACGCCGTACGGACCCTCGCCCGGCAGGTGACCGCCCGCGAGGAATGCCATGCCGGCCAGCGCGGTCACGCCGAGGTGCGGCAGCCCGCCCGGCGGCTGGTGGACGGGATCGGGACGGTAGCCGTCGTTGATCTTGAAGCCGAGGGTCGCGTTCCACGAGCCCTTCGCGTCCCCCGTCCGGTTCTGGCGCTCGGCGAGCCAGCGGAGCGCGCCTTCGACCGCGTCGTCCGTCCGGTCGGTGTAAAGGGTCTCCCGCGGCCGGATCTCCTCCTGGGCCCACGCACCGCCGCCCAAGGCGGCCATGAGGCTCAGGAGCGCTGTCAGGCGAAGGTGCATCGGCCTCTCATCCACAGTATACGTGCCTCGCGGTCTCTTGGGCGGGCCCCACGATAGATCCATCGGCCGACAGGGCGGCGCGGGTAAGAGGAGGGCGGGAGTCCGCTACCGGGGCCCGTAGGCGAAGACCCAATTCGTGTCGGTCGCGACGAGCAGGACGCCGTTCTGGACCCTCGCGCTCGTCGACTTCATGTCGGCCCGGGGCAGCACGATCTCCTCGAGAAGATCGCCGGACAGGGGGTCGAGAAGCCGCAGGCGATGCTCGCCGACGCGCCTCCGGGGCGCGATCGAGACGACGAGGACGCCTTGTGCCTCGACCAGCTTCGGGATCTCGCTGCTCGTCTCCGTCAGCTCGACCGAGAACCGGACCCGGAGGTCGGGCATCTCGTAGGCGGTGAGCCGCGCCGGCGCCTCCCCGGTCGTCGGGGTGACGACGAGGAGCAGCGAGTCGTGACGCGGCTGCGGGTCGGGATCGAGGTAGCGCTCCTCGTCGTCCCCGGCGCGGGGAACGTCGAGCCTCGGGACCGACTTCACCTCGCGCCCGGTCTCGAGCTCCAGGACCGTGGCGCCGCGCGTGTCGTCGACCGCCGCCACGAAGTCGCCGGCCACGTTGAGGTGGCGGAGGGAGCGGTTCTCGTCGTCGGCGCGCGAGCGGTGCCTCCATACGATGGCGGACTCGCCGGACTCGGCGGGGTCGAGGAGGAAGAGCGAGTAGGCGTGCCGGTACTGGAACCCCTGCGCCTGCTGGCGGGTGCCGACGCCGACGAGGATCCGGCCGCCGGGGAGCAGGAACGGCTCGAGTCGCCGCTCCGCGCCCGGCGAGGACTCGAGCCCGATCCGGTTCTCGACCGCGCCGCTCGTGGGGTCGAGGACCCAGACCTCCACGGGCTGCGTGCTGAGGAGGAGGAGCCGCTCCTCGTGCGCGACGATCTGGTAGCTGGCGCCCGGCGGGTCCATCGCGCCGGCCGGAAGCAGCCGGAACCAGAGGAAGCTCCCGTCCACGGGGTGGAGCGCCGCGACGCCCACCTGGCCGTGGATGCCGCGCTCGCGGTAGAGCAGGAAGACCTGCCCGCGGTGCTCGGCGAGCGAGAGCGCGCGTCCGCGGTCGGGCACGGGCCGGCGCGCGATCGCGCGGCCCGTGGCCGCGTCGAAGACGTGCACGAACCCCTCCGTCACGGCGCAGAGGCGATCCCCCGCAAGCACGAGCGGGCCTTTCGGCTGGTCGTGCGCGAAGTCGATCGCGTAGCGCTCCGCGCCCGTGCGGGCGTCGAGGACGCGCACGCGCATGCCGGCCTTGAGGACGACGGTCCCCGCGAGGGCCTCGGGGATCTGGCCGAGCAGGTCGGGGACCTCCGGCGTCGAGTCGTTCAGGAGTTCCTGCTCGAAGAGGAGTCCGAGCTTCGGGGGGAGGTCGCGCCGCCGCGCGCTCCGCGCGAGGGAGGCATAGGGCTCCCGGGCCAGCCACTCGCCGGCGATCGTGCCCGCCCGCATCTTCGTCCCGTCCGGCCGCGGCCATGTCGCGTCGGGGTGGCGGGCGCGGAGCCTCAGGAGGGCTGCGTAGGCCGGGCCGTACGAGCCCCGCGCGTGGAGCGCCTCGACCATGAGGACCAGCGCCTCGGGGACACGCGGCGACGTCCCGTGCTCGGCGAGGAACCCCTGCATCGTCCGCGCGGCCCCGGTCGCGTCCTTCGCGCGCAGCTGGCGGCGCGCGAGCTCGATCGAGGCCGCGTCTGCCGCCGCGGCGTTGGCGTAGATCTTGAGTCCGCGCTCGAGTGCCTCGAGGTCGTTGCTCGCGAGCGCGGCCTCGAAGAGCTTCCCCGCCCTCTTCTCGTAGGGTTCGTAGGCGTCCCGGTGCTGCTCGAGCAGCCTCCGGATGCGGCGGCTCGCGATGCGGCCGTCCTCGCCGTCGGGGTCGTTCTCGACGAGCTGCTGCAGGAACGCGAGTGCGCGGCGCGGCGACCCCTCATCCACCTGGAGCTCGGCGAGACGGAGGAGCGCCCAGCTGCGCAGCGGCCTCCCGGTCGTCTCGTCCGTCGCGTCGCCGTGGTCCCGCTCGATCGCCTTCAGGTTCCGCGCCCGCCACTTGCGCGCCTCGTCCTCGCCCGCGCCCGCGAGGGCCTCCTCCAGCGCCCGTCGCGCCCGGATCCGCGACCGGTCGTCCTGCACGGCGCGGAGCGCGGCGTCGAACTCGCCCTCGGCGCGCTCGAACGCGCGCTCGTCGAGGGATGCCCACGCCCTCCGGAGCAACGCGCGGTGGAGCCCCTGCTCGGCGCGTCGCGACGCGGCCGCCGCCCCGCGCGCGTCGGCAAGCGCCTTGGCGCGCCGGAAGAGGTCCACCGCGGGGCTCACCTGGCCCGCCGCCAGGTGGATGTCCCCGGCCTCGAGCAGCGGAAGCGGCTCGTCCGGGTGGAGCCGCGCCCGCTCGCGGGCCTCGTCGAGGACCGCCGCCCCGTCGAAGCGCGCGCCGACCAGCAGGCGGCTCGCGGTCACGAGCACGCCGTCGCCCCAGGCGAGGTGGACATGGAGGTTCCCGTCCCGTCCGACGCGCTCCGGCGCCGCCTTGCACTTGCCGGTCACGGGATCGATCAGGTAGATGGCGTCGGCGGTCGGGACCCAGAGCGCGTCCTCGGCGAGGAAGCCGCGGCCCGCGCCCACGTCCCGCTCGAACCATGTCGTCCACGCGATCTCCCCGGGCTCCGCGCCCCGCTTCGGATCGCGGATGAGCCAGATCGCGGCGACGCCCCTGGGGCCGCCCACGTAGGCCCGCTCCGCATCGACCGCGTGGAGGATCTCGATCTCCATGGGCCGGTCGCCTGAAAACATCTCCTGCGGCACGGTGAAGACCCGCTCGCCGTTCCTGCGGTCGAGGCCGAGGAGGCCCGTGCTGTCGATCGGCGCCGCGACGACGACGTCCCCCGACACGAGCGGGGGGCCGTTCGCGAACCGGGGCCAGCGGCGGGGCGCCTCGAACCAGTAGAACGTCGAGGGGATCCGCTCGGTCTCGTAGCCGGTCGCCCAGAGCGGCGTGCCGAGGAGCGCGTCCACGGCGCAGACGACGCCGAGGTTCGTCCCGAGGTAGAGGACGCCGTCGACCTCGGTGACGGGCATCGGCATGCACTCCTGGAGCTGGCGGCCGAACAGGTTCAGCTCCTGCTGCCCGTTGCTCACGCGCATCGTGTAGACCACGTCGCCCGTGTGGCGGTCGATCGCGACCGCGTGGCTGTGGAACGTGCCCTCGCTGGCGACGGCGGCGGCGTAGAGCCGGTCGCCGCGCACGACCGGGGCGCCGGTGAGGCTCAGGCCCCGGAGCGCCTCCGCACCCGGGCGGGTGTCGAGGAACTCGTCGTCGTGGCGCCAGAGCACCGTCCCCGTCTCGAGGTCGAGCGCGACGAGGCGGCGCACCGGGATGTAGTAGATGATCGGGACTTCCTGGAGGAGTTGCGGTCGGAACGGGATCTGCACCTCGACCGCCGCGTAGACGACGCCATGCGCGATGACGGGGGTGAAGATCGACGACAGGTTCGTCCGGCCGTCGTTCTCGACCTCGACGCGCTCCGGGTATTGCCAGAGCGGCGCGCCGCTGTAGAGGTTCGATGCCGTGACGCGCTTGCCGTCGCTCACGACCAGCACGCCGCGCGAGATGGCGGGCTCGACGGGGTTATAGGCGCTCCACCGGGCGCGCCACACCCCCTCCTCGTTCCGGAGTCCCCGCACCGGGTAGTAGGTCGGGTCCGGCTGCGGAGGGTTGTCCCAGATGCGCTGCCGGATCTCCAGGTCGACGGCGTACTGGAGCGGGGCGAAGGCGGGCCGCGACGGGATCTTGTCCCGCGAGGCGGCGCCGCCGAGCAGCGGCCACGCGTCGTCGTTCGCCACCCTCGCGCCGACGTGCGCCCCGGGCGGGGGCCCCCCCTCGGCGTGGTCGCGCGCCACGGCCAGCGCGAGGCGGCTCCGGATCGCCGCGTCGGTCGCCGCCGACGCGTGGAGACGCCCGACCCGCGCGAGCAGCAGCCGCGCCTCGGTCGGGCGGCCGCGCCGGATCGCGTCGTCCGCGAGCGTCACGGCGGCCGAGCGCCCCGCGACCGTGCCCTCGAACGTGCGCACGACGTCGAGGAGGCCCCTGCGGTCGCCGGTCGCAAGCGCCTGGCGCAGGGCCTCCTCCGCGTCGGGGCCGTAGATCCGCTCGTACTCCGCCCGCAGCTCCGCGGGCGCGGACCCGAGGATCTGCGCCGCCCACGCGCGCGCGCCGCGGTAGACGCCGCCGCTCTTCGCGAACGCGGTCGGGTAGCGGTCGAACACCTGCTGGAGCGCGTGGGCCGCGGCCGTCCAGTCCCGGCTCGCGACCGCGCCCGTCGCCTGCTTCAGCGCGGCGCCGGCGCCGGACGGAGTCGAGATCCAGTAGGGCTGGCCGACCTCGCCCTCCTGCGCCCTCGCGGCGGCCGCGAGGAGAAGGAGAAGGGGGAGGAGGCGTCGCGACACCACCCCATTCTACGGACGGGGGTCGACCGCGCGTGAGCCGGTCCGGGGGGAAGTCGAGGGGGTCCGGGGGACGGCGGACACCCGCAGCGGCGCGCCACCGCACCTCTTGGGCCTGCCGCCTCTCACAGCAGCAGGTTCAGCCGGCGGAGGATCCACTCCGCCGCGAGGAGGCCGACGACGAGGAAGAGCACGTAGCTCCGGTCCCAGAGATCGGTCCTCTTCGGCTCGCCGGACCTGCGGATCCCCTCCTCCGGCACGAGCTGGTCGGCGAGGAGGCGCTTGAACTGGTCGGGCATGAGCACCCGGCCGTCGCTCGCGCGCGCGACCGCGTCGAGGGTCCTCAGGTCGAGCAGCGGGTCGCTCATCTCGAGCGTCGTGTCCTCGACGATGAAGGTCGCCTCGGCGACCTCCTCGTCGCGGTCCTGCGGCTCCGCGATGAGGCTGTAGGTGCCCGGCTTGCCCGCGGCGAGCTTCGCGCGGAAGAGGCCCTCCGGCGGGTCGGAGAGGACGGCGTAGAGGGGGATCTCCTCCTCGTCGCCCGTGGGCGTGCGCAGCTTGATCCGCCGCGTCATCGTCACCTCGTCCTCCTCGCGGGGCTCGACCGGCTCGAAGTTCTCGTCGAGGAACTTCGCCTCGATCCCGACCGAGTCCCCGACCTGGTACCGCCCGTCCGCGCGGTCGACCCAGATCTTGATGCGCTTGTTGCCGGAGAGGAGGCGGTAGGTCGCGAGGTGCCGGATCGCGTTCGACCAGAACGGCCAGTAGTAGCGGTTCTCGACGATCTTCCGCATGCGCCAGAACTCGTTCGTGCCGAGCCAGAGGACCTTCCCGAGGCCGTAGTCCTGGATGGCGATCAGCGCGTCGGACGGCCGTTCGGACGAGGGCCGCCACTCGCCGCGCTCGCGGCGGACCGCGAGCACCGTCGCGCTCGACTTCGCGCGCTCGATCGGCGCGTACCAGTAGTACTCGGTCGCGTAGAGGTCGTCGCGCCAGAACTCCCGCACCTGCGCCGGGTCGCGCAGCACGCGCAGGATCGGGTGGACCTCCCCGGCGGGCGTGAGGAAGAACCGCTTCTCCGCCTCCGGGTTGATCATCTGGTACCGCGTCTGGTCCGGCGCGCCGGTGGGGACGACGGGCAGCAGCGCGTTGAGCGGCAGGTACGAGTACTCCTCGGGGATCTTGTTGTCGAGGCCCGCCTGGAGGATGAGACCGCCGCCGCGCTTCACCCAGCTCTCGAGCATCTCGAGGACCCGGTCGCGGGAGGCGGGTCCCTCCGGCGCCATGCGCGGGTGGTTCGGATCGACGTCCATCAGGATGATCACGTCGTACTCCGCGAGCTCCCGCTTCTCCTGCGGGAAGACCGCGATCGGCGGGAGCCCCTCGGACGTCTCCTGGGGGCGCTCGGGGTCCGCGTCGAGCTGGAGCGCCCGCGCCTCGATCATCCCCTCCGCGCGCTGGAGCAGCGGGAGGAGGAAGCGGTAGTCGTAGTTCGGCTTGCCGGTGACGAGGAGCACGCGCATCCGGAGCTCGACGACGCGCAGTGTGTGGAGCTTGAAGTTGTCCTCGCGGACGGCCTCGAGGGGGTCCGGGGGAATGCCGATCCGGAGCGTGTACCGCCCGGGCCGCTCGAAGCTGTGCCGGAAGGATGCGGTCGCGGGCTTGTCGGCATCGGGGAGGTCCACGAAGACCGGCTCGGAGAGGATCTGCCCCTGCGACTCCCCGTTGGCGTCCACGACCTCCGCGACGAGGCCGCGCGTGCCGGAGAGCCCCCGCGCGTGGACGGTCACGGTGAAGAAGACCTCGTCGCCCGAGAGGGCGACCTCGGGCGCGTCCACGCGGCTCGTCGCGATGTTCACGGCGGCCGAGGGGTCGCCGATCGCCACCGGGAAGATCGGGATCTTCTGCCGCTTCGCCTCCGCCGCCTCCTCGGCGGGCGGGGACGAGCCGCCGGTCTGCCGTCCGTCGGTGAGGAGGAGGAGGCCCGCCACCGGCTCGTTCTTCGCGCGGAACGTCCGGACGAGATCGCGCAGCGCGCCGCCGATGCGCGTCACCTGGGATTCCGCCTTCACGCCCGCGAGGTCCCGCGCCAGCCGGTCGAGGGCCGCGTCGGGGGCCTCGCCGTCGTGCGGCTCGAAGAGGAGGGAGCAGCTGCTCCCGAAGGTGTAGACGTGGAGGTGGAAGCGATCCAGCAGCTCGCGCAGGTAGGCGCGATCGGAGCCGAGGAGGTCCTTCGCGATCAGGATGCGGTCACGCTGGGCGAGGTCGGCGCCCTCGGCGTAGCCCGCGGCCTCGCGGATCCGCGCCGCGAACTCCTTGTTCGCCGCGTACGTGTCGCGGATGCCCATCGACAGGGACGTGTCGACGGCGAGGATCAGGTGGCGCTTGTAGTACTCGCCCTCGATCGTCTCGGCGAAGGGGCCGAAGAGCGCCGTCAGGACGGCGAGGATCGCGGCGACGCGCAGGAGCCCGAGCGCGATGCGCGCGCGCCTCCCGATGCGCCCCGCCTCGCGCCGGTAGAAGAAGCGGACCGCGAGGAACACGGCGGGCACGATGACCAGCACGACGAGCCAGAGCGGCGGAAGCGCGTGCCACTTGAGCGACCGGGAGAGGCTCGCGAGGGGGATCATCCGGCCGCCCTCCGGCGCGTTCCGAAGCGCCACGCGCAGATGAGCTCGATCAGAAGGATCGCCACGACGCCGCCGAGGAACGCGCGGCTCGCCTCGCCCGCGTCCCCCTGCGTCCCGCGCGGCAGGATCGCCTCCGCCTCGTCCGTGAAGTGGAGCGGCGCGCCCTGGTAGGTCTGCTTCAGCTCGGCCTGCGCCGCGCGCCGAAGGTCGCCCTCCGACGCGTCGAGGTTCGCCGCGATGTCGATCGCGCTCTCGGTCGGGAGCGCGGTCGCGCCCGCCGTGACGCCCTTCGCCACCACGCGGTAGAAGCCGGGCGTGGACGTATCGGCGATCTGGAACTCGGTCGCTCCCTCCCTGACCGGCTCTCGCGACGTGCCGCCGGCGGCCGCGGGCGGCGTCACTTCGACCTCGCGCGTGCCGGGCGGGAGGCGGACGTCGGCGGGGGAGCCCACGGTCACGTTGCGCATGGCCGGCGACTCCCAGACGAGGTACTGGGACGCGTTGAAGAAGAGGATCGCGGGCAGGAGGCTGCCGTTCAGGCGGAAGAACCGCTCGTCGGGCGTCGTCGTGATCGCGACGACGCGCCCCCGGCCGTAGCTCTTCTCGAGGACCGCAGGGTCGCCGTTCGCGTAGCGCGCGACGACGGCGCGGTCGTCGAAGCCGGTGACCTGCGCATACCCGGTCACCTCCGGCGAGAAGAAGAGGGGCTGCCGCGTCTCCTCGAAGAGGGGGTGCGCCTGCGTGCGGTCGTCCTCGCGGTCGATGAGCACCGGGTGCTCCTCGTCGCGGCGCACGTCGCCGATCCGCATCGGCAGGAGCGGATCGTCGCCCTCGAAGAGGAGGCGCAGCGGGTCGCCCAGCCGCGCGACGTACGCGAGGAACCCCCCGCCTCCCCGCACGAAGGCCTTGAGCTTGTCCGCGTCCTCGGGCGGGAGCGAGGCCAGCTCAGGGTCCGCCCAGAGCACGACGTCTACGTTCGTGAGGTCCCGGGTCTGCAGGTCCGCCGGGAAGATCGGCTGCAGGAACTCGATCACCTCGGTGAGTTCGACGTCCCTGAGCAGGTCGAGCGCTCCGCTGAAGGTGCTCACCGGGAGGATGCGCACGGGCGGGCGCACGCGCAGCGCGAGCAGGCGCTCGCTGTCCACGGCGAGCCGGTCGCGGTCGGTCGCGTCCGCGCGGGCCGTGAAGAGAGCGCGGAAGCGCACGGACCCGTCGCCCTTGGCGGGAACGCGCGGGAGAAACTCGCGCGGGAGCGGCTCCGGCTGGCCGAGGCCGGGCGGCGGCACGACCACCTCCTCCGCGAGCACCTTCTCCCACGCCCCGTCGCCGCCCTGCGCGACCTGCAGCGTCAGCGTCCCCTGCGCGGGCGCCGGCCCGTAGTTGAGGAGCGTGGCCGTGACGCCGAGCAGCTTGCCGGCGAACGCCTGGCGCCCGGCGTCCACCGAGAGGCCCGCGACGACCACGTTCGCCGACTCGTCCTGCCCGGCGTCCACGAGGACGACCGGCACCGGGATCCCGCCGTCCGCCCGCTCGCGGAGGATGTCGTAGAGATCCTCCCTTCGTCCGTCCGCGTCGCCGAACCAGTCGCGGCGTTGGAGGTCGGTCACGAAGACGACGATCTGGCGCCCCTTGAGCGCCTTCATCTGCTGGGCGGCGAGCGCGAAGACCGCGCGCAGGTCGTTCCCGCCGTAGCCGGTCCGGAGCCCCGCGAGCACGACGCGCACGTCGGAGGGCTCCGCGTTCTCGAGCAGCGCGCGCGGCGCGCCGCCGCCGCCGCCCGCCTCGTCCCGGCTCGCGACGAGCGTCACCTTGCTTCCCTGCGGAAGCTCCGAGAGGAACTGCGCGGCCCGGTCCTTCGCCCGGTCCATCGCGGTCCGCCCGGTGTGGACCGCGCCCATCGACGCCGACGTGTCCATGACGAGCACGACCGCGCGCGCGCCGCCGCTGAACGGGAGCGAGGGCGCGGTGCAGCCGGGGCGCGCGAGACCGAGCGCGAGGAGCAGGATCGCCGCGCAGCGGAGCAGGAGGAGCACGAGGTTCTCGATCTCCATCCTCCGCTTCTGCTTCCGGAGCGCCGCGAGGAGGAAGTCCATCGCCGCCCAGCGCACCACGCGGTGACGGCGTCGGAAGAAGAAGTGGATGAGGATCGGCACCGCCACGAGCCCGAGGCCCGTCCAGAAGAGCGCGGGGTTCGCGAAGGCGAGGAGGGGGGGCGCGGGGGGGAGGAGGCTCAACGGCGCCTCCCGCGCGAGGCGAGGTATCCGGAGAGCGCGACGTCGAGCGGCGTGGCCGTGTCGAGCTCGACGAAGTCCGAGGCGGTCCCGAGGCAGCCGTGGCGGATCGCGCGCGTGAAGGACTCGAGCTCCTTCAGGTACTGCGTGCGGAGCGCCGCGGGGTCGGCCATCACGATCGGCGCCTCCTCCAGCCCCTCGAATCGCGTCATGCGCTCGAACGGGAAGGTGCGTTCCTCGTGGTCGAGGACCTGGAGCACGACGACCTCGTGGCGGTTGTGGCGGAGGAGCCGCACCGCGGAGAGCACCGACTCCGCCGAGTCGAGGAGGTCGGAGACGAGGATCACGACGCTCCGGCGGCCGAGCTGCTCGGCGGCGCGCTGGACGGCGTGGGAGAGCGAGGTCTTCCCGCCCGTCCGCGCGATCTCGAGCTGGTGGATCAGCACGCGCAGATGTCCCGTGCTCGACGCGGGCGGCAGCACGGAGCGGAGCTCCTTGTCGAAGAGGCAGAGCCCCACGGCGTCCTGCTGCTGCGTGATCAGGTAGGCGAGCGCCGCGGCGACGTGCCTGCCGTAGTCGATCTTGGTCATGCCGCCGGGGGTCCCGTACTCCATCGATTCGGAGCAGTCGAGGAGGATCCAGGCGCGGAGGTTCGTCTCCTCCTCGTACTGCTTGATGTAGTACCGGTCGCTCTTGCCGAAGACCTTCCAGTCCACGAAGCGGATGTCGTCGCCGGGCACGTACTCCCGGTGCTCCGCGAACTCCACGCTGAAGCCGTGGAACGGGGAGCGGTGCATCCCGGAGACGAACCCCTCGACGATCAGCCGCGCCTTGAGCTCGAGGCCGGCGATCGCGTTGAGGACGCTAGGATCCAAGTACTTCCGGGAGTCTTCCGCCATCCTCGCCCTCCGGACGCACCGTCTCGAGGAGCCGGTCGACGATCCTGTCGCTCGTGATGCCCTCCGCCTCCGCGCTGTAGTTCGTGATGAGCCGGTGGCGCAGGACGGGGTGGGCGACGGCGCGGATGTCCTCGGTCGCGACGTAGAACCGCCCCTTGAGGAGCGCCCTCGCCTTGCCGCCGAGGATCAGGTTCTGCGTCGCGCGCGGGCCTGCGCCCCACGACAGGCTCTCCTTCACGAAGGCGGGCGCGTCGGGCGAGTCGAGCCGCGTCGCGCGCACGAGGCGCACCGCGTAGGCGAGCACGGGCTCGGCGACGGGGACGCGCCGGACGGTCTCCTGGAGCTCGAGGATCTCCTGCTTGCCGAGCACCGGCGTCAGCTGCGGGTCCTTCGTGGTCGTCGTGAGCCGCATGATCTCGAGCTCCTCGTCGCGCGTCGGGTAGTCGACCCTCACGTTGAACATGAAGCGGTCGAGCTGCGCCTCGGGGAGCGGGTAGGTGCCTTCCTGCTCGATCGGGTTCTGCGTCGCGAGGACGAAGAAGGGCTCGTCGAGCGCGTACTTCTGGCCGCCCGCGGTGACCTGGTGCTCCTGCATCGCCTCGAGGAGCGCCGCCTGGGTCTTCGGGGGCGTGCGGTTGATCTCGTCGGCGAGGATCACGTTGGCGAAGATCGGGCCCCGGAGGAACTTGAAGGACCGGTCGCCGGTCGCCTTGTCCTCCTGGATCACCTCGGTCCCGGTGATGTCCGCGGGCATCAGGTCGGGCGTGAACTGGATGCGCGCGAACGACAGCGAGAGCGTCTTCGCGAGGGAGGAGATGAGGAGCGTCTTCGCGAGGCCGGGGACGCCCACGAGCAGGCAGTGGCCGCGCCCGAAGATCGAGATGAGGAGCTCCTCGATGACGCGGTCCATCCCGACGATCTGCTTGCCGAGCTCCTTGCGGATCGACTGGAACCCCGCGGTGAGGCGCTGGGCCGCCTGGGTGTCGCTCGATTCGATGGTCATGGGTGAAAGCGCCAGTATACGGGCGCCCCTCACCCTCATTACGCGGAGCGGGCCGCTGCGGCGGCCGGAAAACGGGGGGGGCGGGGGGCGCGGCCGCGGCATCCGTGCTACCTTCCTTCCGTGGCGCGCCGCATCCCGTGGTGGATCGCCCCGTTCGTCGGATCGGTCGTCGCGATCACCGGCGCGTTCGCCGCCTTCTACCTCATCGCATGGGCTCAGATGCGCGAGGGGATCGGCAGGGCCGTCCGGGAGAGCATGGACGAGGCCTTCCGGGACTTCAGGCTCCCTTGGATCGCGCCCGAACGTGTCCCCGACCTCGCCGTGGCGCGGGGAGAGCCCGGCTTCGTGGATGGGCTCCCGATGGCCGGACGCCAGCTCCACTTCCACGACAAGGAGCGGGACCGGACGCGCATCGCGGTCGAGGCATGGATCGACGGCGGGAGGACGCGGCCGGTCGTGGGGGAGTACGAGGGCCCTCCGTCCGGAACCCCGGACCCGGTGCGTGCCGTGAGGCCGCTCCTGGCGATGCTGGTGATCCGGGCCGAGCGGGCCCACGAGATCTGGTGGTCCGATGGCGCGGTCGCGCCCCGCGGGCCGGCGCGCCTCGAAGCCGGCGAGGCGAACGTGCTCGTCTTCCCCGGTCGGCTCGCGGTCTGGGCGGACGGCGGCCCGCGCCAGGATGTCGAGGTCGGGCCATGCGAGACCGTCTGGTGCACGCTCGGCCCGGGCGGCCTCACGATCGACCGCCGTCGCTGACTACTCCGCCGGGCCGTAGCAGAGGATCTTGTCGGTCGTCGTCGCGAAGAGGAAGCCGTCGACCGACAGCAGCGCCCCGAACGCGGGCTCCTCCGGGTCGATCCCCTCCTCCGGCGCGAGGTAGGGGGGAAGCGAGGGGACCTCCGCGATCCGCTCCCCGTTCCGGAGCGACGCCAGGGGGTCGGCGGCCACGTCGAAACGGTAGACCGCCCGGCGCGTCGGAAGGAGCAGCACGTCGCCCGCGATCACCGGGCGGCCGTAGAGGTCCGGCGGCACCGGGCCGCCCGACTCCTCGTCCCGCTCCGTGAACGGGAGGAGCCCGTACGAGAATCCCACCGCGCGGTCGAGCGGGTGGGCAAGCACCGCCTGGTACGACACCGCGAGCGCGGGCCGAGGGTCGCGCCGCCCGACGTAGAAGATCCTCCGCCCCCGGACCCCCCCGACATACTCGAGCAGCGAGTGGCGGTGCCCCTTCGCGCGGTCCATCGCCCACTGCTCGACTTCGTACCCGACCGGCGTCGTCGCGCCGCGCAGCCAGCACGCGAAGACCTCGTCGCTGTCGAAGGGCGCGAAGTAGACCGAGTCGCCGACGATCCGCGGCGGTTCCCGCATCCAGCCGGAACGCAGGTGGACCATCTGCGGCTTCCCGAAGTCCGCGAGACGCTCGCGCTCCCGCGACGGCTTCCGGTCGTACCGGAAGAGCCAGAGGAGATCGCCGCTCCGCGCGTCGAGCGCCGCGGCGACGCCGAGCCCGGTCACCGCGACCACGACCCCCTTCGCGACCGCGGGCGGGAGCCCCGAGTAGGGGGGGAACTCCGCGGCCGCCTCCGTCTCGCCGTAGCCGAGGAAGCGCCGCCAGATCACCCGGCCGGTACGCCGGTCGAGGCAGAAGACGTGCGCCTCCTCCTTCGTGGTCGGGCCGTCGTCCCCCTCGTCGCGCACGGCGCCGCAGACATAGAGGCGGTCCCCGACCACGGCGGGCGCGCCGCGGAAGAAGACCGGGCGGTCCGCGTTCTTCCCGTCGCCCGTGAGCTCGGAGGTCCAGAGCGTCTTCCGTGCGCGCACGTCGAACGCGCGGAGCTCGTTCGACGGGAGCGGCATCGGCCCCTGGAACTCCGTGAAGCGCGCGCGGTCGAAGTAGAGGATGCCGTCCGCGACCGTCGCCGCGCGGCCGCCGGGGTTCCGCGCGAGCAGCTCGTCCACCTCGAGCTCGCGGCGGCCAAGGGCCTCGTCGTCGCCGGTCGCGCCTTCGGGCGCGACGAAGGTGAGCTTGCCGTTCCCGCGCGCGTACGCCGCGACCGCGGGCCCGAGATGGACGTAGACGTAATCCGCGTCGCAGACCGGGAGGAACGGGAGCGTCGGGCTCGTCTCGGGCGTGCGGTCGGTCTCGCGCGCCATGAGGCTCTGCGGCGTGCTCTCGAGGATCGGGCTCTGCCAGAGGAGGCGGAGCCGCTCCGCCAGAGGATCGCCGTTCCGCGCCCGCGACGGATCGCCGCCGGGCGTGGTCCAACCGGGGGGGCGGCGGGGGGACAGCCCGGCGAGGAAGGAGGCCCGGCGCCGGAACGCGTCGGAATCGAGCATGGCCACCTCCGCGCGCGCGAGGTGGTCGCCGACGCGGAGCAGATAGCCCTCGGCCGTGTCCGGATCGCCGCGCTGGAAGGCCCGGTCGGAGAGCGCGAGGAGCGCCCCCGGCGCCGCGGTCGCCGCGGGGAAGCGCTCCATGAGGTCGAGCACCTCCTCCTCGTCCGCGGAGAGGACGGCGCCGCGGATCGCTGCGCTCGCGGTGGCGTCGTGGACCTGCCGCCACGCCGCGAGGACGTGGTCGCCGAACGGAGGCATCCCGCGGAGCAGCTGGATCGCGGCCCACCGGCGCGGCGAGACGTAGAGGAGCCGCTCGCGCACGGCGATGAGGCCCCGCTCGTCGGTGAGGACGAGCGCCTGGAGGCGGTCGGCGGCCGCGAGCGCGTCGCCCGCTTCAGCGGCCTTCCTCGCCTCGGCGACGAGCGACGAGACCGCCGCCACGTCGTCGCGCACGTAGGCGCTGTTGTGCCGCGGCCGGGCGAGCTCGTCGGCGCCCGCGACGGCCGCGAGCGCGAGGAGGAGGATCGGCGCGCGCACCGCGCCATGATACGGGCGCTATTCCGCCCGCACCACGGCGTCGCGGACCTCGAGCGCGCCGAACGGCGTCGCCCCCTGAGGGACGCCGTTCCACGTCTCGACGACCATGCGCTCGACGTAGAAGGGGTCGGTCGCGAGCGCCTCCACCTCCGCGGCGAGGCGGGCGCCGGTCCTCTCCTCCTCCCGGAGCTCCCGCTCGATGCGGCGCCGCTCCCCGCGGAGCACCTGCTTCCTCTGCACGGTCGGGAGCGCGTTGGCGCCCACGAGAAGGAGGGTCATCCCGGAGAGGAGGTAGGGCAGGAGGCGGCTGACCCTCAAGATCCGTACTTCGCCTTCGTCCCGAGCTCCTCCTCGATCCGGAGGAGGCGGTTGTACTTGGAGACCCGGTCCGAGCGGCACGGCGCGCCGGTCTTGATCTGGCCGGCGCCGGTGCCGACCGCGAGGTCCGCGATCGTCGTGTCCTCGGTCTCGCCCGAGCGGTGGGAGATCACGGCCGAGAACCCCGCCGCGCGCGCGGTCCGGATCGCGAGGAGCGTCTCCGTGAGGGTGCCGATCTGGTTCAGCTTGATGAGGATCGCGTTGCACGCGCGCTCCTTGATGGCGCGCTCGAGCCGGGTGACGTTCGTGACGAGGAGGTCGTCGCCGACGAGCTGCACGGAGCCGCCGAGACGCTTCGTCAGCGCCCCCCAGCCCCCCCAATCGTCCTCGGCGAGCCCGTCCTCGATCGAGACCACCGGGAAGCGCGCGGCCCAGTCGGCCCAGAGGTCGATCATGGCCTCGCTCGTGAGCGTCCGCTTCCCGATGCGGAGCTCGTACCTGCCGTCCTTGTAGAGCTCCGAAACGGCGGGGTCGAGCGCGATCGTCACCTGGCTGCCGGGCTTGAAGCCGGCCTTCTCGATCGCGGCGAGGACGCACTCGAGCGCCTCCTCGTCCGACTTGACCGGGGGCGCGAAGCCCCCCTCGTCGCCGACCAGCGTCCCGTAGCCCCTGGCCTTCAGGACGCCCTTCAGGGCGTGGTAGATCTCGGTGCCCCAGCGGAGCCCCTCGGAGAAGCTCGGAGCGCCCGAGGGCATGACCATGAACTCCTGGAAGTTCGTGGACTGCCAGCCCGTGTGGGCGCCGCCGTTCAGGATGTTCATCATGGGGACGGGCATCACGCGCGCGTCCGCGGCGAGGTGCGCATAGAGCGGCTTTCGCGCCGCCGCCGCCTCGGCCTTCGCGTACGCGAGCGACACCGCGAGGATCGCGTTCGCGCCGAGGCGCCCCTTGTTCGGCGTGCCGTCGAGCTCGAGGAGCGCGCCGTCGAGCGCCGCCTGCGTCTCGAACGCGCGGTCGAGGAGCGCCTTCGCGATCTCGCCGTTCACGTGGCCGACGGCCTTCCGCACGCCCTTGCCGGCGTAGCGCGGACCGCCGTCGCGGAGCTCCAGCGCCTCGTGGGACCCCGTGGAGGCGCCGGAGGGGACCATCGCGGAGCCCCGGAACCCGCCCTCGAGCTCGACGTCGGCCTCGACCGTCGGGTTGCCGCGCGAATCGAGCACCTCGCGCGCCTTCGTCGCCGTGATCTTCCGCATACCCGCCCTCCTTACTATTCGGTTGCGAAACCTCGATGCCGCCGACGTACGGCTGTTAGCCTCTCTCCCGAATGCGGATTCCCCTGACGCCCCATGGCGTGCGCGAGATGCTCCTCTTCGGCGGCGGGGCGCTCCTCCTGGCCGTGGCGGCCTGCTTCGTGCACCCCGTCGCGGCGCTTCCGTTCGTCGCCGTCGCGTTGTTCGTATTGTCGTTCTTCCGCGACCCGGAACGCAAGCCGCCGCCCGGGGAGGACGTGGCGGTCGCCCCCGCCGACGGGAGGGTGACCGACATCGCGGAGGTGGAGGAGCCCCACTTCCTCGGGGGGAAGGCGCTGCGGATCGGGATCTTCCTCTCGGTTTTCAACGTGCACGTGAACCGCGCGCCGCTCGCCGGGACGGTCCGGTTCGTCCGTCTCGTCCCCGGCCGGTTCCACGACGTGCGCGACCCGCGCTGCAAGGACGAGAACGAGTCGAATCTCGTGGGATTCGAGGGGGCGCGGGGGCCGTTCGCCGTCCGCCAGATCGCGGGCATGATCGCCCGGAGGATCGTCTGCCCCCTGAGGGAGGGGGAGGCGGCGGCCCGGGGCGACCGCATGGGTATGATCAAGTTCGGCAGCCGCACCGAGCTGCTCGTTCCGGCGGGGGCGAAGGTCAAGGTCGAGACCGCCGTCGGGCGAAAGGTGAAGGGCGGCGAGACGGTACTGCTCCGCTACGAGCCGTGAGACGCGTCGGCATCCTTCCCACCCTCGTGACCGCGGCGAACGGGTTCTGCGGGCTCCTCGCGATCTACAAGACGCAGGACGGCAAGATCCACGCGGCGGCGTTCATGATCATGCTCGCCATGGTCTTCGACGTGCTCGACGGCCTCGTCGCGCGGAAGGCGGGGATCACGAGCCGCTTCGGGGCCTACCTCGACTCGCTCTCCGATGCGGTGAGCTTCGGCGTGGCGCCGGCCTTCCTCGTGAAGGTCCTCGTGGAGGCGACCGGCCGGAACATCTACGGCCCGAAGCTCCTGACGGCGCTCACCGCGATCTTCACGATCTGCGCGCTCTTCCGCCTCGCCCGGTACAACGTCGAGCACACCCCGAGCGAAGGCCTGCGGGCGGACGGCAAGGCGGTGGCGACCTTCGCCGGGATGCCCACGCCCGGCGCCGCGGGGGTGCTCGCGTCGCTCGTCTACCTGCACGAGGATCCGAAGCGGCTCCTCGATTTCGGCTTCCTCTGCTACGTCCTCCCGCCCCTCTGCGCGATCCTCGGCTACCTGATGGTGAGCCGGATGCCCTACATCCACGCGGGCACCCGCTTCCTGCGCGTGCGACGCGACTTCGCGTACCTCTTCGTCGTCGTCGTCGTCGTGATCCTGGCCATCTGGTTCACGGAGGAGGTCGCCGCGATCGCGTTCGTCGGCTACTTCGTCTCGGGGGTCGCGATGGCCGTCCGGAGGAAGCTCCGAGGCGAGCCCGCCGAGGAGGTCGGGGCCGAGAACACCTCCGAGGACAACCCGGAAGGCCTGTGACCCGGGCGGCCTTCGGCCTCGGCAGCAACCTCGGCGACCGAAGGGCGTTCCTCGAGGCTGCCGTGCGGGGCCTCGCCGAAGCCGGCCAGGTGCTCGCCGTCTCCTCCTTCCGGGAGACCGAGCCCGTCGGCGGGCCGCCGCAGCCGCGCTTCCTGAACGCGGCGGTCGCGGTCGGGACGGAGCGGTCGCCGCGGGAGCTCCTCGCGCTCGCGCAGGAGCTCGAGCGCCGCGCCGGCAGGACGAGGGGGGGCCGCTGGGGGCCGCGGACCCTCGACGTGGACCTCCTGCTCTACGGGGACATCCTGCTGCGGGAGCCCGATCTCGTCCTGCCGCACCCGCGCCTCGGCGAGCGGCTCTTCGTCCTCGAACCTCTGGCGGAAGTCGCGCTAGACTGGCCGGTCCCCGGCACCGGCCGGACGGTAGGGGAACTGCTTGCGGACCTTCGACACCATCCCTGAGCTGCGCGTGGCGCTCGCGGGCGCGCCGCGCCCCGTCGGGTTCGTGCCGACGATGGGGGCGCTCCACGAGGGCCACGCGGAGCTCCTTCGCCGCTGCCGCGCCGCCTGCGGGACCGTCGTCGCGAGCGTCTTCGTGAACCCGATGCAGTTCGGCCCGAACGAGGACCTCGCGAAGTACCCGCGCGACCTCCCGAAGGACGAGCGCATCCTCGAGCGCGAGGGCACGGACGTCCTCTTCGCCCCCGGCCCCAGGGAGATCTACCCGGAAGGCTTCTCGGCCAGGGTGGACATCGGCCCGCTCGCGACCGTCTACGAGGGCGCGGTGCGCCCGGGGCACTTCGCGGGCGTGTGCACGGTGGTCCTCAAGCTCTTCCACGTCGTGAAGCCCGACGTCGCCTTCTTCGGGCGGAAGGACGCGCAGCAGCTCGCGGTGATCCGTAAACTTGTACGGGACCTCGACCTCGACATCGCGATCGAGCCCGTCGAGACGGTGCGCGCGGAGGACGGGCTCGCGCTCTCCAGCCGGAACGCCTACCTCTCGCCCGCGGAGCGGGCGCAGGCGGCCGGGATCTCCCGGGGCCTGTTCCGGGCGCGGGCACTCTTCGACAAGGGCGAGCGCGCGGCATCGAGGCTCGTCGCGGAGGCGCGCGAGAAGGATCTCGCCTACGACTACCTCGAGGCCGTGGACCAAGACACCTTCGGCGCCTCGGCCCCCGGAGCCCCCCTGCTTCTCATCGCCGCGGCGCGCGTCGGCAGGACGCGCCTCCTCGACAACATCCTCCTCGGATGATCGTCGCCCGGGCGAAGCTCAACCTGTTCCTCGAGCTGCTCGGGCGCCGGCCGGACGGCTACCACGAGATCGACTCCGTCTTCGCGGAGATCGACCTTTGCGACACCCTGACGATCGAGCCCGCGGATGCCCTCTCGGTGGAGGTCCTTGGGCTGCCCGCGCCCGCCGGACCGGAGAACCTCGCCTACCGGGCCGCCGAGGCGCTGGGCGCCCGGGTCCGGATCCGGCTCGAGAAGCGGATCCCGATCGGGGGGGGATTCGGGGGGGGGTCGAGCGACGCGGCGGCCGTGCTCCGGGCGCTGGGCGGCGGGATCCCCCCGGAGCGGCTTCGCACGATCGCCCGGTCCCTGGGCTCGGACGTCCCCTTCTTCCTCACGGGGGGGCTGGCCCGGTGCCGGGGGGTGGGGGACCTCGTGGAGCCGCTCCCCCGGCCGGAAGGGCGCCGGTTCCTCGTCCTGGTGCCGGAATTGCACATGGCGACGGCAAGGGTCTACGGCGCGGCAGGACCGCTGTTGACCGGTCCCCGGCGAAACGCTACCGTTTTTGCCCGGAGGTATCTCGGCAAGGGAAACGCCCCCTATTTCAATCGCTTGCAAGGGGCGGCCGAAGGGCTCGAGCCGCGCCTCCGCGAAGTGCGGGAGAGGGGGGAGCGCATGTTTGAAAGGGTTTTCACGATGACCGGCTCGGGCTCGGCGTACTTCGCCCCGCTCGAGGATGGCGTCGAGACGCGCGCCGCCGCGTTCGAGGCGGGCGGCGTGCGCGTCGAGGCCTTCGAGGTCGCGACCAGGTAGGCAACCCGTGGATCTCACCGAAGTCCGCATCAAGCTCCTGCCCGTGAGGCAGGGCCACGAGGATCGCCTCCGGGCGTTCTGCACGGTGACGTTCGAGAACGCCTTCGTCGTGCGCGACCTGAAGATCATCGAGGGGCAGAACGGTTACTTCATCGCGATGCCCTCGAGAAAGCTCACCGCTCGGTGCCCGCGGTGCAGCGGCAAGAACCACCTGCGCGCCCGCTACTGCAACGAGTGCGGCAGCCAGCTGAAGCCGCGGCCCGTCACCGAGGAGAACCGCCTGCGTTTCCACGCCGACATCGCGCACCCGATCAACGCGAGAACGCGCGGGCTGATGGAGCAGCGGATCCTCGAGGCGTACGAGCAGGAGGTCGAGCGGAGCAAGCAGCCCGGCTACGAGCCCGCTCCCTACCCCGACATGGACTACGACGAGCCGCCCGAGGAGGCGGCCCAGGCGTAGCCCTTGCGGCGCTTCGTCGTCCAGACGCTCCTCGATCCCTTCGAGCCCGTCGACGATCGCGTGGACGCGGTCGAGCTCCGGCTCGACCTCCACCCCGGGGCCGACGTGCGCGCCGTCCGCCTCCGGCACGAAAAGCCCGTCGTCGTCGCGGTCCGCCGCGTCTCGGACGGCGGGCGCTTCGCGGGTACCGAGGCGGAGCGGAAGCTCCTCTTCGCGCGCGCGGAGGCGGCGGACTACGTCGACATCGAGGTCGACGCCGACCCCGCGACCGCGCCCGCGGGTCCCCACCGGATCACGAGCTTCCACGATGGCGCGGGCGTGCCCCCCGACCTCGACCTGGTCTTCGAGCGCTGCCTCCTCCGCGGCGGCGACATGGTGAAGATCGCCGCGACCCCGCGGAGCGCGGTGGAGGCGTTCCGCCTGCTCGACCTGCCGGCCTCGGGCATCGGCATGGGGCCCTTCGGCGCGTTCACCCGCGTCCTCGCGCCGCTCACCTACTGCGCGAGGGAGCCGGTCGCCCCCGGCATGCCGACGCCCGGCGACCTCTTCGACGTCTTCCGCGTCCGGCGCCTCGGCACGGCGCCCGCGCTCTACGGCGTCGTCGGCGACCCGATCGAGCACTCGCGGAGCCCGCACCTCTTCAACCTGGCGTTCGAGCGCGACGGGATCGATGCCGTCTACCTCCGCTTCCGGGTGAAGGAGCTCGCGGCGTTCTGGCCCGTGTTCCTCGCGCACGGCGGCCGGGCGCTCTCCGTGACAGCGCCGCTCAAGGTGCAGGCGGCGCAGCTTGCCTCCGCGCCGTCCGCCGAGGTGAGGGAGTGCGGCTCCGCGAACACGCTCCTCGCCGATGGCCGGGCGTACAGCACCGACTACCGGGCGCTCCTCGGCCTGATCCCGGGGGGGCTCGGGGGGGCGCTCGTGATGGGGGCCGGGGGGGCCGCGCGCGCGGCGGTCGCGGCGCTCCGCCGCCGCGGCTACCGCCCGCTCGTCTGGTGCCGGCGTCCGGAGGAGGCGAAGGCGCTCGGCGCGGAGCACGCCCCCTCCCCCGAGCCCCTCCCCCTCGTCGTCAACACGACGCCGCTCGACCCCCCGGACGCCGGGTTCGTGATCGACCTCCGGTACGGGCCCGGGATCCGTCCGCCCCGGAAGGGCGTGGACGGCCTCGGGTTCCTCGAGGCGCAGTTCGCCCACCAGTACCGGATCTTCCTCGGCCATGAGGAATAGGGTCGTGCTCGTCGGCCCCCGCGGGGCGGGGAAGTCCGCCGTCGGCGCGCTCCTCGCCGCGCGGCTCGGTGTCTCGTTCGTGGACACGGACCGGCTCGTGGAGGAGGAGGCGGGTCGCCCGCTGCCGGAGATCTGGGCGGCCGGGGAGTTCCGGGGGCGGGAGGCGCGCGCGCTCGGCAACGCGCTCGCGCTGCCCGCGGCGGTCGTCGCGGCGGGCGGCGGTGCGGTGCTCTGGGACGGGTTCGCCGCGGCGGCGCGGGGGTGGACGGTCGTCTGGCTCGACGCGGCGCCGGAGGTGCTTGCCCTGAGGATCCGGAAGGACCCGCGCGAGCGTCCGTCCCTGACCGGCCGGCCGGCGGCGGAGGAGATCGGCGAGATCGCGCGGTCGCGCGCGCACCTCTACGCGGCGGTCGCGTGGGCGCGCATCCCGACCGACCGTCTCGCCGTGGACGAAGTGGCGGAGGAAATCGTCCGGCGCATGCGCGCCGCGACCCGTGGGAAAGCCGATTAAGATGGCGAGGCCTCCGTCATGCGCCGCACGATCCTCGCCGCTCTCCTCCTCGCCGCCGTCGCCGCGGGGCAGGGCGTCGACGACTGGATCGAGATCGCGCTCGACGAGCGCACGGCGCCGGACGAGCGCATCGAGGCGCTCGGCAAGCTCGCGCTGACGAAGAAGGAGGGACTCGACAAGCTCGCGGAGAAGGGCCTCGATCCCGCGCTCGACCCCGAGGTCGTGCACGCGGTCGTGGCCGCGCTGCTCGGCGATCGCGAGCGCGACCACGACTACCGGCCCTACGTCGAGCGGATCTGCCGGCTGCTCGTCGTCGAGAAGCACAGGAGCAAGGTGCTTCGCCGCATCCAGGCGGTGTGGGAGGACGATCGCGGGCTGCCGCTGCTCGAGGCGTGCCTCGTGATGGCGCGCGACGCGTCCGACGCGGCGGGGCGCGAGGCGGCGCTTCTCGCGCTCGGGAAGATCCCCCGGCGCAAGGCCGCCGAGGCGATCGTCGATGTCGGTCTCGCGTCGAGCGACGAGCCGGTGAAGAAGGTCGCGCGGGAGTACGTGGCGCGGTGGTTCGGCGTCGCGACGCTCCGGGAGGCGAAGGACTTCCTCCTCGCGCGCAAGCTCGACTCCTTCCAGGACCTCGTCGAGGAGCGGATCGGGGACCTGATCGAGAAGGAGAAGGAGAACGAGGAGTACCGCCGCGTCTCCCTCGAGAACGCGACCCTCGCGGAGGCCCTCGACGAGCTGGAGAAGGGCGGCGCCTATCGCGTCTACGCGGCCCAGCGGATCCAGAAGCTCGCCGAGCAGAACGGGATCAAGGACCCTTCCGAGTTCGCGCGGCGCGTCTTCGAGGGGATCGCGGACGAGACCCTGCGGGACCCGCCCGACCCGAACGTGCTCCACCCGCTGCTCGTGGCAGTCCAGCGCTTCGCTTCCGAGCTCGGCCGCACGAAGAAGCCCGAGGAGGTGCGCGAGACGATCGCGCGGGTGGCGAAGCTCCCGGGCAGCGGCGAGGCGCACCGGAAGCTCGGATCCGCGGCGGTCCGTCTCCTCGGCGTCGTCGACGACGAGGGCCGCGCCCTCTACGCGTTCGCCGAGTCCTTCCCGTCGGTCGACGTGCGGCGGGAGGCGATCCAGCAGCTCGGCCAGCTCGCGGAGCGGCTGAAGGAGCGGAGCAGCTACGTGAGCATCCGGCTCGCGAGCCTCCTCCAGAACGCCGAGAAGGAGCCGGCGGTCCGCGCGCTGATCCTCAACCTGCTCACGCGGTCGTACATCACGGTCGCGACCGAGCCGGTGGACGTCGTGGCGGTCGTCGCCGGGTACCTCGAGAAGGGGACGACCCCCGAGCTGAGCGACGCGGAGATGCGCGACTGTGCGAGCGTCCTAGGCAAGCGGCGCACGGACGACGCGCGCAAGGCGCTCCTCGCGCTGGCGAAGACGCACGAGAAGCTCCAGGTGCGGCGGTTCGTGGTCGAGGAGGGCCTCCTCCCGTGGGCGCGCACGGACGAGAGCCTCCACGCCGAGCTGGTCGACATCGTCGCCAACAAGGACCAGCGGCTCGACGCGCGCAAGGTGGTGATCGAGGCGCTCGGGAAGAAGGGCGGCCGCCGGTCGGCGGCTACGCTCGAGACGCTCGCGCAGGTGAAGGACCTCGATCCGAGCCTCAAGGACGCGATCAAGGAGTCGAAGATCGTCCTCCTCGACCGGCTCGCGAACGGCAAGGGGCCGGCCGCGGACGCGCCGGACCAGAAACGTCTCGACCTCGAGACCGCGTGCCAGATCCTCGAGCAGGAGCGCGGCGCCGACGCGGAGCGCCTCGAGGCGCTCGCGGGCGTCCTCGTCAAGGCGTGCGACCTCGCCGCGGTCCCGGCCGGCACCGCCCGGTACCGGCTCGCGACGCTCTACGCGCGCCTGGCGCCGGAGAAGCAGAAGGAGGCGCAGCTCCTCCAGCGCTACAAGGACGCCGCCGACAACGCGGTGGCGGACAAGCTGCCCGCCGATCTGCGCGAGGAGCTTCTCCTCTCGTACCGCGAGCTGCTCCGCAAGGACAAGGCGGACCCGGAGCGCGCCCGCCGCGCGATGGAGTGCAGCCGGGACCTCGCGAAGCTCGCCGTCGACGCGCAGGCGAAGGACAGGGTCGCGGGCTACTGGCTCGACGCGGCCGATGTCGCCGCGGATCTCAAGGACGGCAAGCAGGCGCGGAAGTTCCTCGACGAGGCGACCGCGTCCGGCGGCGTCGTCGGCGACCTGGTGATCCGGGAGCAGGAGCTGCGCGGCCGGATCGATCGGCTGCTCAAGGGGTAGCGGCCGGCGGCCCGGGGACGGCCCCCGGAGCCCCCTCGGATCCGCTTCGACCGCGCCCGTCGAAGCGGTGGACGAGCCGCATCCCGAACGGGACCCAGAGCAGCGCGACGAGCGCTCCGGCCACGACGTCGACGAGGTAGTGGTAGCGGTGCGCGAGCGTCGCGAGAATGAGCCCAAGCACGAGCGGCGCGCCGAGCCAGCCGAGCTTCCGGTCCTCCCGCCGGAGGATCGCGAGGCAGACGAGGCTCACCGCGGTGTGGCCCGAGGGGAACGCGTTCAGCTTGATGTAGTCGAGCGTGTCGATCGCGTCGTAGAGAGCGCGCGCGACGGGGCCGAACGGGAGCGGCGCCTCGTAGGGGATGTAGGCACGAGGGCCGTATGCCGGCACGAGGTAGTACCCGACGTAGGTCGTGAAGAAGCAGCCGACGATCGTCGCGGCGTAGGAGAGGAAGTCCGCGTAGCGCCGCTGCCGGAGCACGACCACGGCGAGGAGCACGGGCAGGAAGAAGTAGCTCGAGTAGCAGACCTCGAGGACGAGCGTCGTCCACGGGTTGAGGGCGGGCTCCATCCAGCGCGTGGGGTCGGAGCCGAAGAGGTGCACGTCGAGGACGGCGAGCGCGCCGTCCATCTCCACCCCGCCGCGCACGTGCTTGATGATGAGCCCCATCGCCTGGAAGATCGCGAGCACGAACGCGAAGAGGTAGACGATGAAGAGCGCGGGGCGCCTCGCCGCTCCCCACCGCAGGAGTCCGTAGGCGAGGAGCAGCGCGACGTGGCCGGCGACGACGAGCGGCGCGTGCGGGACCTCGGCGAGGTGGAGGAGGACGACGAGGATCGTGGCGCCGACGAAGGAGAAGGCGATCACGTCGAGCGCGAGCCAGCGCCGCGGGAGGGCCGAGGGGGAGGGGGCCGGGGGGAGGGACGCCACGCGGGGAAGAGCATAGCGAGCGGGCGAAGCGCGGCGGCGCGCGACCCCGGGGTCGGGGCTCCGGCGGTCTTCGAAGCGTGCCCGCGCGCGCCCCGGGCGTTAGACTCTACGGCTCCCCGATGGTGGGGTAGCTCAGCTGGTTTAGAGCACCGGATTCATAACCCGGAGGTCGACGGTTCGAGTCCGTCTCCCACTACCA
>WYBS01000092.1 GCA_011525755.1 Planctomycetaceae bacterium
CCGTGATCCTCGCGCAGTTCCTCGACGACTGCTGGGAACCGGCGGAGGCCGCGCACCTGCTGCGGCGGCTCGCGCGGGGAAGCGCCGGCACGCCGTGCTGCCTCCGTGTCGCCGCCGACGGCGCCCGTCTGGTCGGCGAGGACTTCGCCGCGGACGAGCCCCTCGGGACGGCCACGTACCTCTGGGCCCTCTGGAGAGGCTCGCCGCCGACGCTCGGGGAGCTGGTCGCGCTCCACGAGGAGCACGTCCGCGTGGTCTCCCTCCGCGCGCGGCTACGCGCTCCGCAGGGTGACCTCGGTGATCTCGGCGAAGGTGCCGATGCGGATCGGCGGCCCCCAGAACCCCGTGCCCTGGTTGACGTAGAGCATCGTGCCCTTGTGGTTCACGAGGCCCGAGACGTAGGGCTGCGAGAGGTGGACGAGGTAGTGGAAGGGCCACATCTGGCCGCCGTGCGTGTGGCCGGAGAGCTGGAGGCCGACGCCGCGCTCGGCCGCCTCGAGGACCGCGACCGGCTGGTGCGCGAGGAGCACGAGCTCTTTCCTCTCGTCGCGCCCCTCGACCGCGCGCTTCAGGTCGGGGCCGTGGCCCTCCGCCATCCCCTTCGAGCGGTGGTCGTCGATGCCCGCGAGGTCGAAGGAGTCGCCGCCCTCGCCGATCGACACGCGCTCGTTCCGGAGCACGCGGATCCCGAGGCTCGCGAGGTGCTCGCACCACTCCGCGGGGCCGAAGTAGTACTCGTGGTTGCCGGTGCAGAAGAAGCTGCCGTGCTTCGAACGGAGGCGCGCGAGCGGTTCGACGTCGTCGCGCAGCCGCTCGACCGAGCCGTCGATCACGTCGCCCGTGATCGCGACGAGGTCGGGGGCGAGCGCGTTCACCCGCTCGACGACCCCTTCGCACCACGCGCGGTCGAGCGTCGGCCCGAGGTGCAGGTCGCTGATCTGCACGATGCGGAAGCCGTCGAGCGCGCGGGGGAGGCGCCGCAGCGGAACCTCGACCTTCCGCGTCACGATGTCCTCGAGGTCCATGGCCTTCCCCGAGCCGACGAACGCGATCCCCGCGAAGCTCGCGCTGGCCCCGCCGCCGACGAGGCGCGCGAGGAACCGGCGCCGCTCCGGGTCGACCGGCGCCCTTCGGAGCGGCCGCCGGGCCGCCTTGACGAGGAGGCGCGCGATGTCGGCGCCGAGCACGACGAGCAGTAGGTAGAAGACCGCGCCCATCCAGAGGTAGATGGGGAACATCAGGAAGCGCCCCGCGGACGCCGGGACGACGCGCACGAGGAAGAAGCTCGCCACGACGGAGAGCGCGAGCGCCGCCATGGCGACCGTGAGGCCCGCGTGCCACCGCCGCGGCAGCGACGTGTCCCGGACGAGCCGCCGCCAGAGGTAGAGGTGGAGGCCCGCGACGATGGTCACGAAGACGGCGAAGAACAGGAGGAAGCGGAGGTTGGGGATCATGGGGAACGGAAGAGGCTACCCCGGGTTTCGCGTTTGCGGGGGCTCGCCCCCCGGGGGTGCCGCGCGCTTTGCCGGGATCCCGGCGCGTCGTCCAGGTCCGGGCACCAGACGCGCCTTCCAGGGCGCCGCCGGGAGGCGCGTCGTGGCGTCACGGCGCGGGGAGCAGGATGCCCCGCCGCTCGAGCAGCGAGCCGTCCATCCGGTAGAGCGCGATGAGCGCCTTCCGGTAGCCGACGATCGCGTCGAGATGCGCGATCTGGCTCACGAGCAGGTCGCGCTGCGCCTGCGCCACGAGGAGGCCCGTCGACTTCCCGACGCGGAACTTCTCCTCCTCGACGCGCACGACCTCCTCCTGGAGCGCGACCGTCGCCGCCGACGCCTCGATCTGCTGCTCCGCGCGCCGCACCTCGACGTAGGCCGTCTGCACGTCCCACTCCACGAGTTCGATCAGGTTGTCGATCGAGAGGCGCTCCTGCTCCTCGGTGTACTGCGCGCGCCGGTGGAGCGCCTCCCTCTCCCGGTTGCCGAAGGGGCGCTCGAACGTGATCCCGAGCGAGAGGTCGTAGGTCGGCTCGTCGAGGCTCTCGACCGACCCGGTGAACGAGTCCGCGAACCCCGTCTTGCCGTACGCGACGAAGAAGTCGAGCACCGGCAGGAGCCCGTTCCTCGTCCGCACGACCTCGAGCCTCCCCTGCTCGAGCCGGAGCCGCGCCTCCGCGATCTCCGGCCGCGACCGGACGCCGAGCGCGACGTGGTCGTCCACCGGTTCCATCGCGAGCGGCGCCATGCGCGGGTCGTCCTCGACCGCGACCTCGCGCCCCCACGCCCCCCCCGGATTCAAGAGCCGCAGCAGCTCGAGACGGAGCCGGTCGTGCCGCGCCCGCGCCCCGATGAGCGCCTGCTTGCGCGTCGCCACCTCCGCCTTCGCCGAGACGAGCTCGGTCTCCGCGACCGCTCCGACCTGCACGCGCGTCTCCACCTCCGCGAGCTGGCGCTCCGCGAGCCCGAGCGATCCCTCGAAGATCTCGATCTGGCGCTTCGCCTGCGCGAGGTCCCACGCGGTGAGCTCCGTCTCCGCCACGAGCGCGAGCACGAACCCGCGCAGCTCCTGCTCGGAGACCTGCCTCTCCAGCGCGGCCTGCTCGACCGCCGCCATGTTGACCGCCGTGCCGCGGCCGCGCAGCAGCGCCTGCGTGAGCGAGACGAACCCGCGCACGTCGTGCTGGTCGGGCGTGCGGTCGGAGTACGAGCGGTCGTACGTGAGGCCGGCCTCGACCCGCGTTCCCGTCGGGAACTCCTTCGCGACGCCCGCGGTGACGTTGCCCTCCTGCCCCTCGGTCTCGAAGCTCGTGCCGGTCGCGCGCGAGACCTCCTGCGTCCGCTCGCGCGCGTAGGCGCCCGACGCGAAGAGCACGGGGTCGAACCGCGCGCGCTCGACGTCCTCGAACGTCCCCGCGACCGCGGGCGCGAGCTGCTCCACGCGGAGCGACCGGTTGTTCCGGAGCGCGAGCATCACGGCCTCTTCGAGCGAGAGGTTGAGCGGGCCCGTCTCCGGCGGCGGGGAAGGGGTGGGGTCCGGGGAGGGGAGGGGCATGGGCGTCGGCGGCGGGGGCTCGGGCGCCTTCGCGGCGGAGGCGCAGCCCGCGACGAGCGCGGCGAGGATGGAAAGGCGCCTCACTTCTTGTCGCGGTGGAAGAGGAGGTAGACGATCGGCACGACGACGAGCGTGATGAGCGTCGAGCTCGTGAGCCCGCCCACGACGGCGCGCGCCATCGGCGCCTGCGCCTCCGCGCCCTCGCCGATGCCGAGCGCGAGCGGCAGGAGGCCGAGGACCGTCGTCAGCGTGGTCATGAGGATCGGCCGCAGCCGGCGCCGGCCCGCCTCGACGACGGCCTCGCGCGCCGTGTGGCCCTCGCGCCGGAGCGCGGAGGCCTGGTCCACGATCAGGATCGCGTTGTTGACCACGATGCCGCCGAGCATGATGCAGCCGATGAAGGACTGCACGTTGAAGGTCGTGTCGGTGAGGAAGAGGGTGACGACGACGCCGATCGCCGCGAGCGGCACGGAGAACATGACGACGAGCGGGTCCACGAGCGACTCGTAGAGGCAAGCCATCACCATGTAGACGAGGAGGAGCGAGAGGAGGAGCCCCATCATGAGCTCGCCGAACGCCTCCTGCTGCTCCTCGAAGTCGCCCGCGAGCGCCGTCTCGTAGCCGCGCGGCATCGGGATCCTCCGCAGCGCCTCCTGCACGTCCCGGGCGACGGAGCCGAGGTCCCGGCCCTCGATGCCCGCGGTCGCGATCACGAGGCGCTGCTGGTTCTTCCGGTCGATGACCACGGGGCCGCGATGCGGATCCGCATCGACGACATTCCGGAGGACGACCTGCTCGCCGCGGTCGTTCGGGACCGTGAAGTCGAGGATCTCGTCCATCGCCATCCGCTCGGACCCCGCCACCTTGAGGAGGATCCGCACCTCGTCGCCCCCCTCGCGGTAGTCGCCCGCGTCGCTCCCCGCGATCGCGGTCTCGAGGGTCCGCGCGAGCTTCGACACCGTGAGGCCGAGGTCGGCGGCGCGGTCGCGGTCGATCCTGAGCAGCGTCTCGGGAGCGCCCGCCTGCGAGCTCAGGCGCACGTCCACCACGCCGGGAACCTGGGCGACCGCCTTCCGCACCTCCTGCGCGACCTCGTAGAGCGTCTCGAACTCGTGGCCGCGGATGTCGACGACGAGGGAGTTCTGCTCCTCGAAGCCGATGCGCAGGATGAAGAGCCCCTGGCCGGCGCGGGCGCGCACGACCATGCCGGGGCGGCCCGCGAGCCTCTTCCTGAGCGCCGCCGCGATCTCGTCGCTCGACCGCCCGCGCTCCGTCGCGGGGACGAGCGTCACGCGGATCTCCCCCTCGGAGGCCGCCGCCGCGCTGCGGAAGGAGGGGCCGATGTTCACGGTCGTGTGGAGGGCCTCGGGAACCTCCTCGCGCACGATCCTCTCGATCTCCGACACCTCGCGGTCCACGACGTCGATCCGCGTGCCGACCTCCATCTCCGCGGTGACGCGCACCTCCCCCTCGTCGGTCGCCGGCAGGAACTCCGTCCCGAGCCGCTTCGAGAGGCCGAGGCTCAGGTAGAACGCGAGGGCGACGAGCGGCAGCACGAGCCACCGCCACCGGACCGCGCCCGCGAGGAGCGACCGGTAGGCCTCCTCGATCGCGCCGAGCACCCCGCCGACGAGGCGGCCTAGGGCCCCCTCCCCGGAGCCCCTCCCCTTCGCCAGCATGCGGGCCGCGAGCATCGGGACCAGCGTGAGCGCGACCACGAGCGAGCACACGAGGGAGAAGCTCACCACGTAGCCGAGCTGCCGGAACAGGAGCCCCGTCTGGCCGCGCACGAAGACGAGCGGGAGGAAGACGACGAGCGTCGTGAGCGTGCTCGCGACGATCGCGGCCCACACCTGCCCGGTGCCCGCGACGGCGGCCTCGCTCCGGTCGGGATTCTCCTCCTTCCGCACGCGCACGATGTTCTCGAGCACGACGATCGCGTTGTCGACCATCATGCCGACGCCGAGCGCGAGCCCGCCGAGCGTCATCAGGTTGAGCGTGAGCCCGCCGAAGTAGAGCAGCGCGAAGGTCGCGATGATCGAGATCGGGATCGCGGTCGCGATCACGAACGTGCTCCGGAGGTCGCGGAGGAAGAAGAGGAGGACGAGGATCGCGAGCGCGCCGCCCCAGAGGACCGTGCTCTTCACGTTGTCGATCGAGCGCTGGATGTAGGCGGAGGTGTCCGTGACCGGGATGACGTCGATCTGCGGGTAGTCCGCGTTCACCCGCTCGACCGCCTCGAGCACGCCACGCGCGACCTCGACCGTGTTCGTCCCCGACTGCTTCCGGACGCCGAGGCGGACGCCCGGCTCCCCGTTGATCCGGATGATGCGGCTGATCTTCCTGTGCGTGTCCGTGACCTTCGCGATCTGGCGGAGGCGGATCGGCGCGCCGCTGCGGACCGCGACGATCGTATCCCTGAGCTCCTCGAGGTCGCGGAAGTGGCCGGGCGCGCGGACGGTGACCTCGAGCTGCCCGCGCTCGACGCCGCCGGCCGGCAGATTGACGTTGGCGGCCCGGAGGGCCGCGAGGATCTCGTCCAGCGGCAGGTCGAGCGCCTTGATCCGGTCGGCGTCGATCTCCACGCGGATCTCGCGCTCGAGGCCGCCGAAGATCTCGACCGTCGCGACGCCGGGCAGCCGCTCGAGGCGGTAGATGACGTTGTCCTCGATGAAGGTGCGGAGCGAGATCGGATCGAGCCGGCTCGAGATCCCGAAGACGAGGATCGGGAACGCGGCGGCGTCGAACTTGCGGAGCTGCGGGCGGCTCGCCTCCTCGGGGAGGTCGTCGGCGATCCGGTCGAGCCGGTCGCGGATGTCGTTCGCGGCGACGTCGAGGTCGCTCCCCCACGCGAAGGTGACGCGGACGTCGCTGCGGCCCTCCGCGGAGATCGAGGTGAGCTCCTTCACGCCCGGCACGGCGGCGACCGCCTGCTCGACCTCGCGCGTGATCAGCTCCTCCACCTCCTGCGGCGCGGCGTTCTCGTACTCCGTGCGGACGGTGAGCGTCGGGTCGGCGACGTCGGGCATGAGGTCGATCGGGAGGCGCTGCAGCGCGACCGCGCCCACGATCACGACGATCAGCGTCGCCATCGTCGTGAACACGGGCCGGCCGACGGTGAAGCGGGCGACCTTCATCCCGCGGACTTCTCCCGGACCGTCACGGCGAGCGGCGTCCCGTCGTCGATCAGGTGCTGGCCGAGGGTCACGACGAGCCCCTCGAGCCGGGGATCGAGGATCTCCGCGACGAAGAGGTCGGTGACGCCGACCCTCACCGGGACGAGCCGGGCCTTCTTCCCCGCCTCGTCGACGAGGAAGACGGCGTCCACCCCGTCGCGCCTCACGACCGCGTCGAGCGGCACGACCGTCGCGCCCTCGCGCACGGCGAGGACGATCCGCGCGCGGACGAACATCCCGGGCCGGAGCAGGCCCTCCTTGTCCCCCACCTCCACCTCGATCCGGGCCTGCCGCGACGCCTCGCGGAAGAAGGGGGCGAGGCGCACGACCCTGCCCGCGAACTCGCGGCCGGGGTGGGCGTCCGCCGTGACGCGCGCCTCCTGCCCCACGCGGATGCGCGGGTAGTCCTTCTCCGCGACGTTGACCTCCGCGATGAGCGGCTCCGCCTCGAGCACGGAGAGGATCGGCGTGCCGGCGGCAAGCGTCGCGCCCTCGTCGACGAAGCGCTCCGCGACGACGCGCGCGCCCCCTCCGTCCGGCCACGCGACCGCGATCTTCGTGTAGGAGAGGCGCACCTCGGCGGCCCTGAGCGCGGCCTCCCGCTGCTGCACGGCGGCCTGCGCGAGCTTCACCTTCGCCTGCTGCGCGTCGAGGTCGGACTTCGCGAGGTCGAGCTCCGCCTCCGACGCGACGCCGCGGGCGCGGAGCTCCGCGATCCGCTCGTGCTCGCGGCGGGCGCGGCCCGCGGCGACCGCCGCCTCGTCGGCCCCTGCCCGCGCGACATCGAGCTCGGCCCGCGCCTGCTCCACCTGCTGCACGACCTCGTCGTCGTCGAGCCACGCGACGGTCTGGCCGCTCTCGACGCGATCGCCGACGTTTGCGCCGAGCCGCTCGAGGCGTCCCGCGATCTTCGGCGAGACGACGAACTGCGAGCGCGGGCGGAGCGTGCCGACGAGCACCCGCGCGTCCTCGACGGTCTCGCGCGCCACGGGCTCTGCGACGACCGCGACGGCCCCCCCGCCTCCCCTGGATCCCGCGGCGGGGGGCGCGTCCAGTTTCCGGTAGACGAGCCAGCCGATCCAGGCGATGCCGGCCGTTGCGGCGACGGCGAGGAGCAGCTTGAAGACTCTCATGCGCGGCGGGGCGGGGCGGGCATTGTAGACGAGCGGCGCGAGCGCGCCGACCGCGGGAGCGGAACAGGGGGGCGCGGGGGGCACGGTCGCGCCGTTACCGCCCCTTCAGGCGCTTCGCGGGGAGGACTACAATCTCCGCCCATGACCACCTTCGATCTCAAGGCCCACGACATCCACGTCGTCGAGATCCACCGGAACCTGCCGCCGGGCGCGCTCTACGAGCATTCGATCCGGCACGAGAAGCGCGCGAGCATCGCCGCCAACGGCGCGCTCGTCGCATACTCCGGGGCGAAGACGGGGCGCTCCCCGAAGGACAAGCGGGTGGTCAGGGCCGCCGCGTCGGAGAAGGACGTCTGGTGGGGCTCCGTGAACATCCCGATGGAGCCCTCCGTGTTCGCCATCAGCCGCGAGCGCGCCCGCGACTACCTGAACACGTGCGACCGCGTCTACTGCGTGGACGGGTTCGCGGGCTGGGACCCGAGGCACAGGATCAAGATCCGCGTCATCTGCTCGAGGCCCTACCACGCGCTCTTCATGCACAACATGCTCATCCGGCCCTCGGCCGGGGAGCTCGCGGCCTTCGGGAAGCCCGACTTCACGATCTACAACGCGGGGACGTTCCCGGCGAACAGCCTGACCGCGGGCATCGGGTCGAAGACGAGCATCGCGCTCAGCCTCGAGGAGCGCGAGATGGTCATCCTCGGCACGGAGTACGCGGGCGAGATGAAGAAGGGGGTCTTCACGGTCGCGAACTACTTCGCGCCCAAGGCGGGCATGCTCTCGATGCACTGCTCGGCCACCGCGGACAGGAAGACCGGCCGCTCCTCGCTCCTCTTCGGCCTCTCGGGCACCGGCAAGACGACGCTCTCCGCCGACCCGAAGCGCCACCTGATCGGCGACGACGAGCACGTCTGGAGCGACGAGGGGATCTTCAACATCGAGGGCGGCTGCTACGCGAAGGCGATCAACCTCACGCCGGAGAACGAGCCGGACATCTTCCAGGCGCTCCGCTTCGGCGCGGTCCTCGAGAACGTCGTGCTCGAGGACGACCGCTCGGTCGACTACACCGACACGAGCATCACCGAGAACACGCGCGGCGCGTACCCGATCGAGTTCATCCACAACGCGAGGATCCCGTGCATGGCGGGACACCCGACCGACGTCATCTTCCTCACCTGCGACGCCTTCGGCGTGCTGCCGCCGGTCAGCTCCCTCTCGCCCGCGCACGCGATGTACCACTTCATCAGCGGCTACACGGCGAAGGTCGCGGGCACCGAGGTGGGCGTGACGGAACCGACGGCAACCTTCTCGCCCTGCTTCGGCGGCCCCTTCCTCGTCTGGCACCCGAGCAAGTACGCGGAGCTGCTCGCGGCGAAGATGAAGGAGCACAAGGCCCGCGTCTGGCTCGTGAACACCGGCTGGAGCGGCGGCGGCCACGGCAAGGGGAAGCGCATCAGCCTGAAGCACACCCGCGCGATCATCGACGCGATCCACGGCGGCACGCTCGCGGAGGCGGAGTTCCGGAAGGACCCGGTCTTCGGGATCGACGTGGCGACCACGTGCCCCGATGTCCCGACGGGGATCCTCATCCCGCGCGAAACGTGGACGGACAAGGCGGCCTACGACGCCGCGGCGAAAAAGCTCGCGGGCCTTTTCCGCGACAACTTCAGGACGTACGAGTCCGGCGCGAGCGCCGAGGTGAAGGCGGCGGGCCCCGCATAGCCCCGGCCCCCGGAGCCCCCCCGCCTTCTATTCCGGAACCGCGCCCCGGCCCCGGATCACGCTGGACGGGCCAAGTCGGCGGCGCGACTCCTTGTCCAGATCGACCACACCATCGCCCTCGGCGGTGAGGACCGCTCCCCCCCCGCCGCACCCCCCCCTTCGCCGGTGCACCAGCGGCGCTCCCCACGCGCGGTTCGCACGCTCTACGCGGAGCCACGCCGTCCGGTACGTCACGCCCGTGGCCTCGGCGGCCGCGGTGAGCGAGCCGAGGTCCCGGATCGCGCGCAGGAGCGAGAGCAGCGACGGGGTGAGCACGCCGTGGCGCCCGACCACGCTCACGAGCACCGGTGCATCGACCGTCGCGCGCACGCGGACGGAGCTCGCCTTCACGACCGCGAAAACCCTGCGCCCGCGGGCGAGCTTCATGTCCCGCACGGCGCCGCGCGTGACCATCGCGACGAGCGGCGGCGCGCAGAGGACATCGACGTAGACCCCCTCGGGCACGTGCCGGAGGCCGCGCACGCGGCCCGGGAGCACGTTGCGCGCGCTCACGAGACCCGGGTGCGCCGCGCAGAGGAGGACCTCCTCCGGCCGGACCTCCACGGAGAGCCTCTCCCCCTTCCGGCACGCGAGACGGGCCGCGAGCCGCGCGCGGCCGACCCGGAGCCACGCGAGCGACTCGCTCGGGACGACGGAGTGGACGACCGCGCGGAAGGCGTTCATAGGGGCCCGAGGCATGCGATCGAGGTGCTCTTCACGATGGCGACGACCCTCGCGCCCGGGGCGAGCGCGAGGTCCCGGACGGCATCCGCGGTCACGAGGACCCGGAACGGCGGCGCCTCGAGGGTCGCGAGGACGTCGCCGCCCGCGGGCACGAGGTCGCGGACGGTCGCGGGGAAGACGTTTCTCGCCGAGATGGCCGCCGGCCGCTCGCGGGCGAGCAGGATCTCGTGCGCGTAGCAGGCGAGCCGCACCGCCCCCGAAGCCCCCTCCGACAGCGTGACCGAGAGATCCACGTCCCCGACGCGGACGCGGGAGGGCCCGGTGACCTCCCCCACGAAGGCGTTGTCGATCTCCCGCTCGCCGGCCCGGAGCAGCGATGCGCTCGGGCCCTCCGCGACGACGCGCCCGCCCTCGAGGCGCACGGCGCGGTCCGCGAGGCCGAGCACCTCCGCGGGCGAGTGGCTCACGAGCACGGTCGGCACGTCGCCGAGGCCCGTGAGCAGCGACATCGCGTCGCGGCGCGCCGCCTCGTCGAGGCCCGCGAACGGCTCGTCGAGGAGCAGGAGGCGCGGACGGCTCGCGAGCGCGCGGGCGAGGACCGCGCGCCGCCGCTCGCCGCCGGAGAGGTTCCGCGGCATCCGGTCGAGGAGATGGACGATCCCGAGGCGCGCGGCGACCTCCTCGACCCGCTGCGCGCGGGGCCCGTACGCGAGGTTCCCTCTCACGGAGAGGTGCGGGAAGAGCGGCGCGTCCTGCATCACGTAGCCGATCGACCGGCGGTGGAGCGGCAGGGGCGACAGGTCGACGCCGTCGAGCACGACGCGCCCGCGCTCGATCCCGGCGATCACGTCGAGGAGCGTCGTCTTCCCGCCGCCGCTTCGCCCCACCACCGCGAGACGCCCCGCCTCCGCGCGGAACGCCGCCTGCAGCCGGAAGCCCCCGCGGCGGCGGACGTCGGCCTCGACCTCGAGGATCACGGCTCCACCTCGAGGCGGCGCCGGTGCCGCCGGTCGAGCGCCTGCGCGACCGCGACGCAGAGGATCGCGATCGCGACCGACGCGAGCACGAGCCCGAGGATCTCGCTTTCGCGGCCGGGCTGCGCGAGGAGGTCGTAGATCCGGAGCGAGATCGTGTCCGTCTCGCCCGGGATGAGCCCCGCGAGCACGATCGTCGCGCCGAACTCGCCGAGCGCGCGCGCGAACGCGAGCACGGCGCCCGCGAGGATGCCCGGCCACGCGAGCGGGAGCGTCACGCGGAGGAACGTCTCCACGGGCCCGCGGCCGCACGAGCGCGAGACAACCGCGAGCCTCGGGTCGATCGCGCGCAGCGCGAGCACGATGAACATCACGAGCAGCGGGAACCCCACCACCGCGGCCGCGACGACCGCGCCCATCCGGTCGAAGGCGATCCCGATCCCCAGCGCCTTCAGCGCGGAACCGAGGGGGCGCCGGGGGCCGAGGACGGAGAGGAGCAGGTAGCCCGTGACCGCGGGCGGCAGCACGAGCGGAAGCCAGACGAGCGTCTGGAGCACGGTCACGAAGGGCCCGCGCGACCGCGCGAGCGGCACCGCGACGAGGACCGCGAACGGCAGCGCGAGGAGCGTCGCGAGCGCGCCGATCCAGAGCGTGAGGAGGACGGTCGAGCTCACGGCGCCCGCGTGAACCCCCGCCGCTCCGCGGCCGAGAGCGCCGCCGGCGCGCGGAGCGTCTCGAAGAGCGCGCGACCGCGTTCCGTCAGGAGCGCCACCGGGTACACGATCCGCGGCTGCGCCGCCGCCGGAAGCTCGCACGCGATCTCCACGCGCGGGTCGACCGGGACGTCGGTCGCGTAGACGATGCCCGCATCGGCCGCGCCCTCGGCGACCTTCGTGAGCACGTCGCGCACGTTGCTCCCGTGGATGGTCCCCTCCGGCGGCGCGACGCCCATCGCCCCCATCGCCGCGGCCGCGTAGCGCCCGATCGGCGAGCCCTCGCTGCCGAGCGCGAGCCGCCTCGCCTGCGCGAGGCCGGCGAGCGCGGACCCCTTCGGCCGCACGCACACGAGGCGGTTGCCGACCCACGGGAAGCTCTCGATCGCGCCGACCTCGGCCGCCCACCTCGGGTCCGCGCTGAGGAAGAGGTCGCAGGGCGCCCCCTCGCGGATCTGGCGCGCGAGCGTGTCGCTGGACTCGAACCGGTACGCGACGCGGGTCCCGCTCGCCCGCGCCCAGGCGTCGCCGATGTCGGTCGCGACCTCGCGGAGACTCGCCGCGGCGCAGACGGTCACGGTGTCAGGCGCCGGGTCCGCGCATGCCGCGCAGGCGAGGAGGAGGAAGAGGCCGCGCACGAAGCGATATATATCACATGACATGACGGTAGACGCGAGGGGGGTCCGGGGGAGCCGGACAGGGGCGTCGCGCGGGGGGCCGCGGCGCACGCGGCGCGCGACCGGGGCAGGCGGGGGAAGCGCCGGGGCGGCATGGCGAAGGGGCCGGCGCGCGCCGCCCCCGCACCCCCCCTCGATCCCGACGCGCGGGGCGTCAGACGGTCATCAGCTCGTCGATCTTCTTCTTGAGGACCTCGTCGACCTTGCTCTCGTGCTCCTTGGTCGTCTCCTGGATCTCCTCCTTGAGATTCTTCAGGTCGTCCTCGGTGAGCACCCGGTTCTTGAGCGCCTCGTCGCCGTGCTTGTTGCTGTCGCGGCGCACGGCGCGGATCGCGACCTTCGACTGCTCGGCCTTCTCCTTCACGAGCCCGACGAGCTTCTTCCTCTGCTCCTCGGAGAGCGGAGGCATCGTCAGGCGGATGATCTTCCCGTCGACGGCCGGGTTGATCCCGAGGCCGCTCGCCTGGATCGCCTTGCTGACCTCCTGGATCTGGCTCGCGTCGAACGGCTTGATCGCGAGCTGGCGCGGCTCGGGGACCGAGATCTGCGCCATCTGGCCGATCGGCGTCTGGGCCCCGTAGTAGTTGACGCGGATGCCCTCGACGAGGCCCGGCGACGCGCGGCCCGATCGCACGCCCTTCATCTCGTGCGTGAAGTGCTCGACGCACTTCTCCATCTTGTCCGCGGTCTCGAGAACGATCTCTTCGTAGTCCATCGGAGCCTCCATGTCGGGCGGGCGGGCCTCGCGCCGCGAGGCTCCGCCCCGAACGGGACGCTACGCGCCCGCGCCGATGCGGGCGAACCGGCGCAGCCGGAGCGGTGCGCCCGACTCCTTCGCCACGGCGTCGACGCGCTGCTTCACGCTCGACTTCTCGTCCTTGAGGAAGGGCTGGTCGAGCAGGACGACCTCCTTCATCCGTTTCGCGAGCTTGCCCTCCGCGATCTGCGCACGCTTGTTCTCGGGCATGTCCTGGACCTGCGCGAGGAAGATCTCGCGCTCCTTCGCGACCCACTCGGGCGGGAGATCCTTCGACTCGAGCGTCATGAGCTGGTGCTGGAAGGCGATCTGCATCCCGAGGTCCTTCGCGAGATCCTTCGCGGGCGCGCTCGCGGCGACGTCCTTGCCCTCGAGGTCCACGAGCGATGCGATCTTCCTGTTGTGGTGGACGTAGATGCCGATGTAGCCGCCCGGCTGCGGCCTGAAACGCGCGAACGACCCGATCTTCATGTTCTCGCGGATGCGCTTCCCGACAAGGTCGTCGAGGTGGTCCTTCACGGTGCGGCCGTCCTCGAGCTTCAGGTCCTGGAGCACGTCGCCCGTCCCCTGGTCGGCCGGCGCGGCCGCGAGGACGCACTTCGCGAGCATCTCGCCGAACTGCTGGACGTCCGCGGAGCGCGCGACGAAGTCGGTCTCGCAGAGGACCGCGACGGCCGCGACCGCCCCCTTGTTCTCGGCGGTGAAGACGAGCCCTTCCTTCATCTCGCGGCTGGCGAGCTTGTCGATGGTCTTGTGGCCCTCCTTGCGGAGGTTCTCCTCGGCGAGCGTGAGGTCGCCGCCGGCGCCCGAGAGCGCCTCCTTGCACTTCATCATGGGAAGGCCGGTGCGCCGACGCAGCTCGGCGACGGTCTTGGCGTCGATGGACATGGCGTTACTCCTCGGCCGCGGCAGGCGGCTCCTGGTCGACGTCGGGCGTCACGGGCGCATCCTCCTCGACCGGCGCGACGTCCTCGCCGGCGTCGATCGCGACCTGCCGCGCTGCGGACTCCCGCGCCTTCTTCTCTGCCTCGTCGCGTCGCTTGCGCTGCTCGGCCTCGGCGCGCTGGCGCCGGCGGATCTCCTCGCGGCGCTTCTCGTCGACGCGGCGCCGGTCCTCCTCCTGCTTGCGGAGGATCGCCTCGCGCACCTTCCAGTCCTGGTTGCCGCGCAGCACCGCGTCCGCGAGACGCCCGAGCACGATCTGGATGGCCCGCATCGCGTCGTCGTTGCCGGGGATCGGGATGTCGATCGGGCGCGGGTTGCAGTCGGTGTCGAGGAGCGCCACGACCGGGATCCCGAGCTTGCCCGCCTCCGCCACCGCGATGTGCTCGACCACCGGGTCGATCACGATCACCGCGCCGGGAAGCTTCTCCATGGTGCGGACGCCGTCGAGGTTCTTCTGGATCTTGCGCTTCTCGCGCAGC
Source organism: Planctomycetaceae bacterium (assembly GCA_011525755.1). Taxonomy (GTDB): domain Bacteria; phylum Planctomycetota; class PLA2; order PLA2; family PLA2; genus PLA2. The sequence continues at coordinate 14,348 of WYBS01000092.1, forward strand.
GCGCGGTTCGCCTCGCTCTTCGAGCTGAACGCGCCGGGACCCTGCGTCTCGAGCGCCTCGAGCTCCTCGAGCCGCTTCAGCCGCGTGCGGATCGTGTAGAAGTTCGTGAGCATGCCGCCGAGCCACCGCTCCGCGACGTACGGCTGGCCGCACCGGCGCGCCTCGGCGACCACCGCGCTGCGCGCCTGCCGCTTGGTCCCCACGAAGAGGACCATGTGGCCGTCGCCGCAGAGACGCTGAAGGAAGTTGTAGGCGCGGATCAGCCCGCGCACGGTCCCCTTCAGATCGATGATGTGGATGCCGTTGCGCTTGCCGAAGATGTAGGGCTCCATCCGCGGGTTCCACACCGAGGTGGGATGGCCGAACTGGACCCCCGCGTCGAGGAGCTCCTTGACCGAGACGATGGACACGACTGACCTCCGCCGGCGATGTTCTCGGGGCCGCACCATCGCGGCCTCCGCCCCCGTCACCGGCGTGCGGGGGCCTGCCGGTCCCATGGACCGGGCGTGACCGAAGCCCCTCAAGCTACAGGGGGGCAGGCGGGCTGTCAAAGTCGGGCGTCCGGCGCGTCCGGATCGAGGGGGGGTACGGGGGCAGCAAGATTCCCGTGGGACGCGGATGTTAGCATTCCGTTAGCCACGCGAAGAGCCTCAGACCTCGACGCGGACGAGTCTCGGCGCCTCGGCTTCAAAGAGGGCCCAGGGCGTCCCTCCAAGGAGGACGAGCGCGCTGTAGATGCCCTTCGGCAGCCGGGCCTGCGGCCCCCCGAGGCTCGCCAGCTCGCCTCCTTCGCGCCGGAGGACGACGAGGCCCCCGCCGAACGGCACGACGACGGGGCCGAGGGGCGCCCTCCAGTCGGGGAAGAGCCGCCGGCCGGGCAGCCGGTGCCAGGCGCTGCCCCACCACACTCCCGGCCGGCCCCGGCGGTTGGCGGCACATGCAAGCTCTCCGCCGACAGCCTGCGGGACCGCGGGGTCCCCGTCGAAGAGCTGCTCCACGCCGCGGAAGAGGCCTCGCATCCGGACGGGGTAGTGGACCGCACCCGACACGAGCAACGGCACTCCCGAGCACTCGGCCCTCCCGCCCGGCAGGTCGACCGAGAGATCCTCCACCTCGACCACGGGCCGGCCAGTCGCGGGGTCCACCCCGCATCTCGTCACGCGCGAGCGGCCCTCCGCGGCGCGCGCGTGGTAGGCGAGCAGCGCCGGCCCCCGATCCGCCCCCTCCTCCCGCGCGAGCTCCCTGCCGTCGAGGGCGAAGCGCCGCGCGCGAAGCGGCGGAAGCAGCAGGAAGCCCCGGACCGGCTCGAGCACGAACAGGTCGGCCTCCCGGAGCAGCAGGCGGCGCTGCGGCGTGGTCTGGGTCGGCTCGTCCCAGCCGAGGTCCGCGACCCGCGCCAGCGGCCGGCCGCCGCGCGACACGAAGAGCCCGTCGCCACGCCAGCCGCCGAGGCAGGCGACGGTGTCGCCCTCTACCGCGATCACGGCAGGACGGCCGCGCGCGCGCGCTGGATCGCGTGGAGGATCTCGTCCGCGATGCGGAGGACCTCGACGCCGTGCTCGCCCGTCACGGCCGGCCGCTGGCCCGAGCGCACGCTCTCGACGAAGTTCGTGAGCTCCTTCTCGAGCGGGTCGTGCTCCGGCAGCGGGATCGTGTCGGAGTGGAGGAGCTCGCCGAAGACCGATTCCTTGCCCTTCAGCTCCGCGAGCGACGCGGGATCCTCGCTGATCTTCCTTACGACGTCGAGAGTGAGCTTCGGCGCCTTCCTGAAGATGACGCCCTGCCGCTTCGTGTAGTCGAGCGAGATGTAGGAGTCGGGCGAGAAGACGCGGATCTTGCGCATCGGCTGCACCGCGACGCGGCTCGCGGTCACGTTCGCGACGGCGCCGTTCGCGAAGGTGAGGCGCGCGTTCGCGATGTCCTCGTGCTCGCTGAGGATCGGCACGCCGACCGCATCGACCCGCTCCACCTTCGACTTCACGAAGTGCAGGATCACGTCGAGGTCGTGGATCATCAGGTCGAGCACGACGCCCACGTCCGTCGACCGGAAGGAGAAGGGGTTCAGCCGGTGGCACTCGATGAAGATCGGCCGGATGCCGAGCTCCGTCGCCGCCACGACCACGGGGTTGAAGCGCTCGACGTGGCCGACGCCGACGAACGTCCCGTTCCTCCGCGCCGCCTCGACGATCCGCTCGGCCGAGCGGACGCTGTCGGAGAGCGGCTTCTCGACGAGGACGGGGATGCCGCGCTCGAGGAACCAGCACGCGATGTCCGCGTGGAGGCTCGTCGGCACCGCGACGCTCGCGGCGTCGACGGGCCCGACCTCCGTGTGGTCGGCGACGGCGCGCGTCTTGTACTGCTCGGCGACGGCGGAGGAGCGCTCGAGGTTCGGGTCGGCGACCGCGACGAGCTCGACGCCGGGCATCTGCGCGTAGATGCGGGCATGGTTGCGGCCGAAGTGGCCGACCCCCACGACGGCGACGCGCACCTTCCGGCTCACGCGCCCCTCCGGAAGGTCCGCGTGGCGGCGGCGGGCCCCCTCCCCGCGTCCCCCCTCTTCGCCGTCACGGCGCGAACGCCCTCCCGGGCTCCTCGCCCTGCCGTCCGAGTCTCCCGCTCCCGCTCGCCTCGATGAAGCGCACCAGCTCCTGCACCTCTTGGACTTCCGCAAAGTCTACCTTGAGTCGGGCGGCGGCGTCCCGCACGGGAAGGTCCGACCGGTAGAGGAGGCGGTAGGCATCCTTGAGCGCGCGGATCGTCGCCTCGGGGAAGCGGGCGCGCTTCAGCCCGACGAGGTTGAGCCCGCGGACGCGGGAGGGATGGCCCTCCACGATCGTATAGGGCGGCACGTCGCGCGTGATCCGGGAGAGCCCGCCGACGTACGCGAAGGTGCCGACCGTCGTGAAGTGGTGGATGCCGACGCCGCCGTTCAGGATCGCGCCGTCGTGCACGCGCACGTGCCCCGCGAGCATCACGTTGTTGGCGAGGATCACGCGGTTGCCGAGGACGCAGTCGTGCGCCACGTGCGCGTTCGCCATGAGGATGTTGCCGTCGCCCAGCCGCGTGACGCCGCCCCCGATCTCGGTCCCGGTGTTGATCGTCACGCCCTCGCGAAGGACGTTCCGCTCGCCGATCACGAGCTTCGTGTCGCCGCCCTTGTACTTCACGTCCTGCGGGCGGCCGCCGATCACGGCGTGGGGGAAGACGAGCGTCGAGGCGCCGACCTGCGTGTTCCCCTCGACGACCGCGTGCGCCATCACCTCGACGCCCTGGCCGAGCTTCACGCGCGGGCCGACCACCGCGAACGGGCCGATCCTGACGCCGGCGCCGAGCTCGGCGCCGTCCTCGACGATGGCGGAGGGGTGGACGACCGGGGCGCTCACAGCTCCTCGTGCTCCACGTTGCTCGGCGAGTCGACGAGCATGAATTTCATCTCCGCCTCCGCCACCAGGCTGTCGCGGACGGTGGCGCGGGCGCGCACCTTGCCGCCGCGCCGCCCGAGGTGAAGCGTCTCGACGACGAGCCGGAGCTGGTCCCCGGGCAGGACCGCATGGCGCAGCCGCACGTTGTCCATGCCGAGGAAGACCGCCACCTTGCCCGCGTAGTCGAGCTTCCGCAGGAGGAGGATCCCCGCGAGCTGCGCCAGCGCCTCCAGCGTGAGGACCGCCGGCATGATCGGCAGCCCCGGGTAGTGGCCGCCGAAGAAGGGCTCGTTGACCGTGACGTTCTTGATGCCGACCGCGCGTTTGAAGCCCTCCACCTCGATCACCCGGTCCACGAGCAGCATCGGGTAGCGGTGCGGCAGCACGCGCATGATCTCCTGGATGTCGAGGCCGGTCGACCGCCGGACGTGGCCGAGCTCCTCGCGGCGGTGCAGCTCGAGCGACAGCCGCTCGACCAGCGCGCGGTTCGCCGCGTGGCCCGTGCGGTGGGCGACGATGTGCGCCGAGAGCGGCCGGCCGAGGAGCATCAGGTCGCCGAGCAGGTCGAGGACCTTGTGCCTCGCGTACTCGTCCGGGAAGCGGAGCGCCTGCGCGTCCGCCTGCGGGTCGGGCCCGATGACGAGCGTGTTGTCCTGGCTCGCGCCCTGGCCGAGCCCGGCCGCGCGCAGCCGCTCGACCTCCTCGCTCGTCACGAACGTCCGCGCGGGCGCGATCTCCTTCATGAACGCGTCCGGGTCGACGTCGAACGTGAAGGCCTGGCGGAGCGTCCGCGGGCGGTCGTACTCGAGCGTGTAGGAGAGGCGCAGCCCCTGGTCGCGCGGCAGCGCCACGATCGCCCAGCCGTCGGCCTCGACGTGCACCGCGTCGCGCGGCGTGTAGGGCTCGACCGACTCCTTCTGCTCCTTCACGCCGGCCTCGCGCACCGCCTCGGCGAAGGCGCGGCTCGACCCGTCCATCCCGGGCACCTCGGGGCCGTTGAGCTCGCAGACGACGTTGTCGATCGAGAACGCGGCGAGGCTCGCGAGCAGGTGCTCGACCGTCTCCACCTCGGCGGGGCCGCTCCGGAGGACACTCCGGCGCGGGCGCTCGTGGAGGTAGTCGACGGTCGCGGGCACCTCGGGGCGCTCGGGGAGGTCGACCCGCCGGAAGACCACGCCGGCGCCGGCGTCGGCGGGCTTCAGGCGCAGGCGGACGCCGGCGCCCGTGTGCAGCCCGACGCCGGAGAGCTCGATCTCCCGGCCGATGGTCCTCTGCGCGCGCGGTTTCACGTCGGGGGGATTATACGGGCGGGGAGGAGCGGTCCCCCGGGGCCCCCCCGATTCCCGGCGCCGGCGGGGACCGCCTCAGAAGTTGCGTTGGAACGCCACCGAGACGACCTGCTTCTCGTCGCCGTCCTCCTCGAGGATGGCGAAGCCGAAGTCGAGGAGGAGCGGCGGCTGGTTCGGGCCGCCGAAGCCGATCGCGAACCCGAATCCGACCGAGAGGCGCCACTCGTCGAAGTCGAAGTCGGAGGGCCGGACCACGAGGTTTCCCTGGTCCACGAAGAGCACGAGATCGAGCGAGAAGCCGGACGCCTCGCGGGACGTGAGCGGGATCGTGTACTCCGTGGACCACGTGACCATGAACTCCCCGCCCTGCGGGGATCCGTTGGAGCGGGGGCCCACGCCGCGGAACTCGAACCCGCGCAGGCTCCGCCCGCCGAGGAAGAAGCGCTCGAAGATCGGGACCTCGTCCGTGTCGTCGAACGCCTCCGCCCAGTCGACGCCCACGGCCGTCGAGATCCGGTGCCAGCCGCCCGACTTCGTGGGGAAGGCGCGCCACCCCGCGCGGTGCTCGAGCTGCGCCTTCACGACATCGACCTCGCCCCCGAGGAACGCCCCGAAGAGCGACCCGGTGACGGTCGTGAGGTGGCCGTTCAGGAACGGGTCCGCCTCCCGCCGCTTCGCGCGGCGGAGCGTGAGCTTGATGCCGCTCTCCGTCGTGCGCCCCTGGATGTCGAGGGCGTTCTGCGGGGCGTCGAAGTCCGGATCGGAGATGGTCACCCACGACAGGCCGTACTCGAAGGAGATGCGCCACACGTAGCGCCGGTCGAGGTAGCGGCCGATGCGGACGTTGCCGCCGTCGGTCGTCTCCCGGTAGGTGTCGTAGAAGGCCACGTTCCGGAAGATGGCCGTGTCCAAGGACCAGCGCGAGTCCCACATCGCGGGGTTCCCGAAGCTGACGCCGTAGTTGGAGTAGGTCGTGCCGGGCGCCGCGGAGATGGAGAACACCTGGCCGCCCCCGCGGAACGCCTCCTGGTCGAAGACTCCGAAGGGGGAGCTCGGGAGCTTCTTGATGTCGAAGTTGCGCCACGTGACCGAGACCTGGGCGTAGGCGCCGCCGTCGGTCGAGACGCCCGCGCCGAAGTTGAAGCTGCGCGTGTCGTCCTCGGCGACCTCCAGCTCGGTGTCCCAGACGTCCGGCTCGGTCGAGGCGGGGTCCTGGACGAGGCCGTAGGGGTTGAGCCCGTCCCCGTACCGCACGAGCGAGAAATAGCGCATCTGGAAGAGGCGGGTCCTCGCGGCCTCCAGCTCCTCGATGTCCAGCGGCTCGCCCGGCAGCGCGCCCTCGCGGAACTGCCTGCGGATGACGTTGTCCTTCGTGTACGTGTTCCCGTAGATGCGTGTCCGGCCGAGTCTGACCTTCGGGCCCGCGCGGATCACGAACTTCACGTCCACGGTGTGCCGCTCCGGGTCCCTCGTGTTCTTGACCTCGACGGTGCTCTTCGCGTAGGCCCGCTCCCAGAGGCGGTTCCGGATCTGCCGCTCCGTGTTGGAGAGGTCCGGGAGGCGGAACGGCTGCTGGAACTCGAGGAGCGAGAGGCTCTCGAGCGACGCCGGGGCGAGATAGGCGCGGTCCTGAGGCTCGGGGAGGCTGTCCGGGGCGAACTCGACCTGGAACGAGCTCACGCGATACCTCGCCCCCTCCTCGATCCGGTAGCGGAGGAACGCCTCCTCGCGCTCCTCGTCGAAGGACGTGCCGACATAGACCACCCGCACGTCCAGGAACCCCTCGCGCTCGTAGTAGACCTCGATCTTCCGGCGGTCCTGCTCGACCGCCTGCCGGTCGTAGTAGCGCCCGCCGAAGACGGCGCCCAGCCCGAGCCAGGTCCGCCGGTAGTGGTCGCTGTTCTGGAGGAACCGGGAGAGCTGGTCGGGCTCGAACGAGTTGTTCCCCTCGAAGATGACCTCGCGCACCTTGACGCGCGACTTCGGGATCACCTGGAAGATGATGTCCTCCGTGTCGGTCTTCTTCGTCGGCCGGCGATAGAAGCGGACGTCGACGAAGTAGTAGCCCTTCTGCCGGTGCAGGCGCTCGATGAGCTGGCGGTCGGCCTCGAGCGCGTGCTCGAGGAGCGGGCGCCCCGCCCGCGTGGAGAGCAGCGGCCGGATGTCGTCCTCGCGCACCCGCGCGAGCCCCTGCACGACGACCTGGCCGACGACGACCTTGTCGAGGACGACGAACGTGATCTCGACGCCGCCCTCCACCTCCTTCACGATGGTGTCCGCGACGGCCGCGAAGTACTGCCGCAGCACCTGGGAGTCGCGCGCGATGAGCCCGGGATCGTAGGCCTCGCCCTCCTTCGACGCGACCTGCTCCCGGAGGAACTCCTCGGTGTAGCGCCGGTTGCCCTCGAAGCGGACCTTCGCCACCTTCCTGCCGGCACCGGGCACGGGCGGGGGCGGCGACGGCGGCTCCTGCGCCCCCGCGAGAGCGCAGAGCACGAGGAATGCCGCGACCGCCCGCTGACCCCGCACGATGGAGGGCGGATTATAGCCGCGCACGCGCCGCTCGCCGTCCGCGAAACCCGGCATCCCGGAGCACGAGTCCTCGCCCCGAAGAGCGCCGTCTCGTCCCGTGGACGCAGTCGCGGCGCATCGCCAGGAAACCTCCCACGGATCCGCCCTAGGGCCTGCCGCCCGACACGCGAAGGAGGCGGATCGCGGGCCGCATGCCCTGCGCCCCCGCGCCCCCCGGGATTCGCGGCCCGCCCTTCTTCCCCAAGGCCTGCACGCTCAGAACCCTCCCGCCTGCGCCCCCGCGCTCTCGAAGGCCGGGGTCTCGAAGCGGAGGATGTGCCCGAAGAAGTGGAGCGGGACCCGCCCGGTGGGGCCGTTCCTCTGCTTCGCGATGATCACGTCCGCGTCCCGCGCATTCTCGGGCGTGGGGTTGTACTGCGACTCGCGGTAGAGGAAGAGGATCAGGTCGGCATCCTGCTCGAGCGCGCCGGACTCGCGCAGGTCGCTCATGCGGGGGACCCGGTTCTCGCGGCTGTCGACGCCGCGGTTGAGCTGGGAGATCGCGATCACCGGCACCTCGAGCTCGCGGGCCATCGCCTTCAAGCCGCGGCTGATCTGGGCGATCTCCTGCTGGCGGTTCTCCGCCGAGCCCGTCTCCATGAGCTGGAGGTAGTCGACGACGACCAGCGAGAGGCCGCTCCGCTGCTTGATGCGGCGCGCCTTGGCACGCATCTGGATCACCGTGGTCGCGCTCGAGTCGTCGATGAAGATCGGCGCCTCCATGAGGTGATCCGCCGCCTCGGTGAGCTTCTGGATGTCCTCGTTGGCGAGGTCGCCCCGCCGCACCCGCTGGAGCTCGACGCGCGCGCGCGAGCAGAGCATGTTCCGGACGAGGTGCTGCCGGCTCACCTCGAGGCTGAAGTAGACGACCGCCTTCTTCTCCTTCACGCCGACGTGGTCGACGATGCAGTTGCAGAAGGTCGTCTTGCCCATCGAAGGCCGCCCGGCCACGATCACGAGATCGCCCTTGCCGAGTCCCGCGGTCATCTGGTCGAGCTGGAGGTAGCCCGTCGTGAGCCCGGTCATCGCGCCGCCGGTGTCGATGAGCTGCTGGATCTCGTCGAACGTCTCGTTGAGGATCGCCTGGATCGACACCGTCTCCGTGTCGGCGGCGCCGCGCGAGAGCGCGAAGACCTGCGCCTCGGCCCAGTCGAGCAGCTCGTGGCCCGGCTGGCCGCCCTCGTAGGCGGCGGACTGGATCGACGTGCAGACGTGGATCAGGCTGCGCGTGACGGCCTTCTCGCTCACGATGCGCGCGTAGTCCGCGGCGCCCGCCGCCGACGGCACCTGCGCCGCGAGCTGCGCGAGATACGCCTCCCCGCCGATCTTGCCGAGGTCCCCGCGCCGCTCGAGCTCCGCCTTGATGAGCACCGGGTCGATGCGGCTCGACCCCTGGTGGTAGAGGTGCGAGCACGCCTCGAAGATCTTCTGGTGCGCGGTCGCGTAGAAGTCCTCCGCCTTGACGAGCGGAAGGACCACGGTGAGCACGTCCCCGTCGAGGAGGATCGCGCCGAGCAGCGAACGCTCCGCGTCCTCGCTGTGCGGGGGAAGGCGGGTGAAGGTTCTTTGTGCCGAGTCCATGGTTGCCGAAGCGGCGCAGCGTAGCGCCGGCGCGCCCGCGAGGGAACGCCTGATCGAGCCTAATCACGAGAGGGACGAAAATCGTGGAGTGCCGGTGGAGAGCCTGCGCGAATCCGGTTCGCGAACGGGGGGGAACCGGTCGGGGATCGGGGGATGGTCGCGGAAGGGGGAGGGGGTCCCGCACCTCCCCCAGGCATCGCGGCGGGCCGCCTGGCCCCGGGGCTAGGAGGCCGCGCTCGAGGGCTCGACGACCCAGACGCGGATCTCGACCGCGTTGTCGGCGTCGAGGCGGATCGGCACGTTGTAGATGCCGAGCTCCTTGAGCGGGCTCTCGAGGACGATCATCCGCTCCTCGACCTCGAGCTTCTTGTCGCGCAGCGCCGCTGCGATCGCCGCGGCGCCGACCGAGCCGAAGAGGTGCCCCTCGTCGCTCGCGCGCTCCTCGAGGGTCACCGAGAGGCCCTCGAGCAGCTTCGCGAGATCGGCGACCTTCTTCGCGCGCTCGGCACGGGTCTTCTTCGCGTGCTCGCGGGCGCGCTCGACGCGCTGGAGCGCCTCGGGCGTGACCGGGCACGCGACGCCGTTCGGGAAGAGGAAGTTGCGGGCGAACCCGGGCCGCACGTCGACGACCTCGCCGACCTCGCCCAGATGCTCGTTGTCCTCGAGCAGGAGGACCTTCACGTTGCGGCGGACGCGGGCGACCATGGCTTAGCTCCCCTCGTACGGGATCAGCGCCATGAAGCGCGCCCGCTTGATGGCTTCCTTGACCTTGCGCTGGAAGAGCGCGCTCGTCCCCGACCGCTTGCGGGCGAGGATCTTGCTCTGGCCGGTGCTGAGGCGCTGGAGCGTCGCGACGTCCTTCCAGTCGACCAGCTCCACGCCCATGCGCTCGAAGCGGCAGGTCCGGGCCTGGAACCGCTTGAACTTCTTCTTGTCGCGCTTGTCGCGCTTCTCCCGCTTCTCTCTCATGCGCTACTCCTGCACGCTCGCGAAGTCGTCGAGGAGGCCCTCCTCGCCCTCGCGCTCCTCGTCCTCGCGGCGGGCGGCGCGGCGGCTCTCGAGCTCCTCCCGCGTCTTCTCCTGGTACTTGGCGCACTGCTCGAGGTAGGTCGGGATGTCCGTGTCGAGACGAAGGATGAGCTGGCGGAGGATCGTCTCGTTCAGCTCGCAGTCGCCCCGGAGCGCGTTGAGGTTCGCCCCGGGCATCTCGAACAGCGCGAGCAGGTAGATGCCGCGCTTGTGGCCCTTGATGTCGTAGGCCAGCTTGCGGTCATCCCACTTCTCGAACCGGGTGACCTTCGCGCCATGCTTCTCGAGCAGCGCGGACACGACCTTCTCCGTGCCAGCGGCATCCTCGCCGTGCTTCACGGGATCGACCAGGAACATCGCCTCGTACGGATACATTTCAGTGGCCCTTCAGGGAAGCCCGTTAGGCTACGCGCGCTCCGCGGGAGGGTCAAGATCGCGGCGGTTCACCTCCCCCATCGCCCGCTCCCCGCCGAGGCGGATCCACAGCCGGGCCCCCTCCGCGGCCCGCCCGACGGCCTCCGCGGCGGCCTCCCGCTCCGCCGGGGGGAAGGGGGACAGCACGTAGCGCTCCGCCGGTCCCGAGGGCTCGCCGACGCCGATGCGGAGCCTCGGGAAGGCCTCGGTGCCGAGGCTCGCGATGAGCGACCGGAGCCCGTTGTGTCCCCCGTCGCTCCCCGAGAGGCGCAGGCGGATCGCGCCGAGGGGGAGGTGGAAGTCGTCCACGACGACGAGGCAGCGCTCGAGGGGGATCCCCTCTCCGCCCTGGAGCGCCGCGAGCACGGGCCCGCAGCGGTTCACGTAGGTGAGCGGCTTCACGAGGAGCGTCGTCGCGCCCTCGATGCGGACGCGGGCGCCCTCTGCCGGAAGCCCCGGGAGCCGCCCGAACAGACCCCGCGCCGCCGCGCAGAGCGCGTCGACGACGAGGAACCCGAGGTTGTGCCGCGTGCCGTCGTACTCCGGACCGGGGTTCCCGATGCCGAAGACGACGTGCACGGGAGCCTACTTGCCCTTCGGCTTCGCCTCGCCCTTGCCCTTCGCGCCCTCGGGCGCCTTGCCCTTGGCCTCGGCGCCACCCTCCTCCTTGGACTCCTTCGCGGCCTTGCCCTTCGGCTCGACCACGGGCTCGGCGCTCGGCGCCGCGCCCTCCGCACCGGCTGCCGCGGCCGCCTCGGCGGGCGCCGCCTCCTCCGCCTTGCGCGGCGGGACGACGTGCACGATGAGATCGGTCGCGTGGCCCGCGGCGCGCACGTTGGGCGGGAAGACGACCTCCCGGACGTGGACGCCTTCGAAGAGCTTCAGCGCGGAGACGTCGATCCGGATCTCGCTCGGGATCGAGTCGACGCGGGAGAAGACCTCGATCTCCGCCTTGACCAGCTGGAGCTCGCCGCCTTCGCCGATGCCCGCGGGGACGCCGAACGTGTGCACGGGCACCTTGATCCTCACCTCGTCCGTCATCTCGACGCGGACGAAGTCCACGTGCTGGACGTACTCGCCGAGCACGTCCCACTTCACCTCGCGGAGAAGCGCGGTCTGCTCCTGCTCGCCGAGCTTCAGCCGGACGAGCGCGCTGTGCGCCTTGAGCACGTTCCCGAAGTCGAGCGCCTTCGTGAACAGGGGGACGTTCGCCTGCTTGCCTCCGTAGAGGATGCAGGGGACGCGCCCCTCCCGCCGGGCACGCCGGGATTGGGCCGTTCCGCTGGTCTCGCGCTTCTCGACGGGAAGATCGAGGATCTGCATGGGTACCTCGCTTGGAAGCCCCTTATCGTAGCGGATCGCGCAAGCGGCGCCAGCGCCCGGCCGGAAAGGGGGGGGCTCCGGGGGCCGGGGAGCGGCCCTACTCGTCCATGTCCATCTGGAAGAGCCGGGAGACCGACTCCGCGTGGTGGATCCGGAGGATCGCCTCGCCGAGGAGCCGGGCGACCGAGAGCACCCGCAGGTTCGGGCGCTGCTTCGCCTCGGGGAGCGGGATCGTGTCCGTCACCACGACCGCCTCGACCGGCGCGGCGTCGAGGAGCGCCATCGCGTTTCCGCAGAGCAGCGCGTGGGTCGCGGCGAGGTAGACCTCCTTCGCGCCGAGGTCGTGGACGGTCTTCGCCGCCTGCGTGATCGAGCTCCCGGTCGAGATCATGTCGTCGATGAGCAGGACACCCTTGCCCTTCACGTCGCCGATGACGTTCATCACCTCGGTCACGCGGTCGGACACGCGCCGCTTGTCCACGATCGCGAGACCGGCGTTGAGCCGCTTCGCGTAGCCGCGCGCGAGGCGCGAGGAGCCGACGTCGGGCGCCACGACGACGAGATCCTTGATGTCGAGGCGGCGGAAGTAGCGGCTCAGCACGGGCGCCGCGTAGAGGTGGTCCACCGGGATGTCGAAGAACCCCTGGATCTGCGCCGCGTGCAGGTCGAGGCAGAGCACGCGCGACGCGCCCGCCTGGACGATCATGTTCGAGACGAGCTTCGCGGAGATCGGCACGCGCCCCTCGTCCTTCCGGTCCTGGCGCGCGTAGCCGAAGTAGGGGACGACGGCCGTGATCCGCTCCGCCGAGGCGCGCTTGAAGGCGTCGATCAGGAGCACGAGCTCCATCAGGTTGTCGTTCACCGGCGGGCAGGTCGGCTGGAGGACGAAGACGTCCGCGCCGCGCACGTCCTCCTCGATCTTCACGCGCACCTCGCCGTCCGGGAAGCGCGTCACGCTCGCCTCGCCGAGCCGGAGATTCAAGTGCTCGCACATGCGCTCCGCGAGCGGCCGGTTGGCGGTGCCGCTGAAGACCTTCATCGAGTTGGCCATCGGTTCTCCTGGCGCCGCGCCCCTCCCCGAGCGCGGCGTCTTTGCGCGGTGTTGATTCTTCCATCCCGGAGGGACGGTGTCACGGCCGCCGCCGGGCCCGCCCCCGGAGCCCCCCGGGATGACGCGCTACGGAAACGTCGTGCCGTCGGGGACGACGGCCCCGCGCGGCACGTGGGCGAAGGGGCCGATGCGGCAGCGTTTCCCGATCCGAGCGCCGGCGCCCACGAACGTGAACGGCCGGAGCGTCGTGCCGGGGCCGATCTCGACGTCCGCGTCGATCCTCGCCGTGTCGGGATCCTCGATCCGGACCCCCTCGAGGAGGAGCCGGTCCACGGCCCGGCGCCGCAGGATCCGCACGGCCTCCGCGAGCTCGAGCGGGTTGTTGACGCCGAGTGCCGCCCCCTCGTCGAGCGTCCGGAAGGCGTCCACCGGAAGGCCGTCCGCGAGGAGCAGCCGCGGGACGTCGGTCAGGTAGTACTCCCCCTGGGCGTTCTCGGGGGTGAGCCGCGCGAGCGCCGGGGCGAGCCGGTCGATGCCGGCCACCATGACCCCGGTGTTGATCTCCTTCACGGCCCGCTCCGCGGGGGTCGCGTCGGCCGTCTCCCGGATGTCTCTGAGCCGCCCGTCGGGTCCGCGGAGGATCCGGCCGAGCGAACCCGGCTCTCGCACCTCGGCGGAGAGGACGGTGAGGGCGCGCCGGTTCCTCCCATGGTCGCGGACGAGATCCAGGAGAACCGCGGAGGTGAGGAGCGGCGTGTCGCCGCAGACGACGAGGACGTCGCCCTTGAACCCCGCGAGGGCCGGGAGCGCGCACTGGACCGCATGGCCCGTGCCGCGCTGCTCCGCCTGGTGCGCGAAGGCGACCTCGCTGCCCTTGAGCGCCGTCTTCACCGCGTCGCCGCCGTGGCCGTGCACCACGACGACGGGCCTCGCGCCGAGGGGCCCGAGCGCCGCGAGGACGTGCTCCACGAGCGCGCGCCCGCACGCCTCGACGAGCACCTTGGGGACGTCCGCCTTCATCCGCTTGCCTTGGCCCGCGGCGAGAACGACGGCGGCGAGGGGTCTTTCCTGCATGGCTACCCGGCCAGGATTCGAACCTGGACTAAGAGATCCAAAGTCTCCTGTGCTACCGTTACACCACCGGGTATCGGCTCCTTGGGTGTGTTTGAGGAGCCTGCCCTCGAGGCAGGCCCCACACCCCTAGAGCCTAACCCAGAAGCCGGTGGCGCAGCAGGTCGAGCGCGATCCACGCGAACCGGCGGCGGACGGCGTTCCTATCCCCCCGGCAGGAGACCTTCTCGACCTTCTCCCCCTTCGGCCCCACGACCGCCACGAACCCGCGGCCGGTCGGGGTCCCCCGCTCGTCGAGATCGGGGCCGGCGACCCCGGTGGTCGCGATCCCCACGTCCGCCGACAGCTTCTTCCTCGCCGCCCGGGCCATCCGGAGCGCCGTCTCCTCGGAGACGGTGCCCGCCTTCGAGAGCACGGTCTTGGGCACATCGAGGAGCTCGTGCTTCGCCTCCGGCACGTAGGCGACGATCGACCCCTTGAGCACCTCCGACGCGCCGGGCTGGTCGACGACGAGGCTCGCGAGCATGCCGCCCGTGATCGACTCCGCGAGCGCGAGCGTCAGCCCGCGCTCCTTCATCGCGTCGAGGACGACGCCCGCGAGCGTCTGGTCCCCCTCGCCGAAGACGTGGCGGTCGAGCTTCTTCCGGATCTCGGCCGCGCGCTGCTCCGCCGACGCGCCGGTGATCGTGATCGTGATGATCCCGTCGCGCACCGTGACGCCGACGACGGGGTCGCGGGCGCGGTCGAGCAGCTCGCCGAGCTTCTCCGCCACCTCCGCCTCGCGGAGCCCGAACACGCGCAGCACGCGCGAGGGCATGGGCTTCGTCCCGGCGAAGGTCGCCTTCATGTCGGGCAGCACCGACTGCTCGAAGATCGCCTCGAGCTCGAGCGGCACGCCCGGAAGCGCGTAGACCGGCGTCCCGCCCATCTCGACGCGCAGGCCCGCCGCCATCCCGACGGGGTTCGGCAGGATGACCGCGCCATCCGGCACGCGCGCCATGCGGGCGTTGCGGCGCGGCGCCTTCCCGCCCGCCTTCTCCATGACCTGCGCCCTGAGCGCGCGGTCCGGCACGAGGAGCTTGCCGGCCGCGCCGGCGAGCGCCTCGCGCGTCACGTCGTCGGGCGTCGGGCCGAGCCCGCCGGTCACGACGACCGTGTCCGCGCGCCCGGCGAGGCTCTTGAGCGAGTCCGCGATCGCGAACTCGTCGTCGCCGACGGTGTCGGTCGCGACGACGAGGAACCCGGCGTCGGTCAGCCGCTGCGCCATGTAGGCCGCGTTCGTGTTGATCGTCCGGCCTCCGAGCAGCTCGTCGCCGACCGAGAGAATCGCTGCGCGCGTGAGCTTCATCATGGCTGCCCCCTATTCGACACGATGCACGAACCTTTCACGTCGAGAACCGGATGTTCAGGATGTCGCCGTCGGCGACGGCATACTCCCTGCCCTCGAGGCGCTGCTTCCCCTTCGCCTTCACCTCCCGCATCGAGCCGAGCGCGCGGAGGTCCTCGTAGGGGGTCACCTCGGCCCGGATGAAGCCCTTCGCGAGGTCGCTGTGGATCTTCCCCGAGGCCGTGACCGCGTCGTCGCCCTTCTCGATCGTCCACGCGCGCACCTCGTCCTCCCCCACCGTGAAGA
Source organism: Planctomycetaceae bacterium (assembly GCA_011525755.1). GTDB lineage: Bacteria > Planctomycetota > PLA2 > PLA2 > PLA2 > PLA2. The sequence continues at coordinate 29,732 of WYBS01000092.1, forward strand.
ACGAGAGGAGGCCGAGGCCGCGGTAGCAGGCGAGGTTGAACCGGTCCTTGAGCGGCTCCGTGATGCCGTACTCCTCCGCGAAAAGCGCCCGGTCCTCGCCCTCGAGCCCGGCGAGGTCGGCCTCGAGCTTCAGGCAGGCCTCGAACCGGTGCCGGACATCCAGGGGTGAGGGGGGAAGGGGGGGAGCGGGGACGCCCTCGGCGAGGTTCACGACGACGACGGCGGGCTTTCTCGTGAAGAGGAGGAACCCCTTCACGAACGCCTCCTCCTCCGCGCGCACCTCGACCTCGTGGGCCCCTCGCCCCTCGCGCAGTGCCGTCGCGAGGCGCTCGACGACGGCCTTCTCGCGCTCCACCCGGTCGCGCTCCTGCGGCTTCTTCCACTCGGTCGCGAGACGCTCGAGGCGGCGCTCGCACACCTCGAGGTCCGCGCTCAGGAACTCGAGCGCCAAAAGCTCGAGGTCGCGCACGGGGTCCGCCGAGGGCTCGTCGTACGCGTAGGACGACGTCGTGAACGCGCGGAGGACGAGCGCGAGGCCGTCCGCCTGCCGCATCTGCCCGAAGAGCTCGCCCCTGCGGTCGCTCTTCGCCGAGCCCGACGGGATCCCCGGGTGGTCCTCCACCGTGAGCGTCGCCGGGGTGTACTTCTTCGGCTGGAAGAGGTCCCTGAGCCACTCGAGCCGCTGGTCCCTCACCTGCACGACGCTCACGGAGGGCGCCGCGCCCGGCACCCCGGGCAGGAGCGGCACCTGCTTCGAGGAGATGGCGTTGAAAAGGGTCGTCTTCCCGCCGCCCGGACGTCCCACGAGAGCGATCTTCATCGTGCCCCCCGACCCCCCCGGTTTCCCACGGTCATGCGGCCTCCCGCTTCCGGGCGAGCCGCGCCCCGACGAAGATCGCGCCCTCGTAGAGGAGGAGGAGAGTCACGGAGAGCGCGGTCTGGCTGATCACGTCGGGCGGCGTCAGGATCGCGCCGACGAGGAACGCGAGGACGATCGCCCAGCGGCGGTGGCGCCGGAACGTCGCGGCCTCCACGACGCCGAGGCGCATGAGGAAGACCATGACGAGCGGCAGCTGGAACACGACGCCGAAGATGAACATCATCCAGGCCACGAGCGAGACGTAGGGGCCGATGGAGATGAAGCTCTCGAGGCCGGTCGTGTCCGCCGCGAACCCGACGAGGAACTCGAAGGCCCACGGAAGGACGTAGAAGTACGCGAGCGCCGCGCCGGAGAAGAAGAGGACGAAGCCCGGGATCGCGTAGTACTTCACCGAGCGCCGCTCGTGCGCGTAGAGCCCCGCCGCGACGAACCCCCAGACCTGGTGGAGGATGTAGGGCCCCGCGAGCGCGATGCCGGCGAAGATGGAGATGACCATGCTCGCCATGAAGCCCTCGGCGAGCGCCGTCTGGATGAGCCGGGTGTTCCGGTGCTTCTCGATCGCCCGGTCCAGCGGCTCGCGAAGGAACGCGAAGACGCGATCCGCCTGCCAGAAGGCGAGGCCCGCGCCCACGCTCGCGGCGATGACGCAGCGGAGAAGCCGAGTGCGGAGCTCGTCCAGGTGCTCCGACAGGGTCATGCGCGCTCCGGCTTCGCTCGCCACGGGAAACGGATTCTAAACACGCTCGCCGCGGAGCCGCAGAGACCGCCGTGCGCAGGGACGCGAGGATCTCCGTTCCGCGAGGTCGGGTCCCTTTCCGCGGAGAGGCACCGACGATCCGCCCGACGAGCCATCTCGACACGCGAGGCGCCCCTTCCGCCCGGGAAAACACGACGGGCGGCGCCGCTGCGCCGCCCGCCTCTTCCGTATCGTCCGGGACTTCCCGGCTTAGTACTGGATGAAGGTCTGGAGGACGTCCTCGGTCACCACGATCGCGCCGAGCGTCGCCGCCGTCTCCATGACGTCGCGGATGCGCGCCGCGCGCTGCGCCTTCGCCTTCTCCTCGTTGGCCGCCGCCTCCTCGGGAGTGCCCGCCTCGGCCTCGATGTCGACCGCGGGCTCGCCCAGGATGACGACGTTCACGGTGTCGTCGAGCCGCTCCGCCACGGCGCAGCCGCTCTCGGCGAGCCGGCGCTTGGCGAGGTCGCTCGGGTAGTAGCGCAGGTTGCCGAAGATGTGCACGCGGAGCTTCTTGTGCGGGTCGTAGAAGGGGCTCGAGAAGCTCATCCCCTGGGCGACCGGCACGCGCGAGCTGAAGAGCTTGTTGACGCGGGCCGTCGCGCTCGTGTCGCCGACGTCGATGACCTCGACCTCCGCGACGTTCTCGCGCACGTTGCCCTTGCCGATGCGCCAGACGCGGAACTTCATGTTCGGCGCGATGCGGAAGTTCTTGCCCTTGTCGAGGAAGACGAGCCCCTGCCGCGCATCCGCGACGAGGATCTCCCCGTCCTTCGGGTCCTCCTTCATCGCGATCTCCATCTTGTTCTTCTCGTTGATGATGCGGCTCAGCAGCGCCTGCTTCTCGAATGCGGACATCCGCTTCGACTTCGTGAACTCCGCGACGATGGCCTGGTTCTGCGACTGGAGCTCGTCGTTCTTCGCCGACGCCTGGTTGACCTGGTCCTGCATCTGGTCGGCGCGCGTCTTCTCGGTGTCGAAGGCCTGCGCCTTGCTCGCGATGTCGGTCTGGAACTGCGTGGCCTGCTCGTTGACCTTCGCCTGGAGCTGCGCGGTGCGGGTCTGGTAGCTCTTGTACTCGGTCTCGAACATGCTGTTGTTGTCCTCGATCGCCTTCGCCGCGTAGCCGAACTGCGAGGCGAGCGGGGCGACGAACGACGCGAAGGTGACGGTCTCCTTCACGACGGGCAACCCGAAGAGCTGGATCGACGTGACGTCGCCCGTCTCGGTCACCGTCACCGCGTTGCCGGTCTTGTCCACCTGGTACTGGCGGTTCTTGATCTTCGCGGTGCTCTTCGTCTGGAGCTCCGCGGCCTGGTCCATCATCCACTGCGAGACCTTGTCCTTGATCACCGCCGGAGTCGGGTAGACGGTGATGCCTCCCTCGTCCTTGGGCTGGAGCTCCGCGATGCCGAGGCCCGAGATGTCGAGCCACGCCCGGTAGGCGTTCTTCGCCCCGTCCATGGTCTCGATGGCCTTGGAGTTCGCCTCCTTGAGCCGCCCCGCCTCGGCCTGCCACGTCGACGCGTCGTCGGACTTCATGAAGAAGAGGCCGATCGCGACGACCAGCAGCACGATCATGGCGATGAACGGCATGTTGCCGATGCCGCGTTCCCGCATACGCATGAAGAGCTCCTTGGGCCCGTGGACAGGGGGCCGAGTGGTTCCGCCGGGCCGCTAGCGCCCGGACGCGAAACCTTACCCGAGCCGGCGGAGGCGCGTCAACGGGGCAGTCGTGGCCCGAGGCGGGGCCGCGCCCCCCCCGCTCCCGGCAGGCGTCCGGCCCGTTGGACGCCTTGACGCCCCCCCGCCCCCCTGCTAACGTCCCTTCCGGCCAAGGCACCTTCCCGGCTCCTCCGGCCTTCCGCCCTGGCATCCTTTTCCCCTACCTACCGGCCGCTTCGGCCATGTCTCGCACGGTCATCGGGCTCGTCGGCGGCATCGCCTCGGGCAAGAGCACGGTCGCGAGGCTCTGGGCCCGCGAGGCGGCGGCGGTCCACGTGGACGCGGATGCGATCGCGCGCGAGGTCCTCGGGCGAACGGCGGTGCGCGCCGCCCTCCGGCGGCGGATCCCTGGCCTCGGCAAAGGAAGGATCGACCGCGAGATGCTCGCCGAGAGGGTTTTCAAGGATCCCCGGGCGCTGAAGGCGCTCGAGGAGGTCATGCACCCCTTGATCCGCGAGGCGATCGTCAAGGCGATCGGGCGGGCGAGGGCGCCCCACGTGCTCGTCGACGCGGCGCTCCTCCAGGAGACCGGCGCGGACGCGCTCTGCGACGCCGTCGTCTACGTCGCGTGCCCGGCGCGGAAGCGCCGGGCGCGGACGCGGCGCACGCGGGGCTGGACCGAGGCGCACCACCGGGCGCGCGAGGCGCGGCAGTGGTCCTGCCGGAGGAAGCGCGCGCGGGCGGATTTCGCGGTCGACAACACGGACGGGCAGGAGCGCACCCTCAGCGAGGTGCGGCGGCTCATCGCGCGGCTCAACGCGCGGCAGAAGAGGTAGAAGCATGGCAGCCAAACGAGGCACCGCGAAGGCGGCCCCCTCCCGGCGTCGGGCGGCGGAGGAAGAGGAACCGGTCGCGACCGAGGCGGCCCCCGAAGCCCCCCCCGCTCCGCCCGCGCCGGATCTCTCCGACATCCTGAAGCGGCTCGACAAGGGCACGGCCCACATCCACGAGCTCCAGAAGCTCGCGCTTCCCGAGATCATCGAGCTCGCGGCCAAGCGGGGGATCCCCGACGCGAGCGGCGTCACGAAGCAGGACCTGATCCTCCGGGTGCTCCGCACCAGCGCCGCCGAGGAGGGCCAGCTCATCGGCGAGGGCGTCCTCGAGATCCTGCCCGACGGGTTCGGGTTCCTGCGCTCGCCGCTCCACTCGTACACGGCGTCGCCCGACGACATCTACATCTCGCCGTCGCAGATCCGGCGGCTCGGGCTCCGGAGCGGCTGCCACGTCGCGGGCGCGATCCGGCCGCCGAAGGAGGGCGAGCGCTACTTCGCGCTCCTGAAGGTCGAGACGGTCAACAGCGGGGCGCCGGAGCTCGCGGCGACGCGGCCGGTCTTCGAGGACCTGACGCCGCTCTACCCCGACAGGCGGCTGATCCTCGAGACGCGGAAGGAGACGGTCGAGACGCGCATCATCGACATGCTCTCCCCCATCGGGAAGGGGCAGCGCGGCCTCATCGTCTCGCCGCCGCGCGCGGGCAAGACGATCATCCTGCAGCTCATCGCGAACGCGATCAGCGCGAACCACCCCGAGTGCGACCTCATCATCCTCCTCCTCGACGAGCGGCCCGAGGAGGTCACGGACATGGAGCGGAACACGAAGGCGGAGGTGATCTCCTCGACCTTCGACGAGCCGCCGTCGCGCCACTGCATCGTCGCGGAGATGGTCATCAACAAGGCGAAGCGGCTCGTCGAGGCGGGGCGCGACGTCGTGATCCTGCTCGACTCGATCACGCGCATGGGCCGCGCGTACAACGCCGAGGCGCCGCACAGCGGCCGCATCCTCACCGGCGGCATCGACGCGGCGGCGCTCCAGAAGCCGAAGCGGTTCTTCGGCGCGGCGAGGAACATCGAGGAGGGCGGCTCGCTCACGATCCTCGGCACCGCGCTCATCGACACGGGCTCGCGGATGGACGAGGTGATCTTCGAGGAGTTCAAGGGCACGGGCAACATGGAGCTCGTGCTCGACCGGCGCCTCGCGGAACGCCGCATCTGGCCCGCGATGGACATCCAGCGGTCGGGCACGCGCAAGGAGGAGCTGCTGCTCCACCCGGACGAGTTGCAGCGCGTCTACCTGCTCCGGAAGATCCTGAACGAGATGCAGCTGCCGGAGGCGATGACGCTCCTCAGGAGCCGGCTCGAGAAGACGCAGAGCAACGCGGAGTTCCTGCTCTCCCTCGACCTCCGGTAGGCTCCGCGCGCGCCGCGGAGAGCGCCGACGGGACGCCGACCGAGGCCCCGGGCTCCCCTACTTCCGTTCGCGGACCAGGTCGAGGACCTTCAGCACGTACGCGCGCGTCTCGCCGTAGGCCTTGTGGCGGAGCACGCGCGCCGGGTCGGGCTCCTCCGCGAGCCACTGGTCGACCTTGCCCGGCCCGGCGTTGTAGGCCATCAGCGCAAGCCGCACGTCGCCCTTGTACCGGTCGAGCATCCTCCGCAGGTACCGGCAGCCGAGGTCGAGGTTCGTGACCGGGTCGAAGAGCTCGTCGATCGTCACGTCGCGCCCGGCCATGTCGCGCGCGGTCGGGATCCGCACCTGCATGAGGCCGTAGGCCTGGGCGCGCGACACCGCCGACGGGTTCCCGCCCGACTCCGCCTCCACGACGGCCTCCACGAGATCCGGATCGAGGCGGTGGCGCATCGCGACCTTCACGATGAGCGGGCGCAACTCCTCGATCGCGCGCCGGTGCGCGATCACGAGGATCGCGATGCTGCCGAGGAGCGAGAAGAGAAGGCCGCCCCAGATGAGGAGCCGGCGGCTCCGCGGCGGGGCCTCGGGGGAGGGGGGCGCGGGGGGGAGGGCCCCCGGAGACCCCGGCAGCAAAGCGGCTTCGTCCGCCACCCCGCAAGGGTAACCGCGCCCGGCTACCCGTTCTTCCGCGCTTCCTCGGCCTTCCTGCAGGCGTCCCACCATTCGTGGTACGCGCGGATCGCGATCTCCGCGTCCTCGGTCGCGGTGGCGTAGCTGATCTCCTCCGGGGCCCCGGACCCCACCCGCATGTTGAGGAGGTAGGAGGCGTTCCGCTGCACGTACCACTCCTTGTCCCGGAGCGCCTTGAGCAGCACGGGCACCATCTCGTCCGAGGGCGCGGCGAGCGCCGGGGCCGCCGCCCAGTCGGCGAACGCCCGCACGTCGTAGCCGCGCTGCTCGAGCGCGTCCTTGAACCACACCCGCGCGTTCGCCGTCCCCTGCGCCGTGGCCCAGCCCTGGTAGCTCTTGGCCTGCTCGACGTAGCTCTCGCTCTCGAAGGCCTGGCTCGTGAGGATCTGGAGGTGGCGGACGGCGGCGCGCGTGCTGTGGCCGGTCTTGAGCATCCGGATGAGGGGGACGAGCGCGGCGTCGTCCCAGCGCCGGCCGAGGCCGAGCGCCGCGGCCTCGGCGGACAGCTCGTCGTCGCCCTTCACGACCGCGCGCAGGAGGTCGAGGGGCCGGTCGCTCTTGAACCGCGCGAGCACGTTCACGAGCGCGACGCGCTCCGGGTCGGCCGCCCGCGTCTCCTGGAGCCGCTCCATGAGGTTGTCCACGAGCGGCGGGCTCTCGAGGCGCACGAGCGCGTCGGCCGCGGCCGCACGCACGCGCACGTCCGCCTCCTTCGCGAAGACGCCGAGGATGATCTCCGTCCCCTCGGGCTCGCCGCCCTCGACGAGACCGTCGATGGCGCGGACGCGCACCTCGGGGTTCACGTCGCCCGGCTCGCCCTCCTTGCGGCCGAGGAGGAGCGCCTTCGCGCCCTCCCGGCCGTCGCTCCCGCCGAGGACGCCGAACCCGAAGGCGGCAGCCGCGCGCACGTCGGCCGTCTCGTTGGTCGCGAGGTCCCGGAGGACCGGCAGCGCCTCGGGGGCCTTCAGGCGCGCGAGCTCGCCGGCCGCGGCCATCCGGACGAGCAGCTCCTCGTCGTCGACGCGCGCGACGAGGATCGGCTTCGTGACGGCCGGGTCGCGCCCCGCGAGCGCCTCGACCGCCGCCTGCCGCACCTTCCAGCGCGGGTCGACGGCGAGCGCCGAGACGCGCGCGTCGTCGAGGGAGCCGCAGAGGCGCGTGAGCAGCCGCTTCGCGTCGAGGCCGATCATGTCGGCGAGGATATCGATGAGCGGCTTCACCGCGCGGTCGCCCGCCGCCGGCACGAGGAGGTCGACGGTCGCGGCGACGAACGCGTTCGGATCCCGCTCGGCGGCCAAGGCAGCCACGAAGGCCTGCACCTCCGCGTCGCTGAGCGCGGCGCCGCCGCCCGGCAGCTGCGCCGCGGTCCGCGCCGCGTCCACGCGCTCCTCGATGCTGACGAGGCTCTTCAGCGACGACGCGATCATCCCGCGCAGGTGGGCGGCCCTCTCCGCGGGGTCCGGGTGCTCCTTGAACCACTTCTGCTCCTCGAGGAAGAAGAGGTCCCAGCTCGGCTGGGCGTCGATCGACCACCACCGCTGCCACGCGAACTCGAGCGCGAGCGAGCGCACCTCGCGCACGAGGTCGTCCCGCATCGCGGTCACGCCCTCGCCGACGCCGAACGCCACCGTGCGGTCGAGGTCGCCGACGCGCACGGTGACGACCGCGGCCTCGGCATCGATCGCGCCCGCGTCCGCCTGGGGCGCCTCGAAGAAGGCGTGGCGCTTGAGCAGCGCGACGAGCCGCGCCATGTCCGCCGAGGGGAGCGCGAGCGCGGTACCATGCAAATAGACGGGACGCTTCGCGCCCACGGTCGTGAACCGCACCCGGCGCCCGCCGTCGGAGGCCGGCGCGCGCGCGTCGATCTCGAGGTCTTCGAGGTCGCGTTCCTCGACGTCGAGCAGCTCGCGCTTGGCGCGGAACAGCCGGCCGTGGTCGGTCCACCACTGCGCCCACGCCGGGGCGTTGTCGGGGAGCGTCTGGCCGGTGATCCGCCGGAGCATCGCGTAGGAGAGCGGCATGACCGAGCCGAAGTCGCGGTAGTGCTGGTTCCGCGCGCCGACCGAGTCGATGAGGACGATCGGGATCTCCCGGTCGAGCAGCCGGACGAGCTCCGGGTCGTTCGTCCGGAGCGCGGCCTGCGCGAGCGCGAGCGCCGCCGACGCGCGGGCGAGCGGCTCCTTCGCGTGGGCGAGCCCCTTCTCGCCGCGCAGCGCGTGGATCGTCGCGGGCTCGAGCGCGGGCTCGCGGTAGGCCGCGGAGTAGATCGTGAGCGCGAGGGCGGCGTAGGAGCGCTGACGCCAGTAGCTCGCGTCCTTCGTGATGAGCTCGTTCAGCGCCTGGACGTTCTCGGGCTCCTTCCGGGCGGCGAGGAGCCGCATCGCCCGGCCCGCCACCTGCGGCGACTCGTCCCCGAGGGCGCGGTAGAACCGGTCCGCGACATCGGCCCAGAGCACCGCCTTCGTCTCGACGAGCCGGTCGAGGAGCCGGAGCCCGATCTCGCGGGTGAAGGGCCGCTCGGCCTTGCGCCGGTCGAGGAGGTCGTAGACCGCCGGCAGGTTGTCCGCGGTCACGTGGTTCATCACGAACTGCGTCGCCTCGTGGCGGAGCGTCGTGTCCGACGTGCGGAAGAACCGGAACGCCTCGGAGACGGCGGTCTCCTTGTCGAGGCGCACGGCGGCCTCGAGGAAGACGGAAGCCTGGTTGTGCTGCTCCTTCTCGGCGGCGACGAGCAGGAGCGTGACGACGTGTTCCTTGCCGCCGATCCGGCCGACCACGTAGGCGGCGCCCGGCTTCAGCGCGGCCGTCTCGGGCTCCGCCGCGACGAGGACGCCGACGACCAGCGGGAGGCTCCGCTCCTTCTGAACGATGAGCCTCTCCGCCGCCTGCCGGGCGGAGGGCGCGGGCCATCCCCGGAGCCCCTGGAGCGTGCGCTCGAGGGAGTCGGCGCGCTGCGGCTCCGTCTCGGCCGGCGGGGCTTCGCCCTCCGGCAGGTGGAACGCCGGCTTCTTCCTGCCTTCCTGGGCGGAGGCGAGGCCGCCCGCGACGAGCAGCGCCGCCAGCACGAGGAAGAAGGGAGGGTTCGGGAACCTGGGCCTCCGCATGGGAGGGAAGAGGATCGGGGAGGCAGGTCACGGCCGGGTCATGGCCCCCCCGGCCCCCCCCGTTCCTGCCCGGCTACCCGACGTCGAAGAGCTGGAACCGCCCCGCGAAGGCCCGTTTCAGCTCCGCCCGGAGGAGCGGCTCCTTCGAGAGCCTCGGGTCCTCCTCGAGGAGCGCGAACGCGTCCCTCCTCGCCTCCTCGAGCACCGCGTGGTCGCGGGTCAGGTCCGCGACCTTGAACTCCGGGAGCCCGTGCTGCCGGGTGCCGAAGAACTCCCCCGGGCCGCGCAGCCTGAGGTCCTCCTCCGCGATCCGGAAGCCGTCGTGCGTCGCCTCGAGGACCGTGAGCCGCGCCCGCGCCTCGTCGGAGAGCCGGCCCGCGGCCACGAGGAAGCAGAACGAGGCCCCTGCGCCGCGCCCGATCCTGCCGCGGAGCTGGTGGAGCGTCGAGAGGCCGAAACGCTCCGCGTTCTCGACGACCATCACGGTCGCGTTCGGGACGTCGAGGCCGACCTCGAGCACCGTCGTGCCGACGAGCACGTCGATCGCGCCCTTGCGGAACGCGTCCATCGTGCCGTCGCGCTCGGCGGGCGGCGTGCGGCCGGTGACGAGGCCCAGCCGGAGCCCCGCGAGCGGGCCCTGCGCGAGGCGCTCGCATCCCTCCTCCGCCGCGTGCGCGTCGATCTCCTCCGACTCCTCGACGAGCGGGAAGACGACGTACGCCTGGCGGCCGCGAAGGACCTCGCCGCGCACCTTGCCGTACGCGAGATCCGCGCGCCCGCGGGTGACGATGCGGGTCTTCGGCGGCACGCGGCCGGGCGGCAGCGCGTCGATCACGGAGACGTCGAGGTCGCCGTACGCGGTGAGCGCGAGCGTCCTCGGGATCGGCGTCGCGGTCATCACGAGCACGTCGGGCCGCGCGCCCTTCCGGATGAGGGTGGCGCGCTGCGCGACACCGAACTTGTGCTGCTCGTCGACGACGACGAGCCCGAGCGCCCCGAAGACGACCGAGGGCTCGAGGAGCGCGTGGGTGCCGACGATCAGGTCGATCCCGCCTTCGGCGAGCCGCGCGAGGATCTCCTTCCGCTCCGCGGGAGGCGTGCTGCCGACGAGGAGCGCGGTCGAGACCTCGGAGCCCTCGAGGTAGGCATGGAGCGTCGCCATGTGCTGCCGGGCGAGGACCTCCGTGGGCGCGAGGAAGGCGACCTGCTTCCGGTTCGCGACCGAGACGAGCGCCGCGTAGACCGCGACCGCCGTCTTGCCCGAGCCGACGTCGCCTTGGAGCAGCCGGTGCATGGGCTCCTCGGAGCGGAGGTCCTCGAGGATCTCCGCGAGCGCGCGCTCCTGTGCGTCCGTGAGCGCGAACGGCAGCCGCGCGCGGATCCGCGCGTCGAGCTCCCTGCTCCACTTGTGGGCGATCCCCTGCCCGCGACGCGTCTTCCGGTAGCGGATCGCGAGCGCCATCTCGTAGAGGAAGAGCTCCTCGTACCGGAGCCGCTCCTTCGCGCGCTCGAGCGCCGCCCGGTCCGCGGGGAAGTGCGCGTCCTTGAGCGCCTCGGCGAGCGGCGCGAGGCTCCGCGCGGCGCGGAGGCGCTCCGGGAGGGGATCCTCTACCTTGCCGAGCGCCTCCTCGAGCGCGACGTGGATCGCGCGCCGGAGCGCGGGCGCCGTGACGCCCTCGCTCAGCGGATAGATGGGGACGATGCGGCCGGCGTGGAGCGGGTCCTCGCCGCGCAGCACCTCGAGCTCGGGCTGGGTGAGGCGGCCGTTCCGGAGCTTGCCGAAGAGGATGACGTCCGCGCCGGCGGGGATCCGCTTCGGAAGCCACGGCATGTTCCACCAGCGGACGTCGAGAAAGCCGCTGTCGTCGACGACGGTCGCCTGCACGTAGGAGGTCCGCCCGCGCAGGTGGACGGCGCGGACGGCCTCGACGCGGCCGCGGACGACCGCGACCTCGCCGTCCTCGAGGCTCGCGAGCGGGCGGAACGTCGTCCGGTCCTCGTGGCGGCGCGGGAGGTGGAAGAGCAGGTCCTTGACCGTGTGGATGCCGAGCGCCCGGAGCGCCGACGGCTTCGCCATGCCGAGGCCGGGCAGGCCGCGGGGGTCGTCCTGAAGCTCCACCTGCCCCCGCACCCCCCCTTCTTCACGCCTTGGGAGGCACCGCGAGGACGGAGCAGGGTGTCTCGCGGACGACGCGCTCCGCGGTGCTCCCGAGCAGGAGCGTCTTCAGGTTCGACCGGCCGAGGGTCCCGAGGACGACCACGTCGATCTTCCTCTCCGTGGCGTAGTCGATGAGCCCCTGGCCGTGGCTCGTGTGCTCGTAGAGCTCGCAGGTGACCTGGACGTCCCCCACGAGCTTCCGCTGCTCGGCGACGAGCGCCTCGAGACGCTGCCTCAACGCCGCCTGGAACTGCCGCTGGTAGGTCGGCGATGCCTGCGGCGTCGGCGCCTGGTAGTGGAGCGGCGGCGGCGCGAAGACGTGGACCGCGTGCAGCGGGCAGCGCTCGATCCGCGCGAGGTGGAGCGCCGCGAAGAGCGCGCGGGTGGACTCCTCGGAGAAGTCGATGCCGACCATGGCGGCGCGGAAGTCCGCCGCGTGCCGCCCGTCGACGAGGAGCACCGAGATCGGCGACTTGCGGGCCATCTTGAGCGCCAGCGAGCCGGCGCCGCGCCCCGCGCCGGTCACGCCGAACGCGCCGATGACGATCAGCTGCGCGGCCACCTCCTTCGCGTTCGCGAGGATCGTGTCGATCGGCTCGCCGGCGACGACCTCGAGCTTCGTGTTCGGGGGCACGACGCCCGCGCCGAACTTCTCGAGCTCGCGCATGGCCCCGTCGAGGACGCCCTTCCGGACATCGCTGCCCTCGGGCATCATCTCCTCGAGGTCCTCGAGGACCCGCGGCTCGATGACGTGGAGGACGGCGAGCGTCGCCCCGTCGCGCCTCGCGATCCGCGAGGCCTGCTCGAGCGCGCACTTCGAGCACTCGGAGAGATCGACCGCGCAGAGGACCGACTTCAGGTGTTCCATCGCCTTCGGATGATACCGGGATCCCGTCGGCGGCCGGAAGAAGGGGGGCACGGGGGGCGGCCTGCCCCGCCGCGACGCCTTCCCCGGCGCGAAGGCGGGCTACCAGGGGAAAGCGCCGGTCAGGAACGGGTTGCTTCGCCGCTCGCGGCCGATCGTCGTCGCGGGGCCGTGGCCCGGGTAGACGCGCGTCGCGTCGGGCCACGAGAGGAAGACCTCGTGGAGCGTCCGCCGGAGCGCGGCGGGGTCGCTGCCGGGCAGGTCGGAGCGGCCGATCGATCCCTGAAACAGGCAGTCGCCCCCGAACGCGGCGCCGTCGACGAGAAACGCGACGTGTCCGGGGCTGTGGCCGGGCGTGTGGACGACCTCGAAGCGGAGCCCGGCGGCCTCGACGGTCTCGCCGGGCACGAGGTCGCGGTCGACGACGGGATCCTCGTACCCCGAGAGGCCGAACATCGCGGCCTGCTCCTCGACGTTCTCGAGCAGGAAGCGGTCGTCCGGGTGGATCGCGAACGGGATCTTGTAGCGCGCGCGGAGCGCCGGCACGGCGCCGATGTGGTCGAGGTGGCCGTGGGTGTTGAGGATGATCTCGGGCGTGAGGCGGAGCGCCTCGATCCGCGCGGCGATCCGGTCCGCCTCGTCGCCGGGGTCGATGAGGACGCACGGCTGCCCCTCGCCTTTGGCGACGATGTAGGCGTTCTCCTGGAACGGCCCGGTGACGACGACCGTGACCATCCCGGAAGTTTACCGTGTCTGTCACGGGTAGGAGTGCGCGCAAGTCGATGCCGGACAAGGGATTCGGACGGCTCGGTGCGGCACGCGTGCCGCAGCACGCAGCCCGCGGACGCGCGCCGACGCAGGGGGCTACTTCCGCTTCGGCGTGATCGGGGCGCCGGGGCGGCGCCGGTCGAGGATCTTCAGCTCGCCGCGGTCGAGGAGGAGCACGAACGCGTGGAGCGCGGTCGTGTAGGCCGCCTGCTGGTCTGCGAAGACGGCGATCCCGCCGAACGGGCTCTTCGAGTCGCACGTGACGCCGAACGCTTTCCCCTCGCACACGCACGAAAGGGCGCCGTCTTCCTCCTGCGCCGCGACGATCCGGGGCTCGTGCATCGCCTTGAACCGCTTCCACTCCTCGGCGCCGAGCATCCGGCAGGCGAGCGCTCCCATGAACACGTTGAGGCAGGGCGACCCGTGCCCCTCCGCGACGAGACGGAGGTTCTCCATGAGGTAGCGCGCGCTGCCCTTGAATGCGTCGTCGCGCTCCATGCCGAGCGCGTGCCACGCGAAGAGCGCGCCGGCCGTCCGCCCCACGTTCGTCTCCGAGAACCCGGACTGCCGCTGGCTCGGATCGTAGGGGAAGCTCCCGTTCGGGAGGCGCGCGGCGCGGTAGTACTCCCGCGCGCGCTGGATCGGCTCCGCCCGCCCGTGCCCCTCGATCGCGCCGCAGAGCCCGAGCGCGACCGCGACGCAGTTCGATGACGCGAGCAGCGTCGACGGGTAGCCGCCGAGGCCTGCGAAGCCCGCCGGCGCGGCCGCGCCCTTGCGGATGCGGCCATGCCCCCAGCCCCCGTTCGACTCCTGCGCGTCGACGAGAAGGTCGAGGATGCGTTCGACCGTCGCGTGCGCCTGCCGCGCCTCGATCCCGCGCAGCTCGAGCTCGCCGAAGAAGAGCGCCGAGGCCGCGAGCGGCCACGTGTACTGGCAGACCTTGCGCGAGTCCGCGACGCCGTGCGCGTCGGGAAGCGCGTCCGGGTCCTTGAGCCGCTTCTCGAGCGCGTCGATCCAGCGCAGGAGGTACTCGCGGATCCCCCGCAGGCGGTCCGGGCCCGTGCGCGTGCCGCCGTCGAGCAGGTAGACGAGGCCCGTCACGGCGCAGGTGAAGGGCTTTCGCGGCGTGCCTTCGGAGTCGACGAGCTTCGGCACCTCGCGTTCGAGCCAGGAGACCGCACGCCTCGCGGGATCGGGCTCGCCCCCGGCGGCGGGAAGGAGGAGGAGCGCGAGGAGGAGGGAGGCGCGCATCATCATGCGGTACGCGCCTCGACGACGCGGGCTCCCTCAGGGCAGCCGGATCTCGAGGTCGATCGTCTCGCCGCCGCGGACGGTCACGTCGGGCCCGGGGATCCGCGCGTGCGAGAAGGCCATGTCGTAGAACCGCGCGTGGTAGGTGCCGGGCGGCAGCCGGATCTCGAACCGGCCGGCGCTGTCGGTGTCGGGCTTCCAGTCCTCGACGGGCGAGAGCCTGCCGGACGCGAGCCGGCGCCAGAAGACGATGTAGGCGCCGGGCACCGCCTTGCCCCCGCGGTCCACGACCCGCCCGCGCACGAGCCCGCCGGGGTCGAGGACGACCTTCACCGGCCCGCCGTCCGGCTTCTCGACGGGCACGTACCGCGGCGCGAATCCCGGAGCGCCCACCTCGAGGACGAGGGGCGCGAGCGGATGCACGGTCACGGAGAAGGCGCCCTTCTCGTCCGTGGATGCCGCATCGTGCGGATAGCCCGGGTCCACGCGCGCGCCGGCGACGGGACGGCCGGACGCGTCGACGACCACGCCCCGGAGCTTCGCCTCGCCCGCACGCGACGCGGGCGCCGGCGACGGCACGGGGATCTCGAGGCGCACCTCGCCCATTCCCCTCCGGATGCGGATCCGGCCGTCGTCGGGGCCGTGCGGTCCTTCGGGCTCCCGTCCTGCGGTGATCCAGCCATCCCCTTCGACATGCCCGGAGATCGAGAAGCGCCCCTGCGCGTCCGTCGTCGCGGTGTGCGCGCGGTACCCGCCGGCGGGGAACGGCTGGCAGAGAGAAACGGCCACATCGGATGCCGGGCTGCCGTCGGGATAGGTCGCGACGCCGCGGACCGTGACGCCCCTGTCCAGCTTCACCACCGGAGCGGCGGGGGCAGGCAGGAATCCGTAGACGTCCACCCCCCAATCGCCCGGCGGGAGGTCGACGACGCCGTCCTCGGACGTCTCGGCGTTCTCGATGCCCGTGGGCCCGACGAGGCAGATCCACTCCCTTTTCAGCGGGTTGCCGTCCTCGTCGAGGATGCGGATCGACCGCGCGGGGCCGGCGGCGCTCGAGAGATCGACCGTCGCAAGAGGGTGCGCCTCCGACAGCTGCACGACCGCGCTCTCGTTCGGGCCCGCGCAGACCACGTACGCTCCGGGCACGGGGAGGCCTTCGATCCGGTACCGGCCCGTCTCGTCGGGATGCGCGAACGCCGTCTCCATCCCGATGCTCTCGCGCTGCATCTCGTCCCCGCGGTCGAGGCGCAGCGGGTTGCGCCCCGGCGCGACACGCACGTACACGATGTCCGAGGGAGGCGTCACGACACCCTCGATGCCCCCCCGCCCCCCCAGCGTCAGGGAAAGCTCGGGCTCCTCGCGCACGAGGGCCTTCCGGACCACGACCGGCGCGAATCCGGGCAGCGACACGACGAGCGAGAAGGGCTCCCCCTTCTCCACGGCGGCGATCACGAAACGGCCGTGCCCGTCGACGTCCTGCACGCCGTCCAGCAGGCGGAGGCCGTACTCGTCCCAGCAGGCCGCGCGGGCGTCGCGCGCCGGCGCGCCGTCGGCGAGGAGGACGCGCCCGCGGACCGGGATGCCCGGCCGCAGGACGACGAGCAGCTCCTCGTCGTCCTCGGGCACGCCCTTCTCGAACGGGCGGTATCCGATCGCGCGGATGCGCAGCGTATCGGAGCTGTCCGCGCGCTCGAACCGCGCGATCCCCTTCGCGTCGGTCGCGCACGCCGCGCCGCTCGCGAGCGCGACCTCGATCCCGGCGACGGGCCGGCCTCCCTTGCCCCCCACGACGCGCACCCGAAGCGGCCCCGTCCAGACCCGCCCCGTCCCGCACCACGGGAACGGATCGCCGGGCGGGATGATCGGGCGACGCCCCTCCGGCGCCTGCGCGAAGGCCGCCGCGGCGAGGAGCAGCAGGACCGCGTGCCTCATGATGGTAGGAACGCTCGCGGGAGCGACCCGGCCCGATGGTACCTGACGCGCCGCGGGGCCGTTGGGGCCGCGTGATAGGCTGAATCCCCCGATGGCAAAGCTGCTCGACCGGGCCTACGAGAAGGCCGCGGCCCACGAACGCCTGAGCTGCGACGAGGGGGCGGCGCTGCTCACGGAGGGCGACACGCACGTCCTCGCCGCGCTCGCCCACGCGCGGCGGATGCACATGCACCCCGAGCCCGTCGTCACCTACATCGTCGAGAGAAACATCAACTACACGAACGCCTGCGTCACCTACTGCCGTTTCTGCGCCTTCTACCGGGCGCCGGGCGACAAGGAGACGTACGTCCTCTCCCACGAGCAGATCGGCAGGAAGATCGAGGAGCTGCTCGAGGTGGGCGGCATCCAGATCCTCCTCCAGGGCGGCCACCACCCGGACCTGCCGCTCGCCTGGTACGAGGACATGCTCCGCTACATCAAGGAGCGCTACCCGGTCAACGTCCACGGCTTCTCCGCGCCCGAGATCGAGCACATCGCGAAGCTGGAGGGGCTCCCGGTCGGGACCGTGATCCAAAGGCTCCGCGAGGCGGGCCTCGGCACGATCCCGGGCGCGGGCGGCGAGATGCTCGTCGACCGCGTGCGCAGGATCATCGCGCCCTTGAAGACCACGACCGACGCGTGGATCGACGTCCACCGGGCCGCGCACAAGCTCGGCATGCGGACGACGGCGACCATGATGTTCGGCCACGCGGAGACGCTCGCGGAGCGGATCGAGCACATGGAGCGCGTCCGCCAGCTCCAGGACGAGACGAAGGGCTTCACCGCCTTCATCCTCTGGACCTTCCAGCCCGAGAACACGGCGATGTGGCGCTATCCGAAGCTCGAGAGCCACCAGTACCTCCGCACCGCCGCCGTCTCGCGCCTCTACCTCGACAACGTGAGGAACCTCCAGGCGTCCTGGGTCACGCAGGGCGCGCGGGTCGCGGAGATCTCGCTCCGCTGCGGCGTGAACGACATGGGCTCGACGATGCTCGAGGAGAACGTCGTCTCCGCCGCCGGCACGACCTACGCGCTCGACGGCCCGGGGATCGAGCGGTCGATCCGCATGTGCGGGTTCGAGCCGCGCCGGAGGAACGTCTACTACGAGGCGGTGCTCTCGTGAAGGCGGCCCCCGCACCCCCCCGTCTTCAGGTCCCCGCGGTCTTCCGCACGAGCGACCTCCTCCCGCAGCTCGAGAAGGCGCTCGCCGGCGAGCGGCTCACCTTCGAGGACGGCATCCGCCTCTTCGAGTCCCCTGACCTGAACGCGCTCGGCTGGGCCGCGAACGCCGTGCGCGAGCGCCTGCACGGCAACGTCGCGTACTACCTGAAGAACCGCCACATCAACTACAGCAACATCTGCAAGTACGACTGCATGTTCTGCTCCTTCTACCGGAAGGAGGGCGAGGAGGGGGCGTGGCTCTGGTCGGTCGACGACGTGCTCGAGCACGTCGCACCGTACAAAAATAAGGGACTCAAGGAGTTCCACATCGTCGGCGGCGTGCACCCGACGCTCCCGTTCAGCTACTACACGGACATGCTCAAGGCGCTCAAGCGCGAGCATCCGGACGTCGCGATCAAGGCCTTCACCGCGATCGAGATCGCGTACCTCGCGGAGCTCAGCGGGAAGAGCCTCAAGGACGTGCTCACGGAGCTGAAGGCGGCGGGGCTCGACATGGTGCCTGGCGGCGGCGCCGAGGTCTTCGCCGACCGCGTGCGCTACAAGGTCTGCCGCGACAAGGCCGACGCGGACCGCTGGTTCGAGGTGCACGAGACGGCGCACGCGCTCGGGATCCCGACCAACGCGACGATGCTCTACGGCCACATCGAGACGGTCGAGGAGCGCGTGGACCACATCCTGCGCCTGCGCGACCTCCAGGACCGCACGGGCGGGCTCAAGAGCTACATCCCGCTCGCCTACCACCCCGACTTCAACCGGCTCAAGAAGCTCGGGGCGCCGTCCGGGATCGACGCGCTCAGGAACGTCGCCGCCGGCCGCCTGCTCCTCGACAACGTGCCGCACGTCAAGGCCTACTGGATCATGCTCGGCGTGAAGGTCGCGCAATTGGCCCTCTCGTGGGGCGCGAACGACATCGACGGCACGGTCACGTGGGAGCGCATCTACCACATGGCAGGCGCGGAGACGCCCGAGGGGCTCACGGAGGAACGCCTCAAGGAGGTCATCCGCGAGGCGGGCCGCGAGCCGGTCGAGCGCGACGCGTTCTACAACCCCGTGGCCAATGAATCGGAGGGGGCCGGGGGGAACCCGTCGTGACCGTCGCCGTCCGGCTCTACGCGGGAGTGCGCGAGCGCGCCGGGAAGGCGCGGATCGAGGTGGACGGGAAGACGGTCGCCGCCGTGCGGGCGGCGCTCGCGAAGGAGTGCCCCGCGATCGCGGGCCAGCTCGCTTCCTGCCGCTTCGCCGTGGACGACGAGTTCGTCGCCGACGACGCGCCCGTGAGGCCGGGCGCCGTCGTCGACGTCATCCCGCCCGTCTCCGGAGGCTAGCCGTGACGATCGCGGCGCGCCGCCCGACGAAGGTGGTCCGCGTGGGCAAGGTCCTCATCGGCGGGGAGAACCCGGTCGTCGTCCAGTCGATGACGGACACCGACACCGCCGACGTCGCGGCGACCGTCGCGCAGGCGAGCGCGCTCGCGGAGGCGGGGAGCGAGCTCGTCCGGATCACGGTGAACCACGAGGCCGCGGCGAAGGCGGTCCCCGAGATCGCGAGGCGCCTCGGGGGCGTGCCTCTCGTCGGGGACTTCCACTTCATCGGGCACCGCCTGCTCAGGGGGTTCCCGGAGTGCGCCAAGGCGCTCGCGAAGTTCCGGATCAACCCGGGCAACGTCGGCCGCGGCGCGCGGCGCGACGAGAACTTCCGGGCCTTCATCGAGATCGCGAGGGACCTCGGCAAGCCGGTGCGGATCGGCGTCAACGCGGGGAGCCTCGACCCGGAGGTCCTCGCGCGGAAGATGGACGCGAACGCGAGGCGGAAAGACCCGCTCTCCGCCGAGGAGGTCGAGAACGAGGCGCTCGTCGAGAGCGCGATCGAGAGCGCCGAGGCGGCGCAGGCCCTGGGGCTCCCGGCGGACCGGATCGTCCTCTCGTGCAAGGTCTCGCGGCTGCCGCAGATGGTCGCGGTCTACCGCACGCTGTCGCGGAAGACCGACCTCCCGCTGCACCTCGGCCTCACCGAGGCGGGCATGGGCATCAAGGGCGAGGTCGCGACGGCGGCCGCGCTCTCGATCCTCCTCGCGGAGGGCATCGGCGACACGATCCGCGCGAGCCTCACGCCCGAGGTGAAGGGCGACCGCACGCGCGAGGTGCGGCTCTGCGAGGAGCTCCTCCAGGCGCTCGGGCTGCGCTCCTTCCGCCCCTCGGTGACCTCGTGCCCAGGCTGCGGCCGCACGACCTCGACGCTCTTCCGCGAGCTCGCGGAGCGGATCCAGGCGCACCTCGAGCGGAGCCGCGCGGAGTGGAAGGCGCGCTATCCCGGCGCCGAGACGCTCAAGGTCGCGGTGATGGGCTGCGTGGTGAACGGCCCCGGCGAGTCGCGCGCCGCGGACATCGGGATCTCGCTGCCCGGGAGCGGGGAGGAGCCGAAGGCGCCGGTCTACGTGGACGGGAAGCGGCGCGCGCTGCTCGAGGGCGAGGACATCGCGGAGGCGTTCATGGCGCTCGTCGAGGAATATGTGAGGGGGCGTTGGGGGCCGAAGTGAGCGGTCCCCCGGAGCCCCCCCGCTTCCGCGACGACTTCCGGATCGTCGACGGGGAGATCGACCCTTCCGCCTCCTTCGAGGCCGTGAGGGACCCGCGCTGCGGCGCGATCGCGACCTTTCTCGGCACCGTGCGCGGCGAGAACGCCGGCCGGAAGGTCCTCCATCTCGAGTATGAGGTGCTCGAGTCGATGGCGATGAAGCAGTTCGCGCGGCTCGCGGCGGCGCTCCGGGAAAAGGGCGCGTGGCACGTGGCCATCCACCACCGGCGGGGGCGCGTCGAGGTCGGCGGAGTGAGCCTCGCGATCGCGGTCTCCTCGCCGCGACGCGCGCACGCGCTCGATGCGTGCGCGGCGGCGATCGAGCGGCTGAAGAAGGACGTCCCGATCTGGAAGAAGGAGGTCTACCCGGACGGGCACCTCTGGCGGGAGGGAAGTTGAGCGCCGACCAGCGCCGTGCGATCTACGTGATCTCCGACTCGACGGGCGAGACCGGCGCCAAGGTCGTCCAGGCGGCGCTGCTGCAGTTCCACCACGAGCAGGTGAGGCTCCGGATCCTCTCGAACATGCGGGACCCCAAGGCGCTCGCGGAGACGATCGACAACGCCGCGGGCGAGGGCGCGCTCGTCGTCTACACGCTCGTCGACGCGGAGCAGCGCGTCGCCGTCCTCAACCGCGCGGCGCAGTACGGCGTGCAGTCGGTGGACCTCATGGGGCCGCTGATGGCGCGGATCGGCGCGTGGCTCCACGAGTCCCCGGTGAGCCAGCCGGGGCTCCTCCACCGGATGGACGCGGAGTACTTCCGCAGGATCGAGGCGCTCGAGTTCACGGTGAAGAACGACGACGGCCAGAACCCAAGGAACTTCGTCCACGCGGACATCGTGGTCGTCGGCGTGAGCCGCACGTCGAAGACGCCCGTGTGCGCGCACCTCGCGCAGAGGGGGTACAAGGCGGCGAACCTGCCGCTCGTCTTCGGGGTGAAGCCGCCGCCGGAGATCGACCTCGTGGACCCGCGCCGCGTGTTCGCGCTGCACATCACGCCGCGGGCGCTCTTCGAGATCCGCCGCACCCGGCTCGTGGCGATGGGCGTCGAGGGATCCTCGGAGGGCTACGCGGACCTCCCGCACATCCAGCGCGAGCTCAGCTGGGCGCGCGACATCGTGCGCGCGCACCCGGGCTGGACGACGATCGACGTGACGAACCGCGCGATCGAGGAGACCGCAACCGAGATCCTCGCCCGCTTCCAGATCAACGGTTAACCTGCGCGGCAGACGTACGTGACCGCCAGCAAACGACTTGCGCCAACAGGGCCGCGGAACGCGTTCCGCACCGGGAACGGCGCGGTCAGGCCGGCCGAAGCCCCCCGCGGATGGCCGATGCCCCCCGCGCGCCCACCGACTAGGATCAGGGCGTGGGATTCGCCACCACGAGGTGGAGCGTGGTCAGGGCTGCGGGCGGCGGCTCGACCCCGGACGCCCGGGCGGCGCTGGAGACGCTGTGCGCGGCCTACTGGTACCCGCTCTACGCGTTCGCGCGCCGCACCGGCCGCGACGCGCAGGAGGCCGAGGACTCGGTGCAGGAGTTTTTCGCGAACGTGATCGAGCGGAACGCGGTCGCGGCGGCCGATCCGGGCCGCGGCCGGTTCCGGGACTTCCTCCTCGCGGCGTTCCGGAACCACCTCCGCAACGAGGCGGAGTCCGCGAGCGCGATCAAGCGCGGCGGCGGCCGCCTCACCCTCTCCCTCGATGCGGGGGCCGCCGAGGGCAGGTTCCTCGCCGAGCCGCGCCACGACGCGACCCCCGGTCGTCTCTACGAGCGCGACTGGGCGATCGCGGTCCTCGAGCGCGTGCTCGCCGGCTTGCGCAGGAGCTACGCGTCGGCCGGAAAGGAGCGGCTGTTCGACGTCCTCAGGGAAACGATCGCGGGCGGCGAGCGGGCCCTCCACGCGAGCCGCGCCGAGGCGCTCGGGATGACGCCCGGCGCCCTCAAGGTCGCGGCACACCGGCTGCGCCAGCGCTACAGGCAGGCGCTCCGCAACGAGATCGCCGCCACGCTCGCCGACGGCGAGGATGTGGACGACGAGATCAGGGCGCTGTTCGCGACCCTCGCGCCGATGTAACCTCCCGCCGTGACTCCTGTACCGGAAGGTATGGACGCACGACGCCAGGGGGGCCGGGGGGGACCGGCATGAGCGGCTGCCCCCGGTGCGGCGCCCCGCTCGAAGCGACCGCACTGCACGGACTCTGCCCCCGCTGCCTGCTCGAGGCCGGCCTCGGCGCGGACGCCGCCACGCCGCCGGGCGGCTGGAGGCCGCCCGAAGTCGAGAGCCTGAATGCGCTCTTCGAAGACCTCGACGTCGTGCGGCTCCTGGGCCACGGCGGCATGGGCGCCGTCTACGAGGCGCGCCAGAGGAAGCTCGACCGCCGCGTCGCGCTGAAGGTCCTGCCGCCCGAGCTCGGGGAAGAGCCCGGCTTCCCCGAACGACTCGAGCGCGAGGCCCGCACGCTGGCGAAGCTCTCGCACGGCAACATCGTCGGGATCCACGACTTCGGCAGGGCCGGCGCCCTCCACTACGTCGTGATGGAGTTCGTCGACGGCAAGAGCCTGCGGCAGCTGCTCGCGGACGCGCGGATGGAGCCAGGGAGGGCGGTCGGGATCGCCCTCCAGATCTGCGACGGCCTCCACTACGCGCACGAGCAGGGCGTCATCCACAGGGACATCAAGCCCGAGAACATCCTCGTCGACTCCGGCGGCCGCGTCCGCATCGCGGACTTCGGCCTCGCCAAGCTGATCGAGGAGACGAAGACGAGCGCGCTGACGGGTCCCCACGACGTGATGGGCACCGCGCACTACATGGCGCCGGAGCAGCTCGACCGGTCGAGCGCGATCGACCGGCGCGCCGATCTCTACTCGCTCGGCGTCGTCTTCTACGAGATGCTCGCGGGACAGCTGCCGATCGGCCGGTTCCCGCCACCGTCGCACCGCGCACGGACCCACACCCACCTCGACGCGGTCGTTCTCGCGCTCCTGGAGCACGACCCCGAGCGGCGTCCTCCGACCGCGCTTGCCGTGAGGAACGCGATCGAGGGGTCGGCCCCGAGGCGCGGCCCGGCGACCGCAGCCTCGCGCGCGCCGGCCCCCCCCGTCCAGCGCGCGGACCCGGCGCGACGCGTCTGCCTCCTGGTCCTCGTGGCCGGCTGCCTCGGGTTCGCCGCGATGTTCCTCGCATGGGGGAGCGTCTCGTGGAAGACGCTGGAGGAGTGGAAGTACGGGAAGGGACGCGACTTCTTCGGCGACAGGAGCTCGCCCGAGCATCCCTTCAACAGCCCCTTCTTCGAGAGCCACCGGCGCATGGAGCGGCCGTTCCGCGTCGCCTTCGATGCGTGGCATTCCCACGTGTTCGACATGCCCAACGGCTTCGTCGGTATCGTCGCGGCGGCGCTCGCGCTCCTCGCCGGCATCTCGCTGGCATCGACCTGGCGCGCGCCGTGGCGCGCCTACGGCATCCCGTCCGCCTACGGCCTGCTGCACACCTTGGCCTTCCTCTGCCTGCTCAGCGGGAACGGAGGCTCGCCGGCGATCGGCAGCCTGCTCAGCCTCGGCACCTTCGTGGTGATGGGCGTCGCCGCACTGCAGATGCGGCCCGCCGCCGCGAGACGCGGCGATCCCGGGCCTGCGATCCTGCGAAGCAGGCTCGTGCGGCGGCGCAAGGCGAGAAGACAGGTCAACGGTTGAGGCGCGCGGCAGCCGCAAGAGCCTGCCCTCGCGCGACTTGCGCGCGCCGGACCGCGCCAAGAGTGGCGCACCAAGGGACGGCAGAACCGCGGCGCCGGGGCGCGGTTGAACCACGTGTGATGGCCGACGCGAAGCCCGACCGGCGCGCCCGGGCGCGCGACGCGCGGGTGCAGGTCGCGCTCGCCGACCGCCTGCTCGCCGGGCCCCGACCGCGTGCGGCCTTGCCGTCGCTCCGCCGGCTTGCCCGGAGCGGCAACGCATGGGCCCAGTACACCCTCGGCTACGAGTACGAGTCCGGTCGGGTCCTGCCGCGGAACCTCGGCGCGGCCGCACGCTGGTATGAGAAGGCGGCGGTGCGCGGGTACGACAGCGCACAACTGAACCTCGGGATCCTCCTCGCGAATCGAAAAGGCAAGCGGCGCAACCTGAGCAAGGCGATCGCGCTCTACCGGCGCGCCGCGCGGCAGGGGAATCGGAACGCCGCGTACAACCTGGGCCTCTACTGCGAGCTGGGCCGGGGCATGCGGGCGGATCGGCGGCAAGCGGCGCTCTGGTACCGGCGCGCCGCGGAGCAGGGCGATGCGGAAGCGCAGATCGCTCTCGGGGAGTTGGTGCGCGAAGGGGCGCTGGGCGCTCGGGCCCGCGGCGAGGCCGTCCGGTGGTTCCGGCGCGCGGCGGAACAGGGCCACCCCGACGCACAGGTGACCCTCGGCCGCGCGCTGTTCTACGGCGAGGGCGTGCGACGCGACCGGAGGGAGGCGCTCGCTTGGTATCGCCGGGCGGCGCGCCGGGGGAACGCGCACGCGCTGGGCAACATCGGCCTCATGTACAAGCATGGCCAAGGCGTGACGCAGGACTGGCGGGAGGCCGTCCGGTGGCTGCGCAGGGCCGCACGGCGCGGGAACCCCCAGGCGATGAGGGCGCTCGGCGACCTCTACGACGGCCACCATGGCGCCCCGTCGAACCCTGCGCTCGCCGTCCGCTGGTTGCGCCGGGGCGCGGCCGCGGGCCATGCGGCGGCGCAGTGCGACCTGGGCGTCCACTATCACAACGGGAAGGGCGTCCGCCGCGACCGCCGGCGCAGCGTCGCGCTGTACCGGGCTTCCGCGGCGCAGGGCTACGAGTGGGCCTTCTACCTCCTCGGCCTCTGCTACCGCGACGGCGAGGGCGTGCGGAAGAACCGCGCGCACGCGCGCCGCTGGTTCGAGAGGGCCGCGGCGAAGCGCGTGCGCGAGGCGAAGCGCGAGATCCGGAAGCTCCCGTAGCGTCGCGAGCTCGGCGGCCCCCCCCGGCCCCCCCCGCTACGGCTTCTCCCGGCGCTCCTGCGCGCGCTTCTCGTTCCGGTACCACTCCGCCCACGCCTTCGCGTCGGTGCCGAGGTCCTTGTCGGTCAGCTGGCGCAGCGCGCCCGCGTAGGCCGCGCCCTCGTAGACGTCATAGGTCCCCGTGTGGGAGAGCGCGCGGAAGTTGAGCGTGAGCCCGTCCTGGATGACGCCGATCACCGGGTCGGCGATGAAGGCCGTCTGCGCGACCTCGACGTCGAAGTCCTGCACGTAGCTGATCTGGTTCACCTGCGAGATGTAGACGCTCTGGCCGCTGCCGCCCGAGATCTGGTAGCGCGCGATGAGCGGCCCGACCGCGCCCGCGTCCCCGAGCGTGCCGAGCGCCGTGGCGGCGTTGACGCGCACCGGCGCGAACGCCGAGCCGAGCGCGTTCACGAACGGCCCGATCTTCCCTTCCGCGTCCGTCGCCTTGATCCCGAGGGCCGCCGCGCGGCGGACCTCCTCGTCGGCGTCGAAGATCGCGCGCTGGTAGAGCGCCGGCAGCGCCTCCTTGTCGTTGAGCGCCTTGAGCCCGTCGATCGCGCGAAGCCGTACGTCCTTATGGTTCACGCGCGCGGCGATCGAGAGCGGCCGCAGCCGGTGCTTCGCATCGAGCCGCTCGATCTCGGCCATGGCCCGCGCGCGCACGGCCGCGTCCGCGTTCCACGCCCGCTTGAGCGCCTCGTCGGCCGCCTTGCGCGCCTCGCGCTCCGCCTTCGCGGCGATCTCGTCCTTCGCGTAGAGCGCGTACTCCTCGGCGGTCACCCAGCGCCCCTCGAACTCCTGGAACCCCTTCGCGCGCATCGCGTCCTTGCCCGCGACCCAGCGCCCCGCAACGTGCTCGAAGCCGAGGGCACGGCGCGCCGCGCGGTGGTCCGGGTCGATCGTGACCACGGCCCGGTAGTGGAAGCGCGCCTCCGCGTCGAGCCCCTGCTCAGCGCACCAGAGCGCGAGGCGGTACTGCGCAAGGGCGTCGTCGGCCTTGACCGCCGCGGCCCGCGTCGGGTACTCGTCGCGCGCGCTGCCGCCCGCGACGACCGCGCCGAGAAGGAGAACGAGGACGAAGGGGATTCGCTGCATTCCGTGGCCTCCGCCGATTCTAAACGGGGGGCCCGGCCCGGCGGTTACGGCGCCGCGCGTCCAAAAAACGCGACGGCCGGTCGCGCCCCTTCCCCCGGGGCGTCGAGGAATCCCGACGGAACCCGCCCGGAACGGCGCGTGCACCCATGGGCTCCCCATGCGCGTGCTGCTCGTCTGGCTCGCCTTGGCCAGCGCCTCCGCCGCGCTCGATCGACATCCGTGGACGGAGGCGACCGAGGCATGGGACGGCTGCTTCGTCGTCGAGACGAACACGTTCCCGGAGGTCGGCCGGGAGGTCGCCGCGCACCTCCGCCGCGCGCAGGCGTTCTTCGAGGACCGCTTCGGCCCGGTCGACGCGCGGCGGCCGATGCGGATCGCGCTCTTCCGGACGAAGGACGAGTACCGGCGTCTGGGCGAGGGGGTTTCGGGGGCCGTCGGCCACTTCGACGGGGCACTCGACCGGTGCGCGCTCGTGTGGGACGGCACGCTCGGCGAGACCGGCTGGCCCGTCGCGGTCCACGAGGCGGCGCACCACTGGTTCCGCCGCCGCCACCCCGACGCGCGGCCGCCGAGCTGGTACGGCGAGGGCATCGCGTGCTTCTTCGAGGGGCTCATGGATCCGACCGCGGAGCGCGGCGCCGCGCGCCTCCGCGTGCGGGCGGCGCAGGCGGCGCTCGAGGGGGGCGAGGCGAGCCTTGACGCGCTCCTCGCGACGCGCGCGCAGGTGCGCGAAGGCAGGCTCGTCCTCGACGCGGGCGAGGCGGACGCGCCCGGACTGCCGCCGATCCGCTTCTACGGCCTCGCGTGGAGCCTCGTCCACTTCCTCGCCACGGACGCGCGCCACAAGGAGGCCTTCCGGCGCTTCGAGCTGCGGCTCTTCGCCGCGCGCCCGCGCCCCGGCTCGGAGGAGGCGCTCGCGCGGACGCTCCTCGCGGAGGAGTGCGGCGACCTGGAGGCGATCGAGGCGCAGTGGCACGAGCACGTCCGGTCGCTTCCCGAGCCGAGGCTCGCGCCGTCGGCCCCCGCCTACCCTTGGGAGTTCGTCTCGGGGAACCCCTACGTGCGCTACGCCGCACTGCGCCGCATCGAGGCGGGGCCCCTTCCCGCGGACCTGCGGCCGGGCGCGCTCCGATGCCTCGCCGACGACGACATCGCGGTCCGCGCCGCGGCGTGCCGCGCGCTTCAGGGCGCGATGGGCGAGGATGCGGTGCCCGGCATGATCGAGGCGCTCGACCTCGGCGACCCGGAGATGAAGGAGACGGCGCTGCGCGCGCTCGCGTTCCCCGGCGCGACGGCCGCGGTCGAGCGGCTGCTCCTCGAGCGCGACGACCGGCACGGCGCGCTGCGCGCCCTCGCGGCGATCGGCGACGCGCGCGCGAACCACCTGATGGCGGCCGCGCTCAAGGACCCGCTGCTCCCGGCGGGCCTCCGCGCGCGGTGCACGGAGGCGCTGCGGAGGCACGGGGAGGCGGCGCGGATCCCGGACGCGCTCGTCCCGAGCCGCGCCGACGCCCCATGCACCGCCTCGGCCCCCGCAGCCCCCCCCGATCCGGAGAAGGTGGCGCGGCTCCTCGCGACGCTCCGCGACCTGACCGCGGACCGCGCCGCGGCCTGCCGCGATCTCGGCCGCATGGGGGCCGAGGACGCGGTGCCCGCGCTGAAGCGCCTCTGCCGCTCGCGCGTGGAGGAGCGCGTGCGCCTCGAGGCGATCCGCGCGCTCGTCGCGATCACCGGCGAGACGCGCGGCTTCGAGCCAGCGCAGGCCGCCTCCGCGCGCGAGGCGGCCTACCGCGCCTGGGCGGAAGAGGACTGAATCCCGCGCGCTACAATCCGCGCCCTTGGCGGAACTGGTCGACACCCCCGACGCCCTCGGGCGCGCGATCGCGGCGCTCCGGGAGGAGCCCGAGCTCGCGTTCGACACCGAGACCGACTCCTTCTTCGCCTACCGCGCGCGGATCTGCCTGCTGCAGGCGTCGGTGCGGGGCCACGACTTCCTGATCGACCCGCTCCAGGGCCTCGACCTCGCGCCGCTCGGCGAGATCCTCGCCGACCCGGGGCGGGAGACCGTCCTCCACGCGGCCGAGAACGACGTCATCCTCCTGAAGCACCAGTTCGGCTGGCGGATCGGGAGGCTCTTCGACACGCAGGTCGCGTGCTTCGTCCTCGGCTGGAAGCCCTACTCGCTCGCGGGGATCCTCGAGGCGCGCTTCGGGCGAAAGCTCGACAAGTCGCAGCAGCGGAGCGACTGGAGGCAGCGGCCCCTCGCGAAGGAGCAGATCGCCTACGCGGCGGAGGACACCTGCCATCTCCTGGACCTCGCCCGCGCCTTGAAGGAGGGGGCTTCGGGGGCCGGGCGCACGGAGGAGATCGAGTCCGAGTGCGCGCGGATCGCGGCGCGCGAGTGGACGCCCGAGCCCTTCGATCCCGAGGGGTTCCGCCGGCTCGACAAGGACCTGCGCGGGGTGCCGCAGCGGATCCTCCGGGACCTCTTCCTCCTCCGCGAGACGGAGGCGGAGAAGCGGAACCGCGCGCCCTACCGGATCGCGCCCGACTCCGCGCTCGTCCTGCTCGCGAGGGGTGCGGCGGGCAACCCGCCGCGCGGCGTGCCCCCGAGCTTCTGGCACCGCTACAAGGAGGACGTGCGCCGGATCGTCGCGGACGCGCAGCGCGAGGGCCCCCTCCCCCCGCGCCCCCCTCCCCGGAAGAACGACGCGGGCCCGCTCCCGCCCGACGCGCGCGAGCGGTTCGAGCGGCTCCGGCGCTGGCGCGCGGCCGCCGCCGAGAAGCGCGGCGTCGAGACCTTCGTCGTCGCGAAGAACGAGTTGCTCATGAAGATCGCGCTCTCGGCGCCCTCGACAATCGACGGGCTCAGGGAGCACATGGAGCCCTTCCGGCTGCGCGAGTACGGCGAGGCGATCCTTTTGGCCCTGCGCGGCGCGGGCTAGAATCGCCGCATGGCACACGAACTGCCCTCCCTCCCGTATGCCTTCGACGCGCTCGAGCCGCATATCGACGCGCGGACGATGGAGATCCACCACGGAAAGCACCACGCCGCCTACGTGACGAACCTGAACAAGGCGCTCGAGGCGGAACCGAAGCTCGCGGCGAAGACGCTCGACGCCCTGATCTCCGACCTCGGCAGCGTGCCGGAGAAGATCCGGGTTGCCGTGCGCAACAACGGCGGCGGCCACTGGAACCACTCCTTCTTCTGGACGCTCATGGGGCCGAAGAAGGGCGGCGCCCCGAAGGGCGCGCTCGCCGACGGGATCTCCTCCGCGTTCGGCAGCTTCGACAAGTTCAAGGAGCAGTTCGCGGCGGCGGCGATGGGCCGGTTCGGCTCGGGCTGGGCGTGGCTCGGCCAGAAGCCGGACAAGAGCCTCTGCATCTGCTCGACGCCCAACCAGGACAACCCCCTGATGAAGGGGATCGTCGACTGCGACTGCAAGCCGCTCCTCGGCCTCGACGTCTGGGAGCACGCCTACTACCTCAAGTACCAGAACCGGCGCGCGGACTACGTCGGGGCGTTCTGGAACGTGGTCGACTGGGACGCGGTCGCGAAGCGTCTCGGGAACTAGCGGATGATCCATGCCCGCGTCCTCGGGGTCGCCCAGGACGCGGGCGTGCCGCACGTCGGATGCGCGTGCCCGCGGTGCGAGCGGTTCCGCGACGCGCCGCTCCTGCCCGCCTGCCTCGGGATCGCGGGCGCGCGCACGTACCTGATCGACGCGACGCCCGCGCTGCCGCAGCAGGTGCGGATGATGCCGTCGTTCCCGGCGGCGATCTTCCTCACGCACGCGCACATGGGGCACGTGGCGGGGCTCTGGCAGCTCGGCGAGGAGGCGTACGGCGCGCGCGGGATCACGGTGCACGCGCCGGAGGGCGTATGCGCGTTCCTCCGTGACAACGAGCCGTGGCGAAGGCTCCTCGAGAGGAACCTCATGCTCGCGCCCCTCGCGGCGGGAAGCGGGGTGGAGCTCGAGGAGGGGCTTCTCGTGGAGTCGTTCCCGGTGAACCACCGGGGCGGCGACACGGTCGGCTACTTCGTGGAGGGGCCCTCGCGCCGGATCCTCTACCTGCCCGACATCGACCGCTGGGACCTCGACCTCGGGGCGCTCCTCGCGCGGTGCGACCTCGCGCTCCTCGACGGGACGTTCTGGCGCCGCGGCGAGATCGGCCGGCAGGGCGACGTGCCGCACCCGCCGATCTCGGAAACACTCGACCTGCTGTCCCCCGAGGAGGCGGCGAAGGTCCGGTTCTTCCACCTGAACCACACGAACCCGGTGCTCGATCCGGACGGGCCGACGGCCCTCGTCGCGGTGCAGGGTGACCTGATCCCCCTGCAGGTAGGCCCCCGGAGCCCGCCCAGTTAGACTTCCCGGCATGTATCCCGATGCCGTGCGCGAAGGGCTCCGCGCGGAGCTCGACACCATCCGCAACGAGGGCCGCTACAAGGACGAGCGCGTGATCGTGACGCCGCAGGGCGCTCACATCCGCGTGCAGGGCGGCCGCGAGGTCCTGAACTTCTGCGCGAACAACTACCTCGGCCTCTCGTCGCACCCGCGGATCATCGCGGCGGCGAGAAAGGCGCTCGACGACCACGGCTACGGGATGAGCTCGGTGCGGTTCATCTGCGGCACGCAGGACCTGCACAAGGAGCTCGAGCGCGCGGCGGCGCAGTTCCTCGGGATGGAGGACTCGATCCTCTACGTCGCGTGCTGGGACGCGAACGGCGGGCTCTTCGAGACGCTCCTGGGCGAAGGCGACGCGATCGTCTCCGACGCGCTGAACCACGCGTCGATCATCGACGGGATACGGCTCTGCAAGGCGGCGCGGTTCCGGTACGCGAACGCGGACATGGGGGATCTCGAGAGCAAGCTCAAGGAGGCGCGCGCGGGCGGGGCGAAGCGATTGATGATCGCGACCGACGGCGTGTTCTCGATGGACGGCAACATCGCGCCCTTGAAGGAGATCTGCGCGCTCGCGGAGCGCTTCGACGCGATGGTGATGGTCGACGACTCGCACGCGACCGGGTTCATCGGGGAGACGGGGCGCGGGACTTGGGAGCACTGCGGCGTCGAGGGGAAGGTGGACATCATCACGTCGACCCTCGGCAAGGCGCTCGGGGGGGCTTCGGGGGGGTTCACGGCGAGCCGGAAGGAGGTCGTCGACGTGCTGCGCAACCGGTCGCGGCCGTACCTCTTCTCGAACACGCTGCCGCCGCCGATCGCGGCGGGCGCGCTCGAGGCGTTCAGGCTCCTCTCGTCCTCGGGCGACCTCGTGAGGAGGTTGAAGGAGAACACGAAGCGGTTCCGTGACGGGATCACGAAGGCGGGGTTCGAGGTGAAGCCGGGGGTGACGCCGATCGTGCCGATCATGCTCTACGACGAGCGGAAGGCCCACGACATGGCCAAGGCGCTCCTCGAGAAGGGCATCTACGTGATCGGTTTCTCGTACCCCGTCGTCCCGAAGGGCCAGGCTCGGATCCGCGTGCAGCTCTCGGCCGCGCACTCGCCGGAGGACATCGACCGCTGCATCGCCGCGTTCGCGCAGGTCAACCGCTGACCTGCCTGCCCAGCTTCCGCACGGGGATCGAAGCCGCGACGAAGGCTCCCCTGCCTGCGAAGTGAGCTCCGCACTCAGGCGGGCCGGGCAGCGTGGAACCCTTCGCGACGGGCGGCGGCAAGGATCTGCTCGTCGAAGCTCAGGAACGCCCGCCGGCGCGGGCGATATTCGAAGGCGACGACGGCAGCGGCGAGTTGCAGCGCGTCCGCGGCCCTCAGCGGGTGGACGCGGAGGACGCGCGCGGCCT
Source organism: Planctomycetaceae bacterium (assembly GCA_011525755.1). GTDB lineage: Bacteria > Planctomycetota > PLA2 > PLA2 > PLA2 > PLA2. The sequence continues at coordinate 61,727 of WYBS01000092.1, forward strand.
CCCTCGCGGACCGCGGGGAGGCCGTCGACCTCGTCCCACCGTCCTGGATTCGGCTGGCTACGCCGCCGCCATACTTCGTCAGGCCTCCTCACCGTATCTCTCCGTCAACAGGCTCGTCGGCCTTCCTCGACTGGCAGCGGCTCGCTTAGCCTCGGTCCTTACGGCCGACTTTTCGGACAGACCCTAGGTCCGCGCGGCCCGCGACGACCGCAGGTAGGCAAGCCAGTAGACGCCGGCGACGAGCAGCGTGCCGCCGACGACGTTGCCGGCGGTCACGGCGAGGAGGTTCCGCACCGCGCCCCCGGACGACACGAGGCCGTGCTCGTCCAGCGCGAGGCCATAGGGCAGGAAGAACCAGTTGGCGATCGAGTGCTCGAGTCCGATCGCCACGAACGCCGTGATCGGGAAGAGGACCGCGAGGATCCGGTCCGTCACGCTACGCCCGCCCATCGCGAGCCACACCGCGAGGCAGACGAGCGCGTTGCAGAGCACGCCGCGCGCGAACGCCCCGACGAGCGAGAGCTCCGCCTTCGCGGCCGCGATCCGGACCGCGGTGTCGCCGACCGCGCCGACACTGAGGCTCGCGAGATCGCCCAGGAGCACGAGCAGGACCGTCCCGATGCAGCCCGCCACGTTGCCGGCGTAGACGAGCAGCCAGTTCCGCGCGACCTCGCGGATGCCGATGAGGCGGCTCGCCCACGCCATCGCGATGAGGTTGTTGCCGGTGAAGAGCTCCGCGCCCGCGACGACCACGAGCACGAGGCCGAGGCAGAAGCCCACGCCGCCGAGCAGGCGGGTCACGCCGAAGCCCAGCGTCGAGTCCGTGACGATCACCGTGAACAGCAGCGCGCCGAGCGAGATGAACGCCCCCGCGAGCACCGCCAGCACGAGCAGCGTCACCGTGTCCGTGCGCGCCTTCGCCACGCCGAGGCTCTCGACCTTCCTCGCGATCTCGGCCGGCGGGTGAGCGTCGGGGTGGCCCGGGTCCATGGTCATCGCATCGTGATCGCCAAGCTCGACTCGGTCCCGGGAGTCGTGTCCATGGCCGCCTCGCCCAGCGCGTCGCCGAGCGCGGCCCGCACGTGCATCCGCCCCTCGAAGAGCCGCTCGACCCGAAGCCGCCCGGCCGCGTCCGTCTTGCCGCCCACCTTCCGCGAGAAGCCGCCCTCCGTGGCGAGCGTGATCTCCGCGCCCTCCACCGGCGTGCCCATCGCGTCCTTCACCTCCACGACGAGCGTCGACTCCTTGCCGCCCCGCAGGTCGAGCTCCCGGGGCGGCGTCGTCGGGTCGAGCTCGATCTCCTTCACGACCACGAGCTCGCCGTCGGCCCGCGACACGAAGCGGTAGAGGCCCGGGCCGAAGTCGGAGAGCGTCTGCTCCCCGTCCGCGAGCTTCAGCGCGACGACCGGCGGCGCCTTGCCGCGCACCGAGAAGATCGCGACCGACGCGCCCGGCGATGACACGAGCCTGAGCGTTCCCCCGCGCGCGAGGGCCGCGCCCACCCGCAGCCCCTCCGCGGGCACCTCGATCACCCTCGCGAACTCGAGACACCCCGGCGCCCGCACGCGCAGGTCGTAGGACCCGGGAGCGAGCCCCTCGAACACCGCGGGCGTGAGGGAGACCTTCCGCGCGACGGGCGGATCGAAGCGCGCGGCGAGCTCCACGGTGAAAAGCGAGGCGCCGGTCACGTCGACAAGGAGCCGCGCCTCGCCGAAGCGCGACGTGGCGACGAGGTCCACCGGCGAGCCCGGCCGCGCCGAGACCGCCACGGGGAAGTGGCGGTCGGGCGCGGCCTCGACCTGCTGCCACCTCGCCGGAAGGCGATCGAACGCGAACCGCCCCTCGCGATCCGTCGTCACCTCGCGGCCGCCGCACCTGACCTTCGCGCCCGCGAGCGGGAACCCCGCGTCGCTCCGGAGCCTCCCCGAGAGCGGCAGGTGGTCCCTCACCTCGAGCAGGTACGGCCCCCCGCGCCCCCCCTCCTCGATCGTGCCGAGCGGCGCCTCGAGCGAGGCGCCCAGGGCGTCCGCCGAGGCGAGCCGGACCGCGGAGAGCGGCACTCCCCCGAAGAGGAAGCGCCCCTGCGCGTCGCTGTAGCCGTACGCGACCTCCGCGCCGCCCGCGTCGAGCGCGCTCACGCGGACGCCCGCGGCCGGGGCGCCCTCGCGGACGGTGCGGCCCGCGACGGCGGCGCCGCGGGCGAGCGAGAGCGTGACCTCGTCGCCGAGCGCGCCCGCGTCGAGGCGCACCGAGGCGTCGAGGAACCCCGGCGCGCGCGCGACGAGCCGGACGAGCCCCTGCGGCACGGCGTCGAACGCGAAGAGGCCGCTCTCGTCGGCGGTCGTGACGAAGGTGACGTCGCCCGCGAGCGTGACGACCGCGCCCGCGACGCCACGGTCCCTTGGATCCGCCACGCGGCCGCGGAGCGCCTCCGACTTCGCGAGCGAGGTCACCTCGCCCGCGACACGCCCGACGACGTGACCCGGCGCCGCGACGAGGAGCGGCGCCGACCCGTCCACGGCGACCGCGAACGCCCCCGACGCGTCCGCCTCACCGACGACGCGGTCGCGCCAGAACAGCCGCGCCCCCGCGACCGGCTCGCCCGACCCGAGCGCGACGATGCGGCCGCGCACGGGCGCGACGCGCGGCAGCACGAGCCTCGGCTCGGCGCCCTTCGGCAGCCGCGCGGCGAGGCCGACGTGGTCGCGGTACGCCTCGAGCGAGGCTCCGGCGGCGAACCGCCGCAGCACGAACGTGCCGTCCTCGACAGCGGTGGTCTCCTCGAAGATGCCGCCCTCGTACCCGCGGACGATCGCGCCGGGCACGGGCGCGCCGTCCGCGTCGACGACGCTCCCGCGGATCGGGACCGCGGGAGAGACGACGAGCCGCGCCTCGCGCGCGCCCGCCGATGCCTCCGTGACGGCGGTCGCGAGCCCCTCGCCCACCGCGACGAGCCGCAGCGGCCCGAACGCATGCTCCCGCCGCGCGAGGTCCGAGCGCCGCAGCGCGAGCAGGAACCGCCCGTCGGCCCCCGAAGCCCCCTCGCACAGGAACCGGGAGGGCTCGAGCGCATCCCATGCCTCGACTCGGACGCCGGAGAGATGCTCCCCCGCCGCGCTGACCACCACGCCGGGCAGCGCCAACTCGATCGGGTCCTCCTCCTCCTGCGCCGCGACCGCCGCGCAGAAAACCGAGAGCACAAGAAGCCGCATCCGCAGGGATCGTACACTGGGGCCGTGCTGAAGGCATTCCTGCCCACCTCCGCGGAGGAGATGCGCGCCCGCGGGTGGGCGCAGCCCGACGTCGTCTTCGTGACGGGCGACGCCTACGTCGACCACCCGTCGTTCGCGATGGCGATCCTCGGCCGCGTCCTCGAGTCCCACGGGTTCAAGGTCGCGATCCTCCCGCAGCCCGACTGGCAGTCCGCGGAAGCATGGCGCGCGCTCGGCCGCCCGCGGCTCTTCTACGCCGTCTCCGCGGGCAACATGGACTCGATGATCAACCACTACACGGCGAACCGGAAGCGCAGGAACGACGACGCCTACTCGCCGGGCGGTCGCGCGGGGTGCCGCCCCGACCGCGCGACCGCGGTCTACGCGCAGCGCTGCCGCGAGGCGTTCCCGGGGGTGCCGGTGGTGGCCGGCGGGGTGGAGGCGTCGCTCCGCAGGATCGCGCACTACGACTACTGGTCCGACTCGGTTAAGCCGTCGATGCTCGTGCTGTCGAAGGCGGACCTCCTCGTCTACGGCATGGGCGAGCGCCCGATCGTCGAGATCGCGAAGCATCTCGAGAACGGCGATGTCAGGGGGCTCCGGGGGCAGCGGGGGGTCGCCTACCTCCTCGGGAAGAACGAGGCGGCGCCGGACGACGCGATCGAACTCCCGTCCTACGAGCAGGTGCGCGACGACAAGGTCGCCTTCGCCAGGGCGACGCGCCTCCTCCATCACGAGACGAACCCGTTCAACGCCCGCCGGCTCATCCAGCGCCACGGCGACCGCGTCGTCGTCGTGAACCCGCCGACCCTGCCCCTCTCGCAGGAGGAGATGGACGCCGCCTACGACCTCCCCTACCTGCGCCGCCCGCACCCGCGGTATCGCGAGGCCATCCCCGCGCACGGGATGATCAAGGACTCCGTGTCGATCATGCGCGGCTGCTTCGGCGGCTGCACCTTCTGCTCGATCACGATGCACGAGGGGCGGATCATCCAGAGCCGGAGCGAGGCGTCGGTGCTCCGCGAGGTGGAGGCGATGGCCGCGGAGCCGGACTTCAAGGGGACGGTCAGCGACCTCGGCGGCCCTACCGCAAATATGTACAGGATGCGCTGCACGCGGCCGGACGTGGAGGCGAAGTGCCACCGCCCCTCGTGCGTCCACCCGACGATCTGCAAGCTCCTCGGGACGAGCCACAAGCCGACGATCGAGCTCCTGCGGAAGGCGCGGGCCGTGAAGGGCGTGAAGCGGGTGCTCGTCGCGAGCGGGATCCGGATGGACCTCGCGAACCGGGATCCGAAGTACGTCGAGGAGATCGCCGCGCACCACACGGGCGGCCACCTGAAGGTCGCGCCGGAGCACGTGAGCGAGAGGGTGCTCGACCTCATGCGGAAGCCCTCGAAGGAGTCGTGCGACACGTTCGCCAGGTCCTTCGAGGCTGCGTCGAAGCGGGCCGGGAAGGAGCAGTATCTCGTCCCCTACTTCATCGCGAGCCATCCGGGCTCGACCGTGGACGACATGATCGAGCTCGCGGTGTTCCTGAAGCAGCGGGGCTACCGGCCGCGGCAGGTGCAGGACTTCATCCCCGCCCCGATGGACGTGGCGACGTGCATGTACTGGACGGGCCTCGACCCGACGACGATGAAGCCCGTCGAGACGGCGAGGAAGCTCAAGGACCGGGAGACGCAGCGCGCGCTGCTCCAGTACTTCAAGCCGGAGAACTGGTTCACGGTGCGGAAGGCGCTGCTCGACCGCGGCCGGAAGGACCTGATCGGGAGCGGCCCCTTGGCGCTGATCCCGGCGGAGCCGCCGAAGGAGGCGGTCGAGGCGCGGCGGAAGCAGGCGGGCGAGACCTACGTGCATGCGGAGGACGCGGGCGTCTCCCGCACGGTGGGCTACCGCCCCGGCCGCAAGGGCCACGCGCGCCGCGGCCGGCCGCGATGAGGTGGTGGACGCTCCCGGCGCTCATCGTCTGCCTCGCGGTGGGCTACCTCGCCGGCTCGTGGAGAGCCGACCGAAGCGCCGGCCGGTCGAGGCACGCGGGCGGCGCGCGAGGCGTCGATCGCGGTGCGCGACATCGCCATCGCCGCCGCGACGCGGCCTTCCGGGCCGGCGGCGCGGAGCAGCTCGATCTGGCGCTCCGCCATCGACGGGTGGGTGTCGTTCGGCACAGGCGTATTGCAGGCCCCCGGAGCCCCCTCACTTCCTGCGCCAGCGCGTGCCCTGCGGCGTGTCGAGGAGCTCGATCCCGCGCTTCAAGAGCTCGTCGCGGATCGCGTCGGACCTCTTGAAGTCGCGAGACCTCCGCGCCGCCTCGCGCTCCGCCATCAGCCGCTCGATCTCGGCATCCGGCGCCTCGTCGGGCTCGTCGAGGATCGCGAGGACCCTGTCCGCCTCGCGCAGGAAGCGAACCGCCTCGTCGGCGCCCGCGCCGGTGCGGTTCACCGTCGTCATCAGCTCGTGCAGGACGGCGAGCGCCTCCGACGTGTTCAGGTCGTCCTCGAGCGCCGCGCGGAACCTCGCGCGCGCCGCGTCCGCGGCCTCGGAGTCGGGGGGGCCCGGGGGGCGCTCCTGCCGTATGAAATTATTGAACCGCTTCCGGATCTCCCTCGCCTCGTCGAGGAGCTCCAGGCGGAACGGCAGCGGCGCCCGGTAATGCTGCTTCAGGAGGAAGAGGCGGATGTCCGCGCCCGCGTAGCCCATCTCGACCAGCTCGGGCACGGTGTGGATCTTCCCGGCGCGCTTGCTCATCTTCTCGCCGCCGAGCGTGAGCCAGCCGCAGTGCACCCAGTGGCGGACGAACGGCTTCCCCGTCACCGACTCGCTCTGCGCGATCTCGCACTCGTGGTGCGGGAAGATGTTGTCGGGCCCTCCGGTATGGAGGTCGAACGTGTCGCCGAGGTACTTCCGGGACATCGCCGAGCACTCGATGTGCCAGCCCGGGAACCCCCGACCCCAGGGCGAATCCCACTGCATCAGGTGCTTCGGATCGTGCTTCCAGAGCGCGAAATCGTGCGGGCTCCGCTTGTCCGAGCGCTCCTCCACGCGGCCGGAGGCGCCCGCGTCGAGCTTCTCCACCGTGTTGCCGGAGAGCGCGCCGTAGGACGGGAACGACCCGACCGAGAAGTAGACGTTGCCGTCCGCGGCGTACGCGTGGCCGTTCGCCACGAGCGCCTCGATCATCGCGATCATCTCGGGGATGTGCTCGGTCGCGCGCGGGTACCTGTGCGCGTCGAGGATCCGGAGCGTGCGGCGGTCCTCGTGGAACCAGCCCTCGACCTCGCGCGCGATCTGCCACGGGTCGAGCTTCCGCTGCTGCGCCTCCTTCTGGAGCTTGTCCTCGCCCGCCGCGTCGGCGACGTCGTCCTCCGTCAGGTGGCCGACGTCGGTGATGTTCATCACCTGCGTGACGCGCCAGCCGAGGAGCTCGAACGTCCGGCGCAGGAGGTCCGCCGTCGCGTAGGCGCGGTAGTTCCCGAGGTGGTTCCGCCGGTAGACGGTCGGCCCGCAGTTGTACATGCGGACGTGCCCCGGCTCCCGCGGCGCGAACTCCTTCACGCGCCTCGTGAGCGTGTCGTAGAGCCTCATCGCCCGGCGCGCTTCTCGATGAGGCAGACCGCGTGGGCCGCGATCCCCTCCATCCGGCCGATCGCGCCGAGCCGCTCGTTGGTCCCGAACTTCACCCCGACCGCGTCCGGCGAGATCGAGAGCGCGCCCCCGATCCGCCTCTTCATCGCTTCCCGGTAGTGCGCGAGCGGGGGCTCCTCCGCGAGGACGGTCGAGTCGACGTTGACCACCCGGTAGCCCGCGCGGGCGACCATCGACGAGACCTTCCCGAGGAGCTCGAGCGAGTCGGCCCCGCGGTACTCCGGGTCGTCGTTCGGGAAGTGCTGCCCGATGTCGCCCAAGCCGGCGGCCCCCAGCAGCGCGTCGCAGATCGCGTGGAGGAGGCAGTCCGCGTCGCTCCATCCAAGGAGCCCCTCGCCCTCGGGGATCTCGACCCCGCCGAGTTTCAGGGCCCGGTCCGCGCCGAACCTGTGGATGTCGTACCCGATGCCGACCCGCATGCCCGAAATGCTACCCTTCAGGGGAATGGAAGCCGGGGTCATCCTCGTCGCGGCGGGCGAGGGGCGCCGCTTCGGGGGTCCGAAGGCCTTCCTCGACCTCGAGGGGCGGCCGCTCGTCGAACGGGCCGCGGCGCCCTTCGCCTCGTTCCGGGACCGCGTCCTTGTGCTCCGGCGCGAGGACCTCGCGCGCGCGCACCTCCCCGGCTGGAAGATCGTCGCCGGCGGCCCAAGGCGCCGCGACTCGGTCGAGAACGGCCTTCGCGCGCTCGACCCGGGGACCGCGACGGTGCTCGTCCACGACGCCGCCCGCCCCCTCGCCTCGGAAGCCCTCGTGGCGAGGGTCGCCGAGGCGGCGGCGCGCCATCCCGCGGTCGTCCCCGCCGTCCCGCTCGCGGACACCGTGAAGCGGGTCCGGGGGGAACTCGTCATCGAGACCCTCGACCGGGCCTCCCTCGTCGCGGTGCAAACCCCGCAGGCCTTCCGTACGGACCTCCTGCGGCGGGCGCTCCTCGGCGATCCCTCGGACACGACGGACGAGGCCGCGCTCGTGGAGGGGCTCGGGGAACCCGTCGCCACCGTGCCCGGGGACCCCTGGGCCCTCAAGGTGACGACCCCGGAGGACATGGACCTCTTGCGTGCCCTCCTCAGGGCCGGCATGCGTTAGAATCAGGGAGCCGGCGTGCCCGGCAGTCACCCTTGCGGCAAAGGGAGGTAGTGATGCGTCCGATTCTCGTGAGCTTCGTCGTCCTTGCGGTCGCACTGCGCGCGGCCGACGCGCAGGAGAAGGGGGGCAACGACGCCAAGTGGAAAGACGCGCTCCAGGACTACAAGGACGACATCAAGAAGAAGTCCGTCAAGTTCAAGAAGCGCGCGATCGAGGCGCTCCCCGCGGACGACGCGCGGACCATCAAGTTCATCATCGAGGAGGAGAAGCTCCTCTCGAGCAAGGACTGGTGGATCCGGATGACGGCGGCCGAGCAGCTGAGCAAGATCCGCGACCCCGACCTGCGCAAGAAGCTCCTCACCTACGCGAAGAGCTCCGACGTGAAGGTCCGCGAAGGGGTCATGGCCGCCCTCGCGATCAGCAACGACCGGCTCGACCCGCCGGTGATCCTCGAGGGCCTCAAGGACTCGGCGTGGCAGGTCCGCCGGATGGCCTGCTGGGCCGCCGGCCAGCAGCGCGTGAAAGAGGCCGTCGACCAGATGATCGAGATGCTCAGCGCGCCGCAGGGCGACAAGAAGGGCGAGATCCATCCCCGCGTGAGCGGCGTCCTCCTCTACAACCTAGAGGACATCACGGGGAAGACCGAGTTCGGCACCGATGTCAGCCAGTGGCGGGCCTACTGGGAGCGGAACAAGGACAAGACGCTGCAACGCGTGAAGCGCTTCGACGTGGGCACGTTCGGCGACGTGAAGAACATCCAGTTCAACGACACGTTCGCCCGCAAGGGCACGGGCCCGCTCACGATCGTCATGCCCATGACGCACAAGACGACGCTCTACTACATGCCCTATTTCACGCAGTGGAGCTTCTTCCGCCCGCTCTACGTCAACCTTCCCCCGCTTTCGTCCTTCCCGAACCTCGCGCGCGACCAGGGTGACGCGATCTACCCGGTCGACCTCCTCGTGGACGCGTTCGAGGAGATGCGGAAGAAGTACGGCGTCGAGCAGATGGTCTTCCTCGCCCACGGCTTCACGACGTGGGTGGCCGCCAAGTACGCGCAGAAGTTCCCGGACCGGGTGCAGGGTCTCATCCTCCTCGACCCGTACGCGACCAACGAGACGTTCAGCAAGGCGATCGACGCGGCGCTGCGGAGCGGCGATCCGGACGCGGAGTTCTGGGGCAAGGTGAGCCGGCGCGAGATCAAGCCCGCCTCGCCCCTCGAGAGCGAGCAGTACGACTACTGCCGGACGACCTGGTACCTCGCGCCGAAGAACCGCGACGACATCGAGATGGGCATCCTCAGGAGGGTCTGGGACGACCCGGGCGCCGAGTCCATCCTGATCCCGCAGTTCGACATCCGCGGCGACGAGACGTCCCGCTGCCCCGCGCTGATCTACCTTCCCGGCAAGGACAACGAGCTGATGGCCTTCGATGACCTCAACCGCCTGCAGCGCTTCTACCCGAAGAACGTCATCGTCAAGGGCGGCGACAAGTTCGCCTACATGCCCTTCATGGAGGCCCCGGACCTCTTCGAGCAGGGCCTCCGCGCCTTCTTCGACAAGAAGGTGGACGTCGCGCCCCCGGGCGCGGGCATGAAGACGAAGTAGCCTTCGTGGCGTCGGCCCCCGCCGAAGCGGGCGGGGACCGACGCTCCCCTCTGGTAGAAGGAGTCGATGCTCATCCTGGGCGTCGATCCCGGTACCCGCGTCGCCGGCTACGGCCTCGTCGAGGCGAAGGGATCGCGGCTCATGCTCGTCGGGATGGGCGTGCTCACGGCCCCCGCCTCCGCCCCCGTGGAGGAGCGGCTGGCCGCGATCGCCCGGGGACTCCGGCAGGTGATCGAGGGCAGGCGCCCGGATGCGGCCGCCATGGAGGACGCCTTCGTCCGCGTCGACCCCCGGGCCGCGCTCCTCGTCGGCCAAGGGCGGGGCGCGCTGCTCGCCGTCCTCGGGGAGTGGAAGATCCCCGTCCGGTCCTACCCCCCCGCCACGGTCAAGCGATCCGTGGCCGGGAACGGCCGTGCGTCGAAGGAGCAGGTCGCCCGGATGGTGGCGGCGATCCTCGGCGTGGGGAGGCTCCCCGGTCCCTTGGACGCGACCGATGCGCTCGCGGTGGCGATCGCGCACGGCCTCGCCAGGCCGGCACAAGTCCTTTCCGAACAAGGACTTGCGTAGACTACCCCTTCGGGGCCGCCGCGGACTACACTAGTGCGTCCGCCTCGGGCGGGAATGGAATCGACTTGGACCCCTTCGTAGACCAGAGCCCAGCGCCCCTCGCAGCGATCCTCGCCCTCGGCCAAGACGGCCTCTTCCTGCTGATCGCGTGCGGATCTCTCCTCCTCGCGTCGGTCTTCGCACTCTTCGAGAACGCGCTCCAGCACCACAACCGGGTCCGCCTGACCGAGGAGGCCAACCGCGTCGGCAAGACCGCAGCGCTGGACGCGATCCTCCTTGAGGAGGAGGAGATCCTCTTCGTCAGCAAGATCGCCCGCGGCCTCGCCACGATGGTCGCGGTCGCGATGATCGTCGTCGTCCTCGTGCACAGCGGCGCGAGCGGCATCGCGCTCGGCTTCTGGGTGGCTCTCGGCCCCGGTGTCGTGCTCTTCCTGACCGTCGCCGGCCCCTATCTCGTCGGCCGACGGGCGGGCCACATCGTGCTCCTGAAGGGGCTCCTCCCCTACGCGGTCGCGATCCTCCCCCTCCGCCCCCTCGCCGCCGGCCTCCACGCCATCGCGGCGAGGATCCTCGGCCGGCGCGCCGAGACCGCCCCGAACGAGGAGATCGCCGAGGAGATCCTCTCGGTCGTCGAGGAGGGCGCCCGCGAGGGGGCGCTCGACGTCCGCGAGAAGGAGATGATCGAGGGGGTGATCGACCTCCGCGCCGTGACGGCGGAGACGATCATGACGCCGCGGACGGACATCGTCTGCATCCCGGTCGGGACGACGGCGAAGGATGCGATCGACCACGCCGGCGCCCGCCGTCTCTCCCGCCTCCCGGTCTACCGCGGGACGCCCGACGACATCATCGGGATCCTCCACCTGAAGGACCTGCTGCCCTACTTCGCGCGGGGGGAGACGCCGCAGATCGAGAAGCTCCTCCGCCGCCCGCTCCTCGTCCCCGGGAGCAAGAACGTGGGCGACCTGCTCCACGAGATGAAGGCGAGCCGCACGCACATGGCGATCGTGCTCGACGAGTACGGCGGCACCGCGGGCGTCGTGACGATCGAGGACATCCTCGAGGAGATCGTGGGCGAGATCGAGGACGAGCACGAATCGGGGACGGAAGAGGACTTCGTCCTCATCAACGAGAACGCCGCCACGGTGGACGGCCGCGCCCACGTGGCGGACCTCAACAAGGCGCTCCGCCTCGAGGTGCCCGAGAGCGACGAGTACGACACCGTCGGCGGGCTGCTCTTCAGCCTTCTCGGCCGCGTGCCGGAGCCGGGCGAGCACTACGACCTCGACGGCATCCGGTTCACGATCCTCGAGGCGGACGAGCGGCGCATCGGCCGGGTGAAGGTGTCGGTGCGCCGCGCGGGCGCCGTCGAGCCGTGACGCGCCGCTACCGCCGCTCGACGCTGCACGAGACCGACGCGCTCTGCGTCCGCATCGGCGAGTTCGCGGAGAGCTCCGCGGTCGTCTCGCTCGTCACCGAGGGCATGGGCCTCGTACGCGCCATGGCGCGCGGCGCGAAGCGTGTCCGGAACGGGTTCCTGGGCCCCCTCGACCGGGGCGTCCTCTACCGCGTGCGGCTCGGCAGCCGCGGCGAGGGCCTCCTCCACCTGAACAGCGCCTCGGTGCGCGAGCCCTTCGGGGCGCTGCGCCGCGACCCCGCGCGGTTCCACGCGGCCGAGATGGTCCTCGAGGTCGCGGGCGACCTCATGCGCGAGGGGGAGCCGCAGCCGGACCTCTTCCGCCTCGCCGCGTTCTCGCTCAAGGTCCTCGAGCGCGCGCCCGAGGACCGCCTCGCGCTCGCGACGACGCTCTTCCTCGTGCGCGCCGCGGCGCTCTCGGGACATCTCCCGGAGATCGACGCCTGCGTCGCGTGCGGGCTCCCGATCGAGGAGGATCGCCCCCTCGTGAGCCCCGCCCGCGGCGGGGCGCTGCACGCCGCCTGCGCGGAGCGCGAGCCGGGCGCGCGCACGGTGCAGAAGCCGGTCCTCGACCTGCTCGAGGATCTGAGGCGCCGGCCCGCCGCCGAGATCCTCAGGACGCCGCGGCCGAGGAGCACGATGCGCGGCCTCCGGGTCCTCCTCGAGGAGTGGCTGGAGCACGCGCTGGAGCGCAGGTTCCGCGCGGCCGAGCCCATGGAGCGCGAGATCCGGCGCGGGGAGGAGAGGGGGTCCGGGGGAGGGGAGGGCCTCGGGTAGGATCTTGCGCGTGCGCACCGCTGCCGCGTCCCTTCTCGCCCTCCTTGCCGCCTGCTCGAGCCTCCCGAAAGGGGAGCCCGGCACGCTGCTGCCCGAGGCGAGGGCGCTCCACGCGAAGGGCGACTACAGCAACGCGCGGCGGTACGCCGAGGCGGTGGTGAAGGGCCACGAGGAGGCGGAGGAGGCCGAGGAGGCCCTCTACCTCCTCGCGGACTGCCGGCGGAAGCTGCGGCAGGGGACCCGCTCCTTCGAGCACTACAGGAAGTTCGTGGACAAGTACCCGAACAGCCGCTTCGCGGTCGGGATCGCCGTCGGCGAGTACGAGCTCGGGATGGCCTATCTCCGCGACGAGATGCCGGGGTTCCTCTTCTTCGGCGCCGATCCCGCCTTCGGCACGCGAGTGCTCGACCACATGCAGATCCACTTCAAGAACCACTCGCTCGCGGATGACGCGCTCGTGCACGTCGCGGACTACTTCATGAAGGACGACGACCACGAGCAGGCGACGGACGCCTTGAAGCGGCTGCTTGCGGAGTACCCGCGGAGCGAGCACACGCTCTGGGCGCGCTTCCAGTTCGCGCGGACCCTCTGGCTCCAGAACCAGGGGCCCCTCTACGACGAGCGGGTGCTGATCCAGTCGCGGCGGGCGTTCGAGGACTACATCGGCACGGCCCGCATGCTCGGCGAGGGCGAGCGCCAGAAGGAGCAGATCGCGGCGGCCGAGCAGATGGTCACGAGGATCAACGAGCGGCTCGCGGAGAAGGAGTACCTGATCGGGCGCTTCTACGAGCGCACGAAGGCGAGGACCTCCGCGCTCTACTACTACCGGCACTGCATGCGCACCTACCCGGGGACGGAGTTCGCGACCGTCTGCGCGAAGCGCGTCGGCGAGATCGAGGCCGCGCCCGCGACCGCGACCGTGGCGCCGGAGGAGCCCCCCGCGAAGGGCTGATGCGTCCCCCCCCGGCCCCCCCCCTTCCGGTGCTCTTCGCGTTGCTCATGGTCACCGGGTGCTCGAGTTGCGGCTACACCTTCGACCGCGACCGCGGCCAGGCGGCCCTCCCCTCGGGCACCCTCCCGCGGGTCGCCGTCCTCCCGTTCGACAACGCGACGTTCCGGCGCGGCCTCGAGATCGAGCTGACCCGGCTGCTCGCGGACGAGATCCGCGCCCGGAGCCCCCGGGCTCCCGCCGGCCCGGACGACGCCGACTGGCTCGTCCGGGGGACGATCCTCCGGGCGGACGAGCGGATCTACAGCGAGGACGAGGACGACCTCGTCCGGGAATCCTCGATCGTCCTCGATGTCGAGGTCACGCTGGAGGATCGAGCGGCCGAAAAAGTACTTCGTACGTATACCTTTAGGGAGAGAGTCCCGTACTCGGCCCGTGCCGGGCGGGTCTCGACCCTCGAACAGGCCGAAACGGAGGCCCTGCGCGACATCGCCGAGAGGATCGTCTACTGGCTCGAGGCGGGGCAGCCGGAACGGAGAGCATGAACGACACCGCGAAAGGGCCTCGCGACAAGGACCGGATGCGCCGCGTGCGCAACCTGCCGCTGATCCTCATCCTCACGGGGCTCGCGCTCATCGTCCTGCTTCAGGCGGGCGATTTCCAGAGCGGCAAGACCGCGATCATCACCTACTCGCAGTTCCGCCAGCTCGGCCAGCTCGGCGCACTCGACGAGATCGAGATCCTGAGCTCGCCGGACCAGGTCGAGATCAAGGGGAAGCTCAACGCACCCGCGGTGAGGCAGATGATCGAGCGGGGATTCCCGGAGGCGCAGCGGGCGAAGCTCGAGCCCGGCGCCGTCGCGACCGAGTTCACGGAGGAGCAGGTGAAGCTCCTCGACGGGAAGGAGCGCTTCCGCGTCGATGGCGTCCTGCGCGGCGTCGTCGAGGACCCCGCGACCTATAAGGAGTTCGGCACGTGGGTCCCCTCCCCCGTGAAGCTCAAGGAGCAGCAGTCGAGCCAGCTCTGGCCGACGTTCCTCTTCACGATCGCGCCCTGGCTCCTGATCGCGGCGTTCTTCTGGTTCTTCATCTTCCGGCCGATGCGGCAGGCGGGGGGCGCGGGGGGCGTGCTCTCCTTCGGGCGCAGCCGCGCCCGCATGTACACGCCCGAGATGACGAACGTGACCTTCGCCGACGTGGCCGGGATCGAGGAGGCCAAGGAGGAGGTCAAGGAGATCATCGAGTTCCTGCGGAACCCGCAGAGGTTCCAGCGCCTCGGCGGGCGCATCCCGCGCGGCGTCATGCTCGTGGGCCCGCCGGGCTGCGGCAAGACGCTGCTCGCGAAGGCGATCGCCGGCGAGGCGGGCGTCCCCTTCTTCGCGATCAGCGGCAGCGACTTCGTCGAGATGTTCGTCGGCGTGGGCGCCTCGCGCGTCCGCGACCTGTTCCAGCAGGCGAAGGAGAAGTCCCCCTGCCTCATCTTCCTCGACGAGATCGACGCGGTCGGCCGCCGGCGCGGCTCGGGCCTCGGCGGCGGGCACGACGAGCGCGAGCAGACGCTCAACCAGATCCTCGTGGAGATGGACGGGTTCGAGACCGACAAGGGGATCATCGTCGTGGCCGCGACCAACCGGCCCGACGTCCTCGACCCGGCGCTCCTCCGCCCCGGCCGCTTCGACCGGACGGTCACGATCGACCTTCCGGACGTGAAGGGGCGCGAGGCGATCCTCAAGGTGCACTCCCGCAAGGTGAAGATCGCCCCCGCCGTGGACCTCTCGGTGATCGCGCGCGGCACGCCGGGCTTCTCGGGCGCCGAACTCGAGGCGCTCATCAACGAGGCGGCGATCGCCGCCGCGATGGGCAACCGCGACTGGGTGACGCAGGGCGACCTCGACGAGGCGCGCGACAAGGTGCGCTGGGGCAGGAGCCGCCGCTCGCGGGTCATGACCGACGAGGAGAAGGTGGCGCTCGCCTACCACGAGGCGGGCCACGCGCTGGCGCACCACCTCCTGCCGGAGGCGGAGCCCCTCCACAAGGTCACGATCATCCCGCGCGGCCGCGCGCTGGGCGCGACGATGTTCCTGCCGGAACGCGACCGCTACATCTGGGGCCGGCGCCGGCTCGAGACCGAGATCACGACGCTCTACGCGGGCCGGATCGCGGAGCAGATGTTCACGGGCGACCTTTCCACGGGGGCGGCGGACGACATCAAGCGCGCGACCGAGCTGGCCCGGCGGATGGTGACGCAGTTCGGCATGAGCGAGATGGGGCCGCTCGCCTTCGCGGAGGAGGAGGAGCACGTCTTCCTCGGTCGCGAGATCACGCGGACTCATAACCAGAGCGACGAGACGCTCCGCAGGATCGACGCAGAGATCCAGGAGATCAGCAAGCAGTGCTACGAGCGGGCCCAGGCCCTCCTCACGGAGAACCGGACGAAGCTCGAGAAGCTCGCGAAGGCGCTCGTCCGTTTCGAGACGCTCAGCGCAGAGGAGGTCGATATCGTCCTCGCGGACGGCGACGTCGAGGCCTACCGCAACGCGCAGCGCCCCGCGCCGCCCAAGGCGGCGGGGCCGAAGGCTGCGTCGAAGGAGCTGCCCGGGCTCGACCGAGGCCCCGCGACGGAGTTCGCGTAGCCGTGGCCGCCGGCTTGTCCGCCGAAGCCCTGGCGAAGGCGGAATCCCCCTCGGTGTGAGGCCGATGGGGCCCCCGGACGCCTTCTTCGAAGCGCTCCGAAGCCGGGAACGTGCCCTCGTCATGGGCGTCGTGAACGCGACGCCCGACTCCTTCTCCGACGGCGGGAAGGCGCTCCTCCCGGACGACGCCGCGGCGGCCGCCCGGAGGATGGCCGCGGAGGGTGCCGCGATCGTGGACCTCGGCGGGGAGTCGACCCGGCCGGGGGCGGCCCCCGTGGACGAGGCGACCGAGATCCTCCGGGTGGCGCCGGTCCTCGAGCGGCTCCGGGGCGAGATGCCGCTCTCGATCGACACGCGCCGGGCGGCCGTCGCGCGGCGCGCGCTCGACCTCGGGGCCGTGCTCGTCAACGACGTGAGCGCGGGCGGCGATCCCGGGATGTTCCCCCTCGTCGCGGCGCGCGGCGCCGGGATCGTCCTCATGCACATGCGCGGGGATCCGGCGACGATGCAGCAGGCGCCCTCCTACGGCGACGTCGTGGCGGAAGTCCTCGCGTTCCTCCTCGAGCGGGCGGAGGCGGCGGCGCGCGCGGGGGTGCCGAGGGACCGGATCCTCATCGACCCCGGGATCGGGTTCGGGAAGCGCCTCCCCCACAACCTGGCGCTCCTCGCGGCGCTGCCCCGGCTCGCGGCGCACGGGTGGCCGGTGCTCCTCGGAGTCTCGCGGAAGAGCTTCCTCGGGGAGCTGACCGGCAGGGGCTCCGGCGAGCGCCGCGACGGCACGACCGCCGCGGTCGCGCTCGCCGCCTTCCACGGCGCCGCGGTCGTGCGCGTGCACGACGTGCCGCCCGCGCGCGACGCGGTCGCGGTCGCGCAGGCCTATCGGAGGGCTCTGCTAGAGTTGTAGCCCTTGGAAGAGCTCCGGGACCTCATCAACGTCAAGAACCTCGTCCAGGTCGCGGTCATCTGGGTCATCGTCTACTGGATCCTCCGCTACCTCGAGACGACCATCGCCCGGGCCTTCCTCCGCACGGTCGGGCTCATCGCCTTCCTGCTCGCGTTCCTCGCGCTCCTGCTCTTCAAGGTCTTCGAGCTGACGACCCTCCAGACGATCTTCGAGTACTTCATCATCGCGACGTTCGCCTCGATCGTCGTGATCTTCCAGCCGGAGCTGCGCCACGGGATCACCCGGCTCGGCCGCTCGAGGCTCCTCGCCAAGCTCCTCAGCCGGCGGGGCATGCGGCCCGACGAGCCGGGCTCCTCCGTCGCCGGCGAGATCATGAAGGCGGCGCGCCGCTTCTCGAAGAACCGGATCGGGTCGATGATCGTCTGCGAGCGCGAGGTGACGCTCCAGCCGTACATCGACCGCGCGGTGCGGGTCGACGCCGCCGTGCGCGCGGAGCTCCTCGACACCGTCTTCGCGACGCCCACTCTCCTCCACGACGGCGCCGTGATCGTGCGCGGCGAGCGCATCGAGGCCGCCGGCGCGGTCCTCCCGCTCACGCAGAATCCCGACGTGCCGAAGCGCTACGGCACCCGTCACCGCGCCGCGATCGGCATCACGGAGGAATCGGACTGCGTCGTCGTCGTGACGTCGGAGGAGACGGGCACGGTCTCCTTCTGCTGGAACGGGCAGATCCGGCCGCAGGAGGACCTCGTCAAGGCGGAGGAGGTGCTCGACCTCCTCCTCGCGGGCCAGGAGCCGAAGGAGGAGAAGGCGGCATGAGCTGGTTCAGCGGCTTCTTCATCGGACTCTTCACGCGCCACCTCGTCACGAAGCTGCTCGCGCTCCTCCTCTCGATCGGCCTCTTCGGGTTCGTGCAGGCCAACCTCATGGACACGCAGGAGATCGCGCGGATCACCCTCGTCCCGAGCCTCGCCGAGGACATCCGGGACCGCTACGTCCTGCTGACGAACCCGTTCGACGTGACCGGCCTCATGATCCGCGGAGAGCAGATCAAGGTGGAGGGGCTGGCAAGGCAGTACAGGAGCACCGTCCAGCGCGTCCCGATCGACCAGCGGATGCTCTCTCCCCCCTTCGGCAGGGAGACGGCCTCCGGCGTGATCGAGATCCCCATCGACGCCAACCTCTTCCGCGACGATGTGCTCTTCGGGAAGGACGTGACCGTCGAGCGCCTGGAGACCGTGAAGTCCATCCAGGTCGCCGAGCTCGTCACGAAGCGCGCGCGCGTGGAGGTCGCGCCCGCGCTCCAGAAGCTCGCCCACGACGACTACGAGGGCAAGCTCACCTTCGTGCCCAACATGGCCGCCGTCGACATCCGGGGACCGAAGCACGCGTTCGAGAAGGACCCGGTGCGAGTCGTGGTCACGGTCAGGGCGATCGCCGACCGGATCTCCACCCACCCCCCGTTCCCGGGGGACCGGGGCACGCTGACCTTCGGCGACGGCATCTGCGAGATCGACTGGAAGCAGGGCGACATCGCGCCCGAGCTCCAGCTGTTCCTGCGCATCACGCCCGAGGGCGGCGAGCCGCTCCCGCCGGGCGAGTTCCGGCAGAAGCTCGCCGTGTCCTGCGACGCGACCAAGCGGAAGGACACGATCACGCTCAATGAGATCCCCATCCAGATCCGGTACGGGCTGGCGCAGAAGTCCGACCTGCTCGAGCACTACAAGGCGCTGGCGCCCCTCACCGACGCGCAGATGGCCGAAGGGTTGATCCGGCAGCAGCTGAAGGTGCGGCTGCCGGCGGCCATGAAGGGGGACGACGCGTTCCTCGGCAACCTCGTCCTCGTCCTCGACGTCGCCACGGCGAGGGACGAGACGGATTTCGTGGGGGTCCGGGGGCCGGAGGAGCTCGGCGAACGGCTCTACGTCCCCTTCTACCTCGACGTGCGGGACCGGAACCGCGCCGACGACCTGCAGAGCCTCCGGCAGGTGGTGATCGCCGTCGAGGACGAACCGGTCGCCCAGTTCCAAGCCAAGAAGTCGTGACGCCCACCGAGCGGGGCGAGCCCATGGGTTCCGCGGGCACCTCCACGACGCGCGTCCTCTCGATCGACGTCTCCGGCCCCGGCGGAGGGGCAGCGCTCCTCGGCCCCGAGGGGGTTCTGGTCGAGAAGGTCCCCCCCGCCGTCCGGCGCGGCCGCGACCTCGTCCCCGCCGTCGCCCGCCTCCTCGCCGCGCGCGCGCTCTCGCCCGGCGATCTCGATCTCGTGGCGTGCGGCGTCGGGCCGGGATCGTTCACGGGGATCCGGATCGGGATCGCGACCGCCGCCACGCTTGCGTACGCGGCGGGGATCCCGGTGCTCGACGTCCCCTCGCTCCACGGCATCGCCGCGAACGCGCCCGCGCGTTTCGAGCGAGTCGTCGTCCTCCTCGATGCCCGGCAGGGGCGCGTCTTCCGCGGCCGGTTCCGCCGGGAGGGGGAGAAGCTGCTCCCCGAGGGCGAGTACGACGTCCCCCTCGCCGAGGAGGCGGCCAGGGCCCTGCCTCACGGCGCCTTTCTGCTCGGCGACGCGCGGACGAAGCACGAGGCCCTCTTCGCTGCCTTCCCCGGGGATGCCGAGGCGCCCGTCCGCCCCGACGTGCTCGCCCTCCTCGCGGCGGAGCGCTTCGCCGCGGGTGAGCGCAAGCCTCCCGAGGACCTGCGCCCCCTCTACCTCCGGCTCTCCGATCCGGAGCTCCGGCGCGCCGGCCACGGGGAACCGCCGCAGGGACGCGGAGACGCGGAGCGCGAAGACGCCAAGTAGGTACCGGGCGCCGACGGGCAGGACGATCCGTGCCCCGGAAGTCTGGTAGGATTCCCTACCCGCCGCACGCACGCTCCCTTGTCGTTGTCGCACCGTAGGGTTTTGCCGGGCGCCCCGCCCGGCGGGGCCCCGGACAGCCCGGAGGGACATGCAGAACCGTCGCGTGTGGGCGGAGATCGACCTCGATGCGCTCACGTCCAACCTCGACCGCGTCCGCGCCCTCGCCGGCGAGGGCAAGGGGGTCATGGCGATCGTCAAGGCGAACGCGTACGGCCACGGGGCCGTCCCGATCGCCTGGCATCTCGCGTCGCAGGGCGTGAACGCGCTCGGCGTCGGCGACTCCGAGGAGGCGATGGAGCTCCGCCGCGCGGGGATCTCCATCCCGATCCTCGTCCTCGGCACGATCATCCCGGGCGAGCTCAGTGACGTCGTCGACCACGACATCGCGGTGACGGTCCACAGCAGCGAGCGCGTGCGGCGGCTCGGCCGCGAGGCGCTCCGCGCCGGCCGCCCCGTCTCCGTCCACCTGAAGGTCGACACGGGCATGGGGCGGCTGGGCTGCGCGCCGGGGATCGCGGTCGATATCGCGCGGCTCATCCGGGCCACCGAGTTCCTCCGCTTCGACGGGCTCTGCACCCACTTCGCCTCCCCCTCCGACCCGAACATGACCGCGATCCAGGTGCGCCGGTTCGAGGAGGTCTCGCGCGCGATCGAGGCGGCCGGGATCCCGCTCCCGCCGCGCCACGCCTCGGCGTCGGGCGCGGTCCTCCAGCAGGTCGCGCCCCACCTCGAGGTCGTGCGCCCCGGGATCATGCTCTACGGCCTCTCCCCCGCGCCCCCTCACGACGACGGCCTCCAGCCGGTGCTCACGCTCAAGACGCAGATCATCTTCCTCAAGGACTTCGAGGCGGGCGCGCCGGTCGGCTACGAGGGCACGCACGTCACGCGGCGCCGTACACGCGTCGCGACGCTGCCCGTCGGCTACAACGACGGGTACCCGTGGAGCCTCTCCGGCAAGGGCGAGGTGCTCGTGCGAGGGCACCGCGCGCCGGTCGTCGGACGCATCTCGATGGACTACCTCATGGTGGACGTCGGCCGGGTCCCGGGGGTCTCGGTCGGCGACGAGGTCGTGCTCATCGGCGCCTCGGGCGACCAACGCGTGACCGTGAAGGAGCTCGCGGACCGGGCGGAGACGATCCCCTACGAGATCCTGACCCGCCTCGGGAAGCGCGTGGTGCGCACGTTCCGGGGCGGGACGACGACGGCGCCGGAAAAGGGCTTTACCGTCCTGAGACGGCCGGGCTTTTGGGAAAGCCCGTCCCCGCACCGATAGAATCGTGTGGCTCCCCGGATCCCCGCCATGCGCATGTCCCGCCGCCGCTTCACGCTCGGTCGCGCGTTCGCGCTGCTGATCCTCGGCGTGGGCCTCGGCGCGACGATCTTCATCTCGCACCGTCTCCGCCCGGATACGCTCGAGCGGCAGGTCGCCGAGGCCCTCTCGGAGCTCCTGACGGCGGAGCACGAGTTCGACGACGTCATCGTCGGCCTCGACACGGGCATCGAGATCACCGGGTTGAAGATCTACTACCCGGGCGAGGAGCGCCTCACCGCCGCCGAGGTCGAGAGGCTCATCCTCACGGTGGACCACGGCGACCTCCTCGCCGGCAAGGTGACGATCCGCCAGGTCGACCTGCACGGGATCCTCCTGCGCCTCAAGGCCGGCGAGACGAAGGACGGGACGCCGACGATGCCCGGCATCTTCGCCGGCGACGGGCAGCGGGAGTCGTTCGAGCTTCCCGCGCGTCTGCCGGAGATCCGGATCCACGAGGGCGGCGTCGGCAGCCGGGTCGAGATCCTCGACGCGAGGCCGCTCTCGCGTGGCGTGCCGCTCGCGCTGGACGTCCGGAGCGCCGAGGCGCATGCCGAGGGGCCGATCTACCGCCTCGTGGCGAAGCTCTCCGCCACCCGCGTCTCGGGCGTCGACCTGAACCTCCAGTTCAACCGGACCTCGCGGACCGTGATCGTCAACCTGGAGGCGAACGGGCTCCACTGGCGCCGCGACGACGTGTTCCTGCTCTCGGAGGCGGTGCGCCGCGCGCTGCCTCCGGTCGAGTTCGGCGGCGAGGCGGATGTCCGTGCCGTCGCCGTGATCGGCCTTCCGCTCGAGCTCCGCTCGCTCACGGTGGACGCGGACCTCCGGGGTCTCCACGGCGTCTTCGGCAACGTGCACACGTGGGAGCGCGTCGGGCTGCCGTTCGGCATCCAGGACGGCAAGGGCAAGCTCGCCTACCGCGACGGGAACCTGCGTCTCGATCCCTTCGGGGCGACCTACGTGAGCCCGTCAGGCACGCATGGCCGCCTCGAGGCGGTGACCTCGCTCGCCTTCAACCGCGGCGGCATGCACCTCGACCTCTCGGTCAAGGGCCGCGGGCTCGAAGGCTCGACCGAGGACCTGCGCCATCTCCTGCCCGAGGACATCGTGGAGTCGATCGTCGAGAAGTTCCTGCCCGCGGGCACGTTCGACTTCGACCTCTCCGTCTCGCAGCGGCCCGGCACGGAGGAGAAGGTCGTCGCGTGGCTCGCGATGCATGACGGGCAGTTCAACTACGCCGGGCAGCTCGACGAGCTCACGGGCAAGCGGTTCGGCTTCAGCTACCCGGTGGAGCGGTGCGAGGGCAGCTTCCGGATCGAGACCCACGTGCCGACGCCGCACGGGCTCGCGGACGTGATCCAGATCGAGTCCCTGAAGGGCTCGAACCAGATCGCGCGGCCGCAGCCGGGCGGCCCGGAGGAGGTGGCCGTCGAGGCGCATGGGAGCGTCATCACCTACCTCCGCGCCGGCGACGAGGAGCCCGAGGACCTGGACATCACGATCGACGTGCGGGACCTCCCGATCGACGCGAAACTCGCGCGCGCCTTCGCCTCCACGCCGGGCGGGATGCCCTACCGGCAGTTCGACCTGAGCGGGCACGCGCCCCGCGTGTCGATCCGCATCGAGCGCGACGCCTTCCGCGAGCCCGAGGCCCGGGCGTCGTACGACGTCACGCTCGCGGACTGCCGCCTCGCCTACGAGGGATTCCCCTTCCCGATCGAGAAGGTCCGGGGCCGCATCATCAGCAGGGACCTCCCCGGCAGCGCCGCGGGACGGTCCTCGCGCGTCCTCATCCTCGAGGGGCTCAAGGGCGAGGCGCCCGAAGGGGGCACGATCGAGGGGCGCGGCGAGGTGCGCCAGGACGAGGAGGGCTCGCAGTTCCTCGACCTCTACATCCACGCCGAGAAGATCGCGATCGGCGCCGATCTCGAGCGCGCGCTGCTCGCGTCGCGCGCCGCGGGGACGGGCATCGCCGACCTGTGGCGCAGCCTCCGGCCGTACGGCTACCTGACCGCGACGGCGACCCTCTCCGGCCCCCAGAGCGCGAACATCGTGGTCGACCTCTCGCAGCTCGCGCTCCGCGGCTACCAGGAGATCGAGTGCCCGATCACCCACCTCGACGGTTCCGTCTCCTACGACCTGCACACGATCAAGCTGCAGCACCTGAGCGGGCGCATCTTCGACGCCCCGTTCCAGATCTCGGGCGAGTTCTACGACACCGGCGCCTTCGACCTCAACGGCGCCGTGGACGGCCTCGTGCTCCAGAAGGCCGTGCAGCGCATCCTCGAGGCCGTGGCCCCGTGGGCGGCGCGCGCGATCGAGCGGCTCCGGATCGAGGAGCAGTCCGCGCTCGACCTCATCCTCAAGTGCGAGCGCGCCGAAGCGGACGCCCCGGTGAACCTCGTATTCTCGGTCGACGACCTCGACGTCTCAAGCCGCCTGATGGACCTCGACCTCGTCCTCCAGGGAGGACCGGTCGACGTCTCCCTCGACCGGATCACGGCGAGGAACCTCCACGTCCGCGCGAAGAACGGCGAGATCCGCGTCCACGAGGGCGTGGTCCCGCTCGACGCGAGGGAGCAGACCTGGGCGGTCCTCGACGCGACCAACCTCGACCCGTCCGAGCACTTCGAGCGGCTCTTCGGCCCCGGCATCCGCGAGTCGCTGGGCAGCAACGCCCGCCTCGACCTGACCGGTTTCCGCGCGGAATACCTGCGCACGGAAGGGAAGCTCATCCTGTCGGGCGCGGTCGACCTGCGGCGCCACGTCGCGACGGAGGGCGTCGATCTCGAGCCGATCGGCCAGGTCGGATTCAGCCCGCTCACCCTGACCCTGCCGCGCTCCGAAACGGACCCGCTCGCCTTCGCGGGGGTCATCGAGTTCCGCCAGCTCAACTGCAACATGCCCCTCTCGATCTGCGACCTGGCCGGCGAGCTGCACGTGGCCGAGGGCACGCTCGCGCCCGAGTTCACGGTCGACGGCGCGCTCCGCAACGCCCGCGCGACGCTCTTCGACCGCGAGCTGACGGGCATGTCCCTCAACTTCACGTACCGGCCCGACTACATCCACCTCGGCAACATCGACGGCAAGGCCTACGACGGCGACTTCGAGGGGGACGTCGAGGTCTATCTGGAGGAGCCCCGCTCGTTCAAGACGCGCTTCCAGGCCCGGCACGTGCGGCTCGGCGAGATGCTCCGGGAGGACCTGCCGCGCGGCGACCCGATGTCGGGGACCGTGGAGGCGCGGCTCGAGTTCGAGTCCCCGAGCGGCGACGTCAAGGACATGCGCGGGCGCGGCCAGATCCGCGTCCACGAGGGCTCGCTCTTCCGCGTCCCCGGCCTGCGGCCGGTCCTTGCGGTGCTCTCGCGCGTGACGCCGCTCGACAACGAGCCGCGGTTCACGCGCGCGGAGGCGGACTTCACGGTGGCGGGCGAGGAGATCAAGCTCCACCACTGCCGCCTCTCGACGGACCTGAACGACGTGGACGCGGAGGGCACGATCTCGATCTACGGTGACCTCGATCTCGTGGTCGAGCCCAAGGTCACGCGGATCATCGACCTGCCGCGGCTCATCAACATCCCGGTCCTCTCGACGCTTCGCGACCTCTGGCACAAGATCGCCTACGAGATCCGCCTCGAGGGCACGCTCGACAGCCCCGCGATCCGCCTCCGCGGCCTGCCCTTCCTGAAGAGCGCGAGCACGCGCCGGTTCACGCAGTCGGCGCACGCCGGCCGCCCCGAGCGGCTGCGGCCGCGCCTCCTGCCGTAGAGGGGGAGGGGGCGCGGGGGAGGGGCCCGCCCGCGGCGACCCGCGCGGGCGCCGCAGGCCGGGCGCGTGCCCGGAGGCGGCGCGCGGCCTCAGGTAGAATCACCGGCTTGCACACGTTCGTCACGATCCTCGCCGGCGGCGCCGGCACCCGGTTCTGGCCGGCCGGCCGGAGGGCCCGGCCGAAACAGCTCCTCCCGTTCACGAGCGCGCGCTCGATGCTCGCCGAGACGCTCGCCCGCTGCGCCCCCCTCGCCCCCCCCGATCGCACCTACGTGGTCACCAACCGGATCCAGCTGGACGCGACGCGCCGGGAGTGCCCCTCGCTCCCCGCGGAGCACGTCCTCGGCGAGCCCGAGATGCGCAACACCGCCGCGGCGATCGGCCTCGCGGCGCTCCACGTGGCGCGCCGCGACCCGGACGGCGTGATGGTCGTCCTGCCCGCGGACCACTTCATCGACCCCCCGGAGCGCTTCCTCTCCTGCTTCCGCGCGGCCGTGCGGCGCGCGGCGGAGAAGCCGGTGCTCCTGACCGTCGGCATCCGCCCCACGGGGCCCGCGACCGGCTACGGCTACATCGAGGCGGGCGACGAGGCCAAGAAGATCGGTGACCACCCGTTCCTCGCGGTCAAGAGCTTCAAGGAGAAGCCCAGCGCGGCGACGGCGGCCGCCTTCCTCGCGAAGGGCAACTACTTCTGGAACGCGGGCACCTTCGTGTGGCACGTGCGGGCGCTCCTCGACGCATTCCGCGCCCACCTGCCGGGCCACGCCGAGGTGCTCGCGCGAATCGACGCGTCCCTCGCGAAGGGGGAGCCGCCGCGCCCGGAGGACTACGCCCGGTTCGAGAACATCCCGATCGACATGGGCATCATGGAGCGGGCGGCGAACGTGGAGACGACGCCCGCGGACTTCCTCTGGGACGACGTCGGCTCGTGGCTCGCGGTCGACCGCCTCAACCGGAAGGACGGGGACGGCAACGTCGTCCGCGGCCTCCACGCGGGGATCGAGACGCACAACTGCATCGTGTTCGGCAGCGACGACCACATCGTCGCGACGCTCGGCGTCGACGACCTGATCGTCGTGCACACGCCGGACGCGACCCTCATCTGCCCGAAGAGCCGGGCGGAGGAGGTGCGCCAGATCGTGAAGCAGCTCGAGCAGCGGGGGCTCGAGAGGTTCCTGTGACGGGAAGGCAAGGGGGCGCGGGGGAAGGGAGACCCGCGGTCCTCCTCGGCCTCGACTACGGCAGGAAGCGGATCGGGATCGCCGTCTCGACGCCGCTCGGCACGGTGCACCCGCGGAAGCGCCTCGAGCGGGAGACGCTCGCGGAGGATCTCGCGGCCCTCTGCGCGCTCGTCGAGGAGACGGGCGCGTCGGCGATCGTGATCGGGCTCCCCCACCACATGGACGGCAAGACGTCCGACATGGAACGGGAGGTGCGCGCGTTCGCGGCGGCGCTCGGCGCGGCGTGCGGGCTCGCGGTCTTCGGCGGCGACGAGCGGCTGACGACGGAGGCGGCGGAGTCCGCGCTCCGGCAGACCTCGAAGGGCTGGCGGGACCGGAAGGCGCGCCGCGACTCCGCGGCCGCGTGCATCGTGCTAAAGGACTACATCGACGCGCCGACGCGCGGGGAGAGGATCGCATGAGAAGGCTCGCCGTCCTGTTCGTGGCGTTTGTCGCGGCGTTCGCGCAGGAGGCTCCCGACGCACGCGCGCGCGAGCTGGAGGTGCAGGCGGGAAAGGCGCTCGACGAGGGGCGCCGCGCGGACGCGCTGAAGCTCCTCGCGGAGGCGGCCGAGATCCGCGCGAAGGCGCGCGACTTGGCCCCGCCCGAGGCGAAGGCCGCCCCGCCTGCGCCCCCCGCCGAGCCGAAGGCTGCGCCGCCCGCGGGGCCTGAGGCGATGCCCTCGCCCCCGTCCGAGACCCCTGCCGCGGCGGCGGACATCGCGATCGGCGCGCTCGACACGGCGCTCGAACGGGGCGACGCGAAGGCGACGCGCGAAGCGGCCGTGAGGGCGCGCGGGATCCTCGCCGCCTGGGCGGGTGACCTCGAGGCGCGCGAGCGGCGGCTCGCGGAGCGAGAGGCGCCGGTCGAGAAGAGGGTCATGGACCTCGAGAAGCGGCTCGACGAGCTGCTGAAGAAGCACGCCGCACGCTAAGCGGGGCGGCCCGTGCCCCCGGACCCCCTCCGCATCGCCCCCCTAACCCGTTGCGGGGCTGGCGGTTGCGACGAAACGGGGATCGCTGGCCGGCTCTGGTATCATCCCCTCTTTCTCCCCCAGCCTGGTTCCACGGTAGTGGTCGCGGCCGCAGGGACTGGGCAGGGCGGAATGCGGAGGAAACACGCGACATGATGACGGCAGACCGCAAGCAAGAGGTCATTGGCGAGTACCGGACCCACGGAAACGACACCGGATCGCCCGAGGTGCAGATCGCGGTCCTCAGCGAGAGGATCCGGCACCTGACCGAGCATCTGAAGGGCCACCCGAAGGACCATGCGTCCCGGCGCGGCCTGCTGATGATGGTGGGGAAGCGCGGAGCGCTGCTCAAGTACCTTCAGAACAAGGACTGGGGCCGCTACCAGGCGCTCATCGGCAAGCTCGGCATCCGGCGCTAGCGCGCCGTCGACGGGGCCGAATGAGGCCCCAGGAGACAGAGTTGATCGTCAAGAAGAGCCGGCAGATCGGGGGCAAGACGCTCTCCATCGAAGTCGGCAAGCTGGCCCGCCTCGCAGGCGGTTCGGCGGTCGTGACCCTCGGTGAGAGCATCGTGCTCGCCACCGCGGACGTCGCGGATGCCCGTCCGGGCATCGATTTCTTCCCTCTCACGGTCGAGTACCGCGAGAAGACCTACGCCGCGGGCAAGATCCCCGGCGGGTTCTTCAAGCGCGAGGGACGGCCCACCACGAAGGAGATCCTCGGCTGCCGTCTCATCGACCGGCCGATCCGCCCGCTGTTCGCGGACGGGTTCGTGAAGGAAGTGCAGGTCATCTGCAACGTGCTCAGCTACGACGGCGAGCACGATCCCGACGTCCTCGCGGGGATCGCGACGTCGATGGCGCTGATGGCGTCCGGTGCCCCGCTCAAGGGGCCCGTCGCCTGGGCGCGCGTCGGCTTTATCGACGGCAAGCCCGGGCTCTGGCCGGTGGACGGCCGCCGCCGCGAGTCCCAGCTCGACCTCGTGGTCGCGGGATCGAAGGACTCGGTCACGATGGTCGAGGCGGGCGCCAATGAGCTGCCCGAGGCCACGATGCTCGACGCGATCGACCTCGCCCACGGGGCGATCCGCGACATCTGCGCGCTCCAGGACGAGGTCCTGAAGGAGCTCGGCAAGCAGCCGGGCCACGTGACCTACGTCGCACCGCCCGACGAGCACGCCGAGATCCGGAAGATCATCGAGCGCGAGTGCAAGGACCGCGTGCGCAAGAGCATCGTCCAGCCCACGAAGCCGCAGCGGCAGGCCGCGCTCGATCCCATCCGCAAGGAGATGATCGAGAAGCACGGCGACCCCGACAACACGAAGGCCCCCGGCAAGTGGCCGGTGTCGGCCGTGAAGCGGTGCTTCACCGAGGTCTGCGACGAGGTGCTCCGCGAGCTGATCCTCGAGGGCAAGCGCGTCGACGGCCGCGGGGCGACCGACATCCGACCGATCACGTGCGAGGTCTCCGTGCTGCCCCGCGCGCACGGCTCGGCGCTCTTCACGCGCGGCGAGACGCAGGCGCTCGTCGCCTCCACCCTGGGCACGGGCCTCGACGAGCAGATCATCGACGGCCTCCAGGAGGAGTACAAGAAGCGCTTCATGCTCCACTACAACTTCCCGCCGTTCAGCGTCGGCGAGGTTCGGCCCATCCGGGGCACGAGCCGGCGCGAGATCGGCCACGGGAACCTGGCGGAGCGCGCCCTCGAGTCGGTCGTCCCGCCCGAGGAGCCCTTCCCCTACACGCTGCGGCTCGTCTCCGAGGTGCTCATGAGCAACGGCTCGTCCTCGATGGCGACCGTGTGCGGCGGCACCCTGGCGATGCTCGACGCGGGCGTCAAGATCAAGGCGCCGGTCGCGGGGATCGCGATGGGCCTCGTCAAGGAGGGCGACAAGGTCGTCGTCCTCTCCGACATCCTCGGCGACGAGGACCACAGCGGGGACATGGACTTCAAGGTGGCCGGCACGCCCAACGGCGTGACCGCGCTGCAGATGGACATCAAGATCGCCGGGGTCTCCCGCGCGATCCTCGAGAAGGCGCTCGCGCAGGCGCGCACGGGCCGCCTCCACATCCTGAACGAGATGGCGAAGGCGATCGGGGCGCCGCGCGAGGACTACTCGCCGTACGCGCCGCGCCTCCTCGCGATCAAGATCAACCCGGAGAAGATCGGCGCGGTCATCGGGCCGGGCGGCAAGGTCATCCGGCAGATCCAGGAGGAGACGGGAACGACCGTCGAGATCTCCGACGACGGCACGGTGAAGGTCTTCGCCGCCGACGGCGACAAGGCCAAGGCCGCGATCGAGATGATCGAGGGCATCACGGCCGAGGCCGAGGTGGGCAAGATCTACGAGGGCAAGGTCGTGCAGATGCGCGACTTCGGCGTCTTCGTGCAGATCCTCCCGAACCTCGACGGCCTCGTCCACGTGTCCGAGCTCTCCGACGGCTACGTCGAGCGGCCGGAGGACGTGGTCAAGATGGGCGACTCGCTGCGCGTGAAGTGCATCGACGTCGACCCGTCGGGCAAGGTGCGGCTCTCCCGTCGCGCCGTCATCCTCGAGGAGCGGGGCGAGGTCTTCGAGCCCACGCCGCGCGGAGGAGGCGGAGGGGGCGGCGGAGGCCGTGGGCGCGGGCGCGGTGGCCCGCGCGGCGAGCGCGGCCGGGACCGGGGCGGTGAACGCCGCGGCGGCGATCGTGGCGGCGAGTACCGAGGTGAGCGGGCCCACGGCGACCGCGGCCACGGCGACCGGGGTCACGGGGGCCACGGCCAAGGCGGCGGCCAGCACGACCGCGGCGGGCCGGGGCCGAACCCCGGCGGTCCATCCGCTCGGTGAGAACGCGGAGTTCCCCGAAGGGACCGGTGCGGCCCTCGGCGCCCTTGGGCGCCGGGGGCGGCCCCACGGGCGACCGTGAGCCGTCGGGGGAACGCCGCCCCTCGGGCGACGGCGGGGAGCCGGCCGAGGACGGCCGCAAGGGCAGGCTGCGTAGGGGCGCCCGCGGCCGACGCCGGCACCGGGAGGCGGGCCCCAGACGGCCTCCGAGGGCGGGCCGCCGCCCGCATGGCGTACCCCCCTCCCCCCGCCCCCCACCCCTTCCATGCACGGACGCGTGAAGTGGTTCGACAACGCGCGAGGCTTCGGGTTCCTCGCGCTCGACGACGGCCGCGAGGTCTTCGTCCACTGGAAGGACGTGGCGGGCGGCCGCGGCTTCCGCGCGCTCCGGCCGGGCGAGGAGGTCGACTGCGACGTCGCCCTTGGGGAGCGCGGCGCGCACGCGACGAACGTGCGGCGCCCCGCCTGATCAGAGCTTGTGAAGAAATCCCGGCGTCGGCCCGAGGCCGAGCGAGAAGCCGGTCCCGAAGGGACGCCGCTCCGCGCGGCCGCGCAAGCGGCCGCGTTGCGGCGCCGGCGAGGCGCGCTGCCGACCTGGGTTGACGGAGAAACCCAGCGAGGCGGCGCGCCGTAGCCGGGCGGCTTCGTAGCCGGCCGAAGCCAGCAGGGATTGTTCACAAGCTCTCAGCTCTCGTCCTTCGCCCGCTCGTCCTCGCGGCTCTTCAGCTTCCGCAGCCGCTCCTTCTCCCCGGGCGGCGCGAAGATCGTCTTCGAGAGCCGCGTGCTGAGGATCGTCGGCGTGATGAAGAAGTCGAGCTCGCTCTTCACCTTGCTCTTCTTGGTCTTGCTGAAGAGGTACTTGAGCACGGGAATGTCGGCGAGGATCGGCACGCCGGACTCCGTGTCGATCTCCGAGATCGAGTAGAGGCCGCCGATCACGAGCGTCACCTGGTCGCGGATCGTCACCACCGATTCGGCGCTGCGCTGCGCGATGACGGGGTTCTGGACGACGAAGTCCGAGCTGCGCGCCTCGACGAAGCCGGTGATCGACGACACCTCCACGCGGATCCGCAGGTTGACGTGATCGCGGCCGATGTGGAGCGGGTGGAAATCGAGCCGGATGCCCGTGTCCTCGAACGTCGTGACGATCGTCTCGCTGCTGCCCGAGATGTTGATCTGCTGGATCGGCGTCCGCTGCCCCGTGACGAGCGTCGCGAGCTGGCCCTCGGTGGCGACGATGCTCGGCTCCGAGAGGATGTTCGCGCTCCCGCGCTCCTGGAGGGCCTCGATCGTCGCGATGAGCGTGCCCTCGTCCGTCGTCAGGTCGTCGAAGAGGAGCGAGAGCCCCGTGTTCGCGGCGCTCAGGGGCGAGCCGGTGAAGGAGCTCGGCCGGAACTGCGAGCGGCCGGCCCGGAAAAAGGCGTTGTCGTTCGCCGTCCCGAAGGTCGGCGGCGTCGTCGAGGTACCCGGATCGCCGCCGCCGCGGTCGAAGAACCAGGAGACGCCGTACTCGAGGTTCGAGTCGAGCGACACCTCGACGACCTTCGCCTTGATGTAGACCTGCGGCACGGACACGTCGAACCGGTCGAGGAACTCCTCGACGATGTCCTTGTACGCCGCGGGGAACGTGAGCATGAGCACGTTCTCGTCGGTGATCGGCTTCCGTTGCACCGGGCTGTCCAGCTTCGACTCGCCGCCCTTGTCGCGCGCCGTGAACCCGAAGTCGAACGTGTCGCGTTGGCGCACGGCCGTGACGAGCCCCGGGATCTTGAGGTCGTCGAGGGACTTCTTGAGCGCCGTCGAGCCGACGTGGTTCGTCTCGTAGAACCAGGTCAGCGTGCCGTCCTTGTTGCGGATCATGTCGCGGCTCATGAAGTAGTAGTCGCGCGCGACGACGTCGCTGCCGTCCGAGGGCGCCGGGGCTGCCGGTGCCTCTGCGCCGGGTGCCTGCACGGCGCCCCCTCCGGCCGCGGGAGCCGGCGCGGGGACCGGCTGCGGCGCGGCCGGGGCCGGGGCCGGGGGTTTCTCCTGAGCGAGCCCCGCGGACGCGAGGCACAGAACGAGGGCTGCCGCGGTCCGCCCCAGCGGCGACCGCATCGACACCGCCATCCCCATCATTCCATGCTCCTTCCGCGTGCCCCGGCCACGCCGCGCCGGGTGCCCCATCGCAGCTCTCGCGCCCGGAGCTCGGTCACCGGGTCACGAGCTTGATCATCTCCGCCGTGACGTCCGGGATCTTCGCGCCGTTGTTCGCCTTGATGGACCCGACCTCGCCGAGCATGTCGTGCGAGTCACGCTTGGCGAGCGCCTTCAGCGCCTTGTTGAACCGCTCGGTCGCCTTCAGCATGAGGAGGTGGTACTCCGGGTCGTCCTCGGTCAGCTCGTCCGCGAGGATCTTCTTGTACTCCGGGATCTCCTTCCACACGTCGTCCGCGACAAGGACCCCCGGCGCCTTCGGGCACTTGCCCGTCCCCAGGTAGATGCCGTCCGTGTCGACGACCTCGAACGCGGCCTCCTCCGCATCCTCCGCCGCGACCGGCCGGATGCCTGCGGCAAGCCCGCAGATCGCCGCGAAAACCACCATCCGTCTCCAAGAGCCCGTCCCAAGCATGCACGTGCCTCCGGGAGGCCCTAAACAAGGACCATGCC
Organism: Planctomycetaceae bacterium; assembly: GCA_011525755.1. Lineage (GTDB taxonomy): Bacteria > Planctomycetota > PLA2 > PLA2 > PLA2 > PLA2. The sequence goes on from WYBS01000092.1 coordinate 94,132, forward strand.
CAATCCGCCCGGGCCTCGTCGATCAACCCTGCCTGCCGCACCTAAGTCGATGCCCGGAGCCGATTTGTACTATCGTCATGCGCAGGCGTGCTCGTGAGCGAATTCCGCCGCTTTCCGCCGCTTTCCGCTTGGCCCGTGCATATCCGCCACGCGCTGAAAACGACGCGGCCGGCCCATGCTCGTGGGCCGGCCGCCAGCGGAGGGAGTACTTGGTGCCCTGGACCGGTGTCCCCTATTGCGCGAACCGATCCTGCCTGTCGACCTTGTTCTCCTTCAGGTTTTGGTTTTGGAGTCCTCTGAATGCTCCGGGCCAGGACCAACCTGCCTCCATGCCCCGATCGTAGCGAGATTAACTAACTAGTCAATCAATAATTTACCGATCAGTGAAATCCGGCCCGGCCGGGCCGCCTCGCCGCGCTAGAATCCGGGTGCGTCGAGTCGGCCCCGACGAACCCGCGCCCATGGAAGATTTCTCCGCGCTTCTGGTCGCCGCCCGCGAGCGGATCGGCATCACGCAGGCCCAGCTCGCCATCTCCGCGGGCCTCACGCCCTCGTACGTGTGCCTCCTTGAGAACGGGAAGAAGCCGCCGCCCTCGGACCGCGTCTGCGAGCGGCTCGCGGAAGTCCTTGGAATCCCCGCTCGGCAGCTCCTGGAGGTCGCCCACCTCCAGCGCTCCCCCACCACCGTGCAGAAGCGCGTACGCACGCTGCGGGGCAGGCTGTCGCGCGAGCAGCGCTCACGACAGCGGGTCCTCGAGTCGCTGCTGTCGCCTTTCCTCTTCGCTTCGGCGCCCAGCTGGATCGAGGGCGCCGTGGAGTGGATCGGGGGGAGCGCGCTGCGGAAGCGGCGCCTCCGCGAGGTCCTCGCGGCCCTCGGCCGCCGCCACCAGGATCGCGCGACGGCCGTCTCCCGGCTCGTGGACGAGCTCCCGGAGCGGGATCGGCGCCTCCTCCTCGAGGCCCTGCCGCGGATCCTCGGCGATCGCGTTCCCGGCGGAAGTCCGGCGCCCCGGCTCTACTACTCGCTCCCGCCTGCCGACGAGGCTCAGAGGTCCGCCTTCCTCCTCGCCTGGACGGGCGCCGACACGGAGGGCGGCGAGGTTCGCGAGGGCGACCAACTGCTCGTAGATCCGGGGCTCGAGCCCCGCGCCGGCGACATCCTGCTGCTCCGGGGGCCCGACGGCGCGCCCCTCGTGCGGAGGCTTGTCCACGACGGCGACCGCCGGCGGCTCGTTCCCCTGGGCGGGCTCCCGGCCCCCGTTAGGGACGCGGGGGACGAGGAGCGGGTCGAGGATCGGCTCGCGAAGGACGCGGCCGGCGTCGTTGTCGAGATCCGACGGCCGCTCCGGCGGCCTGCCGGATGATGCGGCCGTGACCGCTCCGGAATAGGATGCCTGCCCCGTGCGAGCGCTCCTTCGCGTCCTCTGGCCCGGCGTCCCGCTCGGCATCCTGCTGCTCCCGATGGCAGCGATGTGGCTCGACGTCGCCCGAGCCACGGCCGGGCGGGAGTACGCCTACGAGCCGGCGCCGCGGCGGGTGGTCGTCCTCGGCTTCGACGGTGTCGATCCGAACCTGCTCGAGGAGTACATGGAGCGGCTGCCCGCTCTCCAGAGCCTCGCGCGCGAGGGCGCGTTCCTGCGATGCCGCACGACGAACCCTCCCGAGTCCCCGGTCGCATGGGCGACGTTCGCGACGGGACAGGATCCCGGCGAGCACGGCATCTTCGACTTCGTGCGGCGTGACCTCGCGGCCAAGGACACTTACCGGCCGGAGAACGGCCTCGTGCAGCGGTTGCCGCCGGTGCTCGGCCCGCTCGGATTCCCCGTACGCCCGCCCCGGGCGGAGAACCTCCGCGGCGGCGAGCCCTTCTGGGAGCCGGTCGCACGGCTCGGGCACAAGGTCTCGGTGCTGCGCATGCCGCTCACGTTCCCCGCGAGCCTCGAGCGCGGCGGCGAGCTGCTCTGCGGCCTCGGCGTGCCCGACCTGCGCGCGACGCAGGGCTCCTACACGCTCTTCGCCGCCGGGCGCGACGCGCGCGAGGAGTACACCGAGTTCGGGGGCCGCCACACGAAGATCTACCCGCGCGACGGCATGGCATCGGCGCAGCTCGAGGGGCCCCCGGATCCGCGCGACCCGCGCCGCGGCCGGCTCACGGTGCCCGTCCGGTTCACGTTCACGGGCGGCTCCGCGGCCGTCCTCCTCGACGACGAGCCGGCTGTCTCCCTCGAGCCGGGCCTCTACAGCCGGTGGACGCCGGTCACGTTCCGCGCGGGCCCCTTCGTGGTGCTCCGCGGGATGGTGCGCTTCCTCCTGCTCCGGGGCGGCGAGGATCCGGCGATCTACGCGTCGCCGATCCAGATCGCCCCGCACGCGCCGCCGATCCCGATCTCCGCGCCCTCCTCGTTCGCCGGCGAGATGGCGGACGCGATCGGCTTCTTCAAGACCGCCGGCTGGCCCGAGGACACCTTCGCGGCCAACGAGGGCGTGCTCGACGACGCGCAGGTCTTCGAGGACATCCGCGACACGTACCGCGCGGACGAGCGGCTCTGCCTCGACCGGCTCGACCGGTCGGACGCCGCGCTCCTCGCGATGGTCTTCACGGCGCAGGACCGCGTCGGCCACCTCTTCTACCGCTTCCGCGACACACGCCACCCCGCGCACGACCCGAACGCCATCGCGGACTTCTACGAGCGGACGGGCATCGAGGACCCGATCTTCGAGTCCTACCGCTGGATGAACGACACGGTCGCCGAGGTCGTGAGGCGCCTCGGCCCGCGCGACATCCTTCTGATCGTCTCCGACCACGGATTCCACTCGTTCCGCTACGGCATGAACATCAACACGTGGCTCGCGCAGGAGGGCTACCTGACCCTCGCGGACGAGGCGCAGGGCCGCCGCCAGCGCGACCTCGACGAGCTCTTCCGGCGCGGCGTCACGTCCGGCATCGACTGGAGCCGCACGCGCGCCTACGCGCTCGGCCTCGGCCAGATCTACCTGAACCTCGAGGGCCGCGAGCGCGACGGCATCGTGAAGGCGGAGGAGAAGGACGCGCTGCTCGAGGAGATCACGAGGAAGCTCATCGCCTTGAAGGGGCCCGACGACACGCACGCGCTCCGCGACGTCTACCGCGGCGACGCCATCTGGAGCGGGAGCCGCATGGCCGAGGCGCCCGAGCTCCAGTGCGCGTTCGCGGAAGGCTACCGCGTCTCGTGGCAGACGGCGCTCCTCGGCGTCCCGCCGGCGCTCTTCGAGCCGAACAAGCGCCCCTGGTCGGGCGACCACTGCAGCAACGACCAGCGCGAGACGCCGGGGATCTTCCTCTCGAACGTCCCGCTCGGCCCCGACGCGGACCCCGGCCTCGAGCAGATCGCGCCGACCGTCACGTGGCTCTTCGGCGCCGATGCGCCGCGGGGGGCGACCGGGAAGCGGCTCCCGCTCCTCCTCGACCGGTAGTGCCCTTCGCGCCGGGGGTGGATGGGTCCCGGGAAGGAGGGGGCCCCCTCGGAGTTCCCCGGCCCTGACCTTCGGCCTACGATCCGCCGGGCGCCTTCGCGCGCTTCGTGTGCTCCTCGTGCAACGTGCGGAACGCGGCCTTCATCCGCTCCCGCGCGAGCTCGAGGACGCGCCTGCCGTGGGCGTCGGTGAGATCCTCCGCCTCGACGTAGCCGCGCAGCGCCGCGACATCCTCGTCGGCGAGCACCTCATCGTTGAGCGGAAGGTCCGTGACGCCCCCTCGCACCGTCGCGCGCAGGTGCGCGTCCTGCCGCTCGCGGGCGCGGCGGTGGGCGCCGTCGTCGCCGATCACGACGGAACGCGTGCCGCCGCAGGCCACGCAGCGCTTGTCGTCGCGGCAGACGGGGCAGGCCGCCTCCTCGCCGTTCTCCATCACCTTGCCGATGCCGCCGCAGTAGGTGCAGGCGCCCACGTCGATGGCATCGAAGTAGGGCTCGCAGGCGAGGAGCGCGGGGGGCAGCGGTCCCGCCTTCGCGATCTCCCGGTAGAGGCGCAGGAGGTGGTCCACGTCCTTCCGCTCGAGGCACCACCGGCACTCCTCCGTGGTGGGGCGCCAGTCGAGCGAGCGGTTGCACTCGCGGCAGACGACCGCGTGGTGCGCGAGCTCCGCGCGGCAGTAGCCGCAGAGGGGCGTCCTCCCTTCCCAGATGACGTCGCGCTCGTCCACGGCGAGGAACCCGAGCGCGACAAGGGCGACGACGCACCCGGACGTGAAGAGTACCCACTTCATGCGAGCCCCTGATTATACCGGGGGGCCGTAGCCGCCGCCCCCGGGAGTGCGGATCCGCAGGAGATCGCCCGGCCGCACGTCGATCGAGACACGCCCCGAAAGCGGCGTCGCGGCCCCGTCCCGGACGATCTCGTTCCTCCCGCACGCCCCCGGACCCCCTCCCTCGAGCCCGTAGGGCGCCCCCGCGCGCCGCTCCGTGAGGAGGTTCACGACCGCGGGCTCCGTGAACTCGATCTCCTTCACGCAGCCGTCGCCCCCCGCGTGCCTGCCCTTGCCGCCCGTCCCGCGGGCGACCGCGAGCCTCCGCACGATCACCGGCACCGCGTTCTCGAGCGCCTCGATCGGGGTGTTCCTCGTATTCGTCAGGTGCGTGTGGATGCACGGGACGCCGGGTCCCTCCGGCGCGCCCCCGGAGCCCCCCGCGATCGTCTCGTAGTAGGTCTTCCCCCGCCACCCGAAGGTGAGGTTGTTCATCGTGCCCTGCGACGCGGCCGGGAGCCTTCCCGGGAGCGCCTTGTCGAGCGCGCCGAGGATGACGTCGACGATCCGCTGGCTCGTCTCGACGTTGCCGCCGGCGACCGGCGCCGGGTAGAGCGCGTTCACGAGCGTCCCCTCGGGCGCGCGGACGTCGAGCACGTCGCGCACGCCCTCGTTGAGCGGCGTGCCCTCGGGCAGGAGGAGCGCGAAGCCGTAGAGCGCCGCCGAGAGCGTGATCGCGAGGTTCGCGTTCAAGGGCGCGTCCACCTGCGCGTGCGTCCCCGCGAAGTCCACGCGCAGCCGATCGCCCAAGGCCTCGATCGCCACGCGCACGGGCCAGCCGTCGTCCATCGCGTCCTCGAACCGGTGGACCCCCGGCGCGAGCGCGCGCACGACGGCCATCGCCGCCCCGCGCGCGGCCTCCCGGAGCGCCTTCGCGGCCGCGAGCAGGGCGTCCGCCCCGACGCGCGCCTCGATCTCCGCGAGGCGGCGCGCGCCGAGCCGGAGCGTCTCGACCTGCGCGACGAGATCCTCGCGCCGCTCCGCTGGGCTCCGCACGTTGGCGCAGAAGAGGTCGAGGAGGTCCCGGTCGATCTCGCCGCCCTTGACGATCCGGACCGGCGGGATCCGGAGCCCCTCGCCGTGCACGTCCCGCGCGAGGCCGAGCGAACCGGGCCACGCGCCGCCCACGTCCGCATGGTGCGCGCGGTTCGCGACGAGGAAGCGCCCGGCGCGCGCGACCGCGGTCAGGTCCGGCAGGTGCGTGCCCCCGCACCACGGGTCGTTGAGGAGCACCACGTCGCCCTCGCCCGGCGGCCGCCGCTCGAGCGCCGCGCGCACGGAGAGCGGCATCGCGCCCAGGTGCACCGGGATGTGCGCCGCCTGCGCGACGAGGTTGCCGAGGCCGTCGAAGACCGCGCAGGAGAGGTCGCGGCGCTCCTTGATGTTCACGGAGGTGGCCGCGCGCTCGAGCGCCGCCCCCATCTCCTCCGCGACGGAGGAGAAGAGCGCGTCGAAAACGGCGAGATCCGCGGAATTCATCGTACGGAGCCTGACACCATTCAATGAACCCTCGTCAGGTGGAGCGTCCCGTCCCCGAGCGCGCGAGCCTGCCAGCCCGCCGGCACGACGGTCGTCGCGGTGAGCTCGACGAGGACCGTCGGGCCGAGCACCGCGCCGAGGAGATCCGCGCGCCGCATCCGCCCCGGTCCCCTCCGGGCCTCCGGGGAGGGGGGCTCCGGGGGGAGGGGTCCCGTGCGCGGCGCGGGGTCGATCGCCGCGAGCCGGAGGTTCACGACCTCGACCGCGCGGGAGCGGTCGCAGTAGCCGAACGCGCGCTCGTGCGCCGCGTGGAAGTGGTCCTCGAGGTCCGCGTCCGCCGTCACGGCGACCTCATGCGACTGGCCCACGTACCGGGCGTCCGCGGTGAGGACCTCGAGCGGCGCACTCTCCCTCCGCAGCGGCGCGAAGAGCTCGTCGAGCCGCGCCGCCACCTCGCGCGCGGGGAGCAGCACGGTGCGGACGAAGTCGCGTCGGCGGTCGGCCTGCCGCATACCGTGCGCGCTGAACGCGCCGGGGTCCCTGGGCACGAGCACGTCCCGCATCCCGAGGGCGTCCGCAAGCGCGCACGCGTGGAGCGGCCCCGCGCCGCCGAACGCGACGAGCGAGCACGGCCTCGGGTCGATGCCGCGGCGCACGGTGACGGCCCGGATCGCCCGCTCCATCGTCGCGTCGGCCACGCGGAGGATGCCTTCCGCCATCCCCTTCACCGCGCGCCGCGCGCGGGCCGCGTCGATCCGGAGCGTGCCGGCGAGGAGATCCTCCTCCGCGAGGTTCCCGAGGACGACGTGGGCGTCGGTGACCGTCGGCTCCTCGCCGATGCCGTAGCAGGCGGGGCCGGGCTCCGCGCCCGCGCTGTCGGGGCCGACGCGGAGCGCGCCCAGGGCATCGATCCGCGCGAGCGACCCGCCGCCCGCGCCGACCGTGTGGACGTCGAGCACGGGAACGCGCAGGGGCAGCCCCTCGAGCCGGAACTCGGGCCTCACGGGTAGGCCCCCCGGCCCCCCCCGGATCAGCGCCACGTCGGTGGACGTGCCGCCCATGTCGAAGCTCACGCCCTCGGCGATGCCGTGCCGGCGCAGAAGACCGGTCGCCGCCACCACGCCGCCGGCCGGGCCGGAGAGGATCGTCCGCACCGGGAGGTCCGCCGCCTCGGCCGCGGTCAGCGTCCCGCCGCTCGACTGGAGGACCTCGAGGCGGTGCCCTTTCGTCTCCCGCTCGAGGCGGCGCAGGTAGGGGCCGAGCACGGGCATCAGCGCGGCGTTCGCGACGGTCGTCGCGGCGCGCTCGAACTCGCGGAACTCGTTCGCGACGACGTGGGAGAGGGCGACCGGGATCCCGAGCGTCCTCAGCGCCTCGCCGACGGCGCGCTCGTGCGCCGGATTCCGGTAGGCGTGGAGGAGGCAGACGGCGACGGCCTCGGCGGCGCTCGCGCGGACGCGGGCGAGGAGGTCGCGGAGGTCGAGCGGCGTGTCGACGGAGCCGTCGGCGCGCAGGCGCTCGCGAACACCGAAGCGGTGCCCTGCGATCGGGTCGTGGCGGCGCGGCAGGATGGCGTAGAGGTCCCGGCGGTCCTGGCGGCCGATCCCGATCAGGTCCTCGACGCCCTCCGTGGCGACGAAGGCCGTCCGCGCGTAGCGCCTCGTGAGGAGCGCGTTCGTGCCGACGGTCGTGCCGTGGACGAGGCGGACGGGGCCTTCGAGCCCCAGCCGCGCGAGCCCGTCGAGGAACGCCTGGGCGGGGTCCCGCGGCGTCGAGCGGACCTTGAGGACGCCGTCCCCCGTCATGAAATCGGTGAAGGTCCCGCCCGTGTCGATCCCGACGACGTCCACGCCGAGATGGTACCGGCCGCGTCGCCGGGAGGCTTTCCAGGGGGTCCGGGGGCGGCATCCGCCCCATCGTCTCGAATCGGGATGCCTCGGGGAACGCCTGTCGGACGCCACGACGTTGCCACGCGCTCCCCGAGTGCTAGCGTTCCCTGTGGCAACGGGGTTTCGGCGCGCAAGGGAGGGGACGACGATGCGCCAATCGATGGATGGGACAGTTTCGGCCGCACCGCGGAAGCGGCGCGGGTTCGCCCTCGTGGAGGTCCTCACCGCGGGGCTCGTGCTCGCGTTGGCCGTCATGGGCCTCTCGGCTTCCCTTGCCAACGGCTCGCGCCTCGCGGACGGATCGCGCGAGGAGATGATCGCGCGTGACGCGATACGCGACACGCTGGCGCGGCTCGCGGAGTCCCCCTTCGACAAGGTTGCGCTCGCCTTCCACACCGGGCGCTTCTCGGCGGGCCCGCTGCCCGCGGTCAAGGACGACCCCGACGGGTGGCCCGGCGAGATCGTCTTCGCCAACGGCCCGGACGACGCACTGGACGTCTATCGCGTGACGCTCCGCGTGCGCTGGCGCGGCACGGGCGGCGAGCGCGTCATCGAGAGCACCCACAACCTCGCGAACGTGCGGGGCGACCCGGGCGTCGCGCCCACGGTCGAGGAGGTCGAGGAGGCCCTCGCCTCCCGCTGACGAGGAGAGACCATGACCTGCATGCCCCATTCCCCCGGACGCGAGCGCGGAAGCGCACTCGTCCCGGCGCTACTCTTCGCGATCACGGTGATGGCCTTCGCGATGTCGATCGTCACCTCCGGCCTCGCCGTGAACGACCAGCGACGGTCGGTCGCGGCGGCCCAGCGGGCGCAGGATGCGGCCGAATCCGGCATCCACCACCTCCTCGGCTCGCTCGCGGGGCCGGGCCGCTACCGGGTGCTCTCGGACAGGAGGCTCGACGCGACCCTCGTCGGCGACGAGGGCAGCGACGCCGCGCAACGCTACGAGGTCACGATCGCGCCCGCCGGCGACGACGACTGCGACAACGACATCGACGGCCTCGTCGACGAGCCGGACGAGAAGGACATGTACGAGGCGACGAGCACGGGATACGCCGACCACATCGCCAAGACGGTGCGGGTGACGCTCCTCGCGCGGTACCGCGCGCCGACCATGCCGGCCGCCACGTACATCGCCGACCCCGCCGCCGACCTGAACCTCGCCGGCAACGCATTCCTGATCTCCGGGCAGGACGTCGATCTCGCGGGCGCCAAGACGGGCGAGCTGGTGCCGGGGATCGGTGTCGCGGGCGACATAAGCGGGATTCTCGGCCAGCTCGGCTCGCAGCAGGACGACAACGTCCTCGGCACCGGCGGCGAACGGTCCGTGTACTCGGTGGAGACGATCGACTTCAACCAGCTCATCAATGACGCCGTCCGCTCCGCCAACATCCGCCTCGAGAGCGGGAAGGTCGAGAAGCCCGCGAGCGAGGGCGCGTGGGGCACGCTGGAGACCCCGGCCATCCTCTTCGGGAGCGGCGACATCAAGATCTCGGGGGGCGGCGGGGGCGCGGGCGTCCTCGTCGTCGACGGCAACCTGACGATCAGCGGCGCCTTCGATTGGCACGGGCTCGTCATCGCCCGCGGCGAGATCATCTTCGCGGGCGGCGGCGGCGCGAAGCGCGTCACCGGCGGCGTCGTCGTCGAGCGCGACGTGCTCTCGGGGACCGAGGACAAGACGGACGGGTTCATGAGCGGCGACCTGGCGATCAACGGCACGGTCGACATCCTCTTCTCGAAGGAGACGCTCGCCATCATCAACAAGGCGTTCGCGACCTACTCGATCCTCAACTGGAGAGAGGGGCCGAATCCGCCCGGGGAGGCGGCACCGTGAGAGCATCGGCACAGCGCGGTTTCACGATCGTCGAGATGGTCCTCGGCTCGACGATCTTCCTCGTGATCTTCGGGGCGGCGACGGTCGCGCTGATCGGCGACCAGCGGGCCGAGCGCGTGCTCACCGCGCAGATCGGCCCGGAGATGCGCGCGCGCGACGCCATGGAGCGCCTCGCGACGGAGCTCCGCATGGCCGGCCTCCGCGGCGAGGACCAGAACGACAACGGCGAGCTCGACGAGGGCGAGGATGTCAACCTCAACGGCCGCCTCGACGCCGACTGGAGCCTCGAGGACGGCGCGGCCGACAAGCCCGAGCTGACGTTCAACCGGCGCATCGACCTCGCGAACCCCGAGGAAGGGACCGTCGCGAGCGGCGTCTACTCGGGCCCGGTCCGGTACCTGCTCGAGCGCGAGTCGCTCGTGCGGATCTGGACCCGGACGGACCCGGAGACGGGAGAGGTGCAGCAGCTGCGCCACGTCGTCGCCGCGGGCATCACGGGCCTCCGCTTCTCCCGGGAGGGCACGCTCGTGACCGTCGCCATGGACCTGCGCCTCCCGCCTCGCGTCTACAAGGCCGAGAAGCGCACGATCCAGACGAGCATCTGGCTCCGGAACTGAGGCTCGCCGGGAACCGGGATTCCCGTCCCGTCCCCCTTGCCCCCCGTCCCGCCGGCGCTCCAGCCAGACGCATCCCTGGCTCCCGGGAGCGGGGTTGCGGCGGGTGAACATCCGGATCCGCCGGACGGCCCCCGCGCGCCGGTGTGCCGTTTCGGGACCATGAGGAAAACACCCCATGGAATCCGGGGGGTGGGTCACGGGATCATGCCCTCCCATCAGCGCCCGCAGGGGCCTGCCGAGCGGCTGGCCCCGGGGTTGCTTCGTCCGGGCAAGGCCACTTGAGGAAGCTATCGATGAGGACATCCCTTCTGACCGTCACCCTGTGCGTCGCGCTTCTCGCGTCCGCCTCGTCCGCGGACGATGTTCGCGTCATCGTCGGATTCAAGGGGCGCCCGAGCCCCGACGCGGTGAAGGAGCTCGGCGGGAGGGAGATCCGATCCCTCGCCAACGTGCGCGCGGTCCGGTGCATCGTCGACGCCTCGGCGGTCTCGCGCCTGCGGGACCGGGCGGACGTGGCCTACGTCGAGGAGGACGGGATCGTCGAGGCGCTCGCCAAGCCGTCGAAGACGGTCCAGCAGCCCTCGCAGCGGACGCCGTGGGGCGTGACGGCCGTCGGCGCGCCGGTCGCGGGCACCACCGGCAAGGGGATCAAGGTCGCCGTCATCGACACCGGCATCGATCTCGACCACCCGGACCTGCAGGCGAACATCGCGGGCAAGGTCGATTTCACCGGCTCGCGCAAGGGAGCGGACGATCAGAACGGCCACGGCACGCACGTCGCCGGCTCGATCGGCGCGCGGCAGGACTCGATCGGCGTCGTCGGCGTCGCGCCCGAGGTGTCGCTCTACGCGGTGCGCGTGCTGGACGCCCGCGGCTCGGGCTACTGGTCCGACGTCGTCGAGGGGATCGGCTGGTGCGTCACCAACGAGATGGACGTGGCCAACATGAGCCTCGGCGCCTCCTCCGCGCCGAGCGCGCTCAAGGACGCCTGCGACGCCGCCTCCTCGATCGTGCTCCTCATCGCCGCCGCGGGCAACAGCGGCGACGGGAGCACGTCGACGGACGAGACGAGCGTCCCGGCCGCCTACGCGTCGGTCGTCGCGGTCGGCGCGATCGACAGCAACAACGCCCTCGCGAGCTTCTCCAACACCGGCCCCTACGTCGAGCTCTGCGGCCCCGGCGTCAGCGTGCTCTCGACCTACAAGGGCGGGACCTACGCCACCCTCTCGGGCACGTCGATGGCGTCGCCCCACGCCGCGGGCGTGGCGGCGCTCCTCTGGGGATCGGGCTCGACGGCCTCGTCGGTCCGCGCGGCGCTGGTCTCGAAGGCCTGGGATCTCGGCCCCACGGGGCGGGACGCGGGCTTCGGCTGGGGCCTCGTCCACCACTGATCAGCGCTCCTCGAGATCGCGGAGGAGCTCCCGGGCGCGCGCGGCGACGCGTTCGTCCGCCTCCGAAGCGGCCGCGCGGAGCGCCGCGAGCGCGGCGGGCGTCGGCGCCGAGCCGAGCGCCTCGACGGCGGCGTAGCGCACGTGCCACTCCCCATCCTGCGAGGAGGCGCGCGCGAGGCGGCCGATCGCGACGTCGTCCAGCGGGAGCCGGCCGAGCATGCGCGCGGCCATGTCGCGCACGGCGGCGTCGGCGTCGTCGCGGAGGTATCCCCCGAGAAGCTCGCGCGCCCCGTCGAGCGCCTCGCCGCCGGATCGCGCCGCGCTGCCGGCGAGCGCGCGGATCGCGAAGGAGCGGACTCCGAGGGGGTGCGGGGGCCGCGTCAGCCCGGCGAGAGCCGCGCGCTCGGCGGTCCCGAGCGGGATCCGCGCGAAGTCGTCCTCGAGCCGGAAGCGGTAGCCGTCGAGCCCGTCGTCGCCGGCACGCAGGAGGAGCGCTTCGACGATCTGCGAGCGTTCGGCCTCGTCCCCGGGGCCGCCCGCCCACTGCGCAAGCGCCTCGCCGACCACGCCGGCGACGCCGTCGTCCGCGTCGCCCCGAAGGGCCGCGAGGAAGGCGTCGCGCACGTCGAGCCGCGCGATCGACGCGCGCAGCGCGACCGCCGCCGCGCGCCGGTTCGCGGCCTCCCCCGCGGCAAGTCGGCTCCCGATCTCCGCCCGCACGCGCGCGTCGTCGATCTCGCGCCTCACCGTGATCCCGATCCCCTTAGGCCCCCCTTCTCCGTACGGCCGGTCGCCGAGGCCGAACACATCGTCCTCGTCGATCGGCTCGCGCGTCGCCCCGAGCGCGAGGAGCGCGCAACGCACGAGCTCCGGGTCCGCCGCGAAGCGATCGAGCGCATCGAGCAGCACGGCATCGGAACCCGGCAGCGTCCCGAACACGAGCGCGAGGGCCATCCTCAGCTCGCGCCTCGTCCCGGGATCGAGCAGCGCGGCCTCGGCGGCGCGGCGGCTCTGCTCGTCCGTGCGCAGCAGGCGCCGGAGGTCGGCGGCCGCATCCTGCGCCGCGGCGCCTCCGGCCGCGAGCGCGGCGTCGAGCGCGGCGACCCGCGCGGCGAACGCGCCCGGGAGATCGGATCGCGGCACGGGCGGCGCGTCCGCGGCGGCGGGCCCGGGCGGCAGGTCCGCGACATCGGGGGGCGCGACTCCGGCGCGCGGCGCGCGCGCGGGGCGTTGCGTGCCGCGGAGCGCGGCGGCGGTCGCCACGACAAGCACGACCGCCACGAGGCCCCACACGCGTGCCCGCACCATGCCCCGATCATACGGCCCGGACCGCGACGTCCAAGGGCCGCCGTCCCGACTTGAGGCACGGTCCGCAAACCGCTTGCGCCCATGGATCAAGTAACGGGACCAAGCGCTCGAAAGGGCAAGCGTCGGGCACTCCCATGAGAGCCATGAAGTACCTCACCGAGCACGTCGACGAGATCGTCCTCGCCATCCGGAACGCGAGGGATCTCCTCGCCAAGCCCGGGGCCTCGTGGGAGACGACGGCGTGGACCCGATCCATGGCCGACGCGGCCAGGCTCGCGGAGAGGCTGCGCGAGAGCGTCTTCGCCGAGGCGGATCGCATCGACGACTGCGCCGAGGCGTGCGTCGGGCTCGTCCGCAGGAACACCGGATCGCGCCCCGAGATCCGCTGGGGCGTGCTCGTGCGGATCTCGCGGCGATAGCTCCCCCGGCGCGCGGACCGCACGCCGCCTTCGCCGCATCTTCACGAATCCATCCCTGGATGGCCCGGAGATCCGGATGCGGCCCTATCCGAGCGTCGCGCGCCATCGCGTCGCTGCAGCATCCGGCCCAAAAGCTGACCGCGCGGACGCGATGCGAGCCGTCCGCCGCCCGAGGGTGTCCGCTCCGCGAACGGATCCGCTTGGCGGTGAGCCGGGAACGGGATCCGCTCCCGCTCGATGGATCCGAATCGGGAGAAATCCTGACGCCCGCCGGCGCCAATCCACGGCAGAACTGTTGATTCATGGAAACGTCCATCGCCGTCGGCTCCCGCGATGCCTCGCCCGCCCCGCGCGGCGTCGGGCTCACCGTGCTCGTGCCCGCCTACAACGAGGAGACGAGCGTCGCGGACACGATCCGGAGCCTTAAGGCCCAGTCCGTCCTCGTGGACGCGATCCTCGTGATCGACGACTGCTCGACGGACCGGACCGGGGATGTCGCGCGCGGGCTCGGCGCCACCGTGCTCCGGCCGGCCGGGAACACCGGCTCGAAAGCGGGGGCGCAGACGTTCGCGCTCGCGCACGTCCGCACGCCCTACGTGATGGCGATCGACGCGGACACCGTCCTCGACCCGCACGCGGTGGAGCGCATCCTCCCTGCGCTGCGCGAGCCGGGCGTCGCGGCGGCGTGCGGCCTCGTCCTGCCGCGGCGCGTGCGGACGCTCTGGGAGCGCGGGCGCTACGTCGAGTACCTCTTCGCGTTCACGTTCTACAAGCCGATCCAGGACCACTACGCGCGGCCGCTGATCTCGTCGGGCTGCTTCTCGGTCTACCGCACCGACGTCGTGCGCGCGTGCGGAGGCTGGCGCAACCGCACGATGGCCGAGGACATGGACCTCACGTGGACCCTCTACCACGAGGGCCACGGCGTCCGCTTCGTGCCGGAGGCCGTCAGCTACCCGCTCGAGCCGCACAACTTCCACTTCCTCTCGAAGCAGCTCCGGCGCTGGTCGCACGGGTTCGTCCAGAACGTCCGCCTGCACTGGCGGCAGATCCTCCATCAGCCGCTCCTGCGCTCGATGGTCGCGGTCGGGCTCTGGGACGCGGCGATCGCGTCGGTCGCCTTCCTCGTCGCGGTTCCGCTCCTGAGCGTCCTCGTGAGCCCGCTCTTCCTGCTCGCGTACCTGTTCGATCTCCCCGCGGTGCTCGTGCCCACGCTCGTCGGCGCGTGGCGCCGGAAGGAGGTCGGGCTCGTGCTCGCGAGCCTCCCGGGGTTCTTCGTGCTGCGGCTCGTCAACGGGATCTTCATGCTGCGCGCGCTCTGGTCCGAGCTCGTCCTGCGCCGCACGCTCACGGTCTACGAGAAAGGACACTAGCCATGACGGTCGGAATCCCCGGCACCGGGCTCGGAGGTCTCTTCTACTTCCTCCTCGTCGCCTTCATGCCCTTCCGCGAGCTCTACCTCACGGCGCGCCGCCGCAGCAGCTTCGCGCGCTGGCGCAGCGTGGGATTCCACCTCCTGGTCCTCGCCGGCATGCTCGGGGTCCTCTGGGCCGAGGCATGGCTCCTCGAGCGCGCGCTCGACGTCTTCCGGCTGGGGGGATCCGGCGGGGCGCATCCCGCCCGCGAGATGCTCCTCAAGACGGGCCAGCTCGCGGCGATCGCGTCCCTCGCGGTGCTCGGCGCGCTCCTCGCGGCGGTCGCGGCGCTTCGGTTCACGCCGCTCGCCCGGGCGGCGCGGCAGCGGCCGGCGTAGCGGCGCCTCGCGGCCGCCGCTTGGCGCTTCCGGCGCCGCCTGCGAACATGGGCGCATGAGAGCGGCCGTGATCGGCGCGGGTGCCTGGGGCACCGCGATGGCGATCCACCTCGCCCGGAAGGGGCATGAGGTCGTCCTCCGCGCGCGCAGCGCCGAGGGAGCGCGGCGGCTGGCCGAGGAGCGCGAGAACAAGCTCTATCTCCCGGGGGTGAAGTTCCCCGAGCGGCTCGTCGTGACCGGCGGTTCCCCGGGCCCCTCCGACTTCACGGTCGGCGCCGTGCCGACGCAGCACATCCGGGAGTTCTTCACGGAGATCCGGGCGGACATCCCCCACGCCCCCTTCGTCTCCCTTGCAAAGGGCATCGAGGTCGAGACCGGCCTCCTCCCCACCGGTATCGTGCGCGACGTCGTCGGCAAGGACCTCCCCGTCGCCGTGCTCACCGGGCCCTGCATCGGCCGCGAGGTCGCGCGCGGGCTCCCGACGGCCGTGCTGCTCGCCGGCGACCACGCGGAGCGGCTCCAGCCCGCCTTCAACACCGACCGCTTCCGCGTCTACACGTCGGGCGACCGCGTCGGCGCCGAGCTCGCCGGCGCGCTCAAGAACGTGCTCGCGATCGCCGCCGGCATCGTCGACGGCCTGGCACTCGGCGACAACGCGAAGGCGGCGCTCCTCACCCGCGGCATCATCGAGATGACGCGGCTCGGAGTGGCGCTCGGCGCGAAGGCGCAGACCTTCACCGGCCTCGCGGGTTTCGCCGACCTCTTCGTGACCTGCGTGAGCCCCTTCAGCCGCAACCGCACGGTGGGCGAGCGCATCGGCCGCGGCGAGAAGCTCGGCGACATCCTCGACAGCACGCCGTCCGAGGTCGAGGGCGTGCCGACCACGCGCGCCGTGCTCGCGCTGGCACGCAAGATGGACGTCGAGATGCCGATCACCGAGGTGCTCAACGACGTCCTGTTCGGCGGCGTCTCGCTCGAGGAGGCGCTCACGACGCTCATGGCCCGCACGCTGGGGCCGGAACATCCGCCCCGCCGCGCGCGCGTCCCGGGGAAGTGACTCGGAGGGGGCTCCGGGGGCCGTCCGGTCCGCCGCGCC
Source organism: Planctomycetaceae bacterium (assembly GCA_011525755.1). GTDB lineage: Bacteria > Planctomycetota > PLA2 > PLA2 > PLA2 > PLA2. Next base: position 110,203 of record WYBS01000092.1, read on the forward strand.
TCACCGGCCGGTGAACGTCAGCCTGCCCCATGCGACGATGCCGGGGTCGCGGCGCTCGCGGTAGTCCTCGAGCAGCGCGCCGATGTCGCCGCGCACCACGCGCGCCTCCGGCACCCGGCCGTTCACGCTCACGCGCAGGACCCCGCCCGGCTCGAAGAGGAGGGGGTCGAGGCAGAGATCGAACGCCGCGACGCGCTCCGCGTGCACGACGACGAGGTCGTTCGACGCGATCTCCGCCTCGAGCACGGACTCCTGCGCGAGCACGTTCCGCCTCCATGTCCCCCCCACCTTGTCGCCCGGCTTGTCCGACGGGACGCGCGGCGCGAGCCGCAACCAGTGGGCGCGCAGCGGCATGCCGCGATCGTCCACGAGCCGGATCTTCCTCGGGGCAGGGGACCGGACGGCCGCCTGCCACCACTTCGCGATCTCGGGGGCGAGGAGCGCGGTGTTCTGCTCCCGGTCGCCGGTCGACTCGAGCCGCAGGTGCGCGGTGTTGAACTTCCGGAGCTCCGCGAGGAAGGCATCGGCCGCGCGGTCTTTCCTGGGCAGGACGATGCCGAGCCCCCCGAAGAGCGCCGCGTTGGGCGCGAGCGCCGCCCCCTCCTTCCAGCCACCGGGCCCCGCGAGCACGCCGGCGAACCGGTCGGGGTTGTGGAGCGCGATGCACCAGGCGAGCGCCGCCTCCTCCCGGCCGCCGGCGAAGAGGAACACGCGGTCCGGGTCGACGTTCACGAGGTCGAACGCGTGCGCGAGGAGGCTCATCACGAGGAGCTCCGCCGCCTCGGCGCTCATGCCCGCCTGCGGGACCCGGATCCTCAAAACGACGGTCCCCTCCGGTGCCGCGAGGCCGAGCGGCGCGAGCTCGAGGATCAGGGGATGGGCGCGGGAAGGGGCGTAGCCCTGCGGAAGGAGGAGCTCCGCGAAGTCGCCCGCGCACTCGTCCACCGGCTGGAGGCGCGGGCGCTTCAGGTCGAACGCAGGCGGCTTGCCGCCCTTCCTGAGCACGGGGCGCTCCGGGCGGTCGAAGTGCTCGCCCTTGCGAATCGCGTCGGCGACCGGCCGGCACTCGCCGTCCACGAGGCGCTCGATCGTCTCGAGGAGGTCCTGCCGGCGCGAAGGCGACTCCTCGCGCAGGTACCACCGGATGAGGCTCCCGAGCCTGCTGTCGCCTTCGGCGAAGGCGGCGCCGGCGAGGAGAAGCAGCACGAGCGCGCGCACGGCCCCCGGCCTTTTCGCCGAAGCCCTGGCGGAGGCGGGAGTCCTCCCCCATCGCGCCGCCGTCATTGGTCGTCCGCGAGCCGCTTCTGCCGGACGAAGGTCGTGATGAAGCGGAAGATCGTCAGGTCGCGCGTGCGTTTGATCGCGAGCGGCTGCTTCTGGAAGACCCCCTCGTCCCGCAGCTTCCGGAGCTCGGCGTAGTCGTAGCCGAGGTGGTCCATCGCGAAGGCCATCCGCTCCTTCTCCTCGCCGAGCTTCATGCGGATCATGCCCTGCAGGTCGAAGTGGTTCGCGGAATCGAGGACGAGGCCGTGGCCGATCGTGAACCAGCCGGCGAGGTTCCCCTCCCCCCACCGCGTCGCGGTGTCGGGGCTGTCGATCAGCACCTCGAACCGCTCGGGGTCGAGCACCTCGATCAGGTGGGCGCCCTCGAGCATGTAGAAGGGCTGGCATCCCTCCCCGAACACGCCCGCGGTGAACGGGCTCTCGGTCGGCACGGGCTCGGCGTAGACGATGTCGAGGATCTGCGCGCGGGTCTCGTACTTCCGCACCACGCCGGGGAAGCACCTCTCGATCGTCTCCTTGAGCGCCCAGCACGAGCCGAAGAGGTAGCCGCCGGCGTGGACGTAGAACTGGATCGCCTCGACGTCCTTCTCGTTGATCTCGCCGGGGCAGTTGACGACGAAGAGCGAGTGCGGGTGCAGCCCGCACTTCTGCACCGACGCGGCGCGGGTGATGCGGTGCTCGATGCCGTACATCGTCAGCAGATCCTGGATGTTGTCGCCGCCGCCGCGCGTGACGAGGACCACGATGTCGAGATCCTCGTAGACCTTCCCGGGGTTGATCGCGTAGCCGTACTTCTTCGCGTCGCGCGCCTCGGCGTCGCGGTCCCGGAAGGAGAAGTTCGGCCCCGAGGTCTCCCACCAGGTGCGCCAGGACTTCACGTTCTCGTCGAGCTTCTGGCCCGAGGCGTGGCGCAGGAACTCGACGGCGGTGCGCGCGACCGCCGGCTCCTTGTCGCGGGTCATGTCGATCAGGTGCGGGATCGCCTCCTTCCGGCGGATCCAGCCGAGGCCGACGACCGCCCCGCCGCGCCGGCGCCAGTCCTTGTCGCCGAGGAGCCGGACGAGCGCGGGGAGCGCCCGCGGGTCGCGGATCTTGCCCAGCGAGACCGCCGCGGACACCGACACCTCCCACTGCTTGTCGGACAGCGCCTCGACGAGCACCGGAACGCCCTCCGCGACCCTCCGCCTGCCGAGGATCACCGCCGCCTCCTCGCGCACGGCGGGCTCCGCGTCGTGCGCCACGCGGTCGATGAGGATCTCCTTCGCCGCGTCCGGGCCCACGTGGACCGCCGCGCGCAGCGCGTGGAACCGGACGCCGGCGTCCGCGTCCCCCGCCGCGAGCGCGGCGAGGCGCTGGAAGGCGTCCGCCCTGCCCATGAGCTCCAGCGCGCGGACGGACGCCCGCCGCACCCGCGCGTCCGCGTGGCCGGTGCCCGCGGAGAGGAGGACCTTCGCGTAGTCGTCCACGGGTCCCACCGGGGCCTTCGCGTCGCCGAGCACGCCGAGCAGCCGGGCCATGCGGGCCGCCGCCTCCGGCGTGCCGCCCATGCCGAAGGAGCTCACGAGCATCTGGGCGGCGAAGTCGCGCTTCCTCACGTCGGTCTCCGCCGCGAGCAGGGCGCGGATCGCGGCGCCGTGGCGGCGCGCCATGACGTCCGGGATCCCGGCGGCGTTGAGCCCGTCCCGCAGCGGCGCGATCGCGGAGGAGTCCCGGGTCGCGGCGAGGGCGGCGACGGCCGCGGCCCGCACGCGGCAGTCCTCGTCCTTCAGGTACTCCACGAAGAACGGGATGCGCTGCGGATCGCCGAGCGCCCCGAGGGCCCCGACCGCCGCGAGCCGCTCCGCCTCGGCGCCCTTTCCCTTCCTCTTCGCCATGCGCTCGAGGTCCTTCGCCGCGACCGGCTCGGCAAGCACGGCCAGCGCCTCCGCCGCGCGCACGGCCTCGTCGCCCCTGAGCCTCCGGCCGAGCGCCGTGGCCGCGGTCTCGCCCTGGAGCGTCTTCGCGGAGACGGCTGCGGCGCGCCGGATCGACCGCGTGGGCCCCGTGAGCGCGAGGTCCACGAGGAGGTCGATCGAGTCGAACGTCCCCCGGACCCCCAGCGCCTCCACCGCACGGTGGACGACCTCCCAGTCCCTGTCCTTCGTCGCCTTCTCGAGAAGGGAGGAGGCTTCGGGGGAGCCCTTCTCCACGATGGCCCGGATCGCCGCGAGCCGGATCCCCACGTCCTTGCTCTGGAGCAGGACCTCGGGCGCCTCCTCCCCGGCCGCGAACGCCGTGGCGACGAGGAGGCCGAGGAGGCGCCGCATGCCCCGATTGTAACGGGCGGGAGGCGGCGGCCGTTACGATGGGCCGATGCACCGGGCCCTCCTCATCCTCCTCCTCGCGGCCTCGGCGCGCGGCGGCGACGCGGACGTCGACGGCCTTCGCGCGCTCGAGACGGTGAAGATCCTCTCGAGCGACGAGTTTGAGGGGAGGAAGAGCGGGCTCTCAAGCGGAACGCGCGCCGAGGCGTGGATGGCGGAGCGCGTGCAGGAGCTCGGCCTCGGGAAGCCCAACGGATTCACCCTCTTCCACGACTTCAAGGCCTCCGTGACCGAGGAGGGGCCGGGGCCGCGGTTCGAGGTGGTGGGCGGCAGCCGCGGGACGCGGAACGGCGCATTCCTCTCCGACTACGTCGCGCTCCTCTACTCCGGGAAGGGCGACGCCGAGGCCGAGGTCGTCTTCGCGGGCTACGGCATCCGCGCGCCGGAGAAGCGGCATGACGACTACGAGGGGCTGGACGTCAAGGGCAAGATCGTGATGGCGGTGCGCGGCGGCCCTTCCCGCTCCGACCTCCTCGAGGAGCGCTTCATCGGATACAAGTCGGCGACCGCCGCGGATCTCGGCGCGAAGGGGTTCCTCCTCGTCGAGGGCGACAGCGCCGTCCCCGGCACGATCCAGGAGCAGTACCACCGCGAGGCGCTCCCCGCGGTCTGGCTCTCGCGCGCCGCCGCGGACGACCTCTTCGCGCGCGCCGGCAAGGGCGACCTCGCGTCGCAGGTCCGGGCGCTCGAGGAGGGGAAACGCGCGTCCTTCCCGCTCGAGGGCGTGCGGGCGCGCCTCGCGATCAACGCGCGGCTGCTCAAGGACCGCCCGCTCCGCAACGTCGTCGGGCTCTGGCCGGGCGAGACGGACGAGTTCGTCGTCCTCGGCGCGCACCTCGACCACGTGGGCCAGGACGCCGCCGGCAACGTCTACAACGGCGCCGACGACAACGCATCCGGCTCCGCGATGCTCCTCGAGGTGGCGCGCGCGATCGCCGAGGAGGGGAAGCGCTTCCGGCGTTCGATCCTCTTCGTCTGGTTCGCGGGCGAGGAGCAGGGGCTCCTCGGGAGCTGGGCCTTCGTGAAGACGCCCCCGGTGCCGCTCGAGAAGATCGCGGTGATGATCAACGCCGACATGGTCGGGCAGGGCAACGCGACCCTGCGCGTCGGCGGCGCGGAGGTCTACCCGCGCGAGGCCGCCTTCCTCGGGAACTTCGCGGTCGAGGGTTTCGATGTGAAGCCCTTCCGCGCCGAGCCCAACTCCGACCACTACCCGTTCCAGGCGAGCGGCATCCCGGCCTTCTTCCTCCATACGGAGGGGCCGCACCCGAACTACCACCAGCCCGGCGACGACTGGAAGCACATCAAGCCCGACCTGCTCGAGACCGCCGGGAGGTTCATGAAGCGCGTCGCGGAGATCGCCGCGGACTCGCCGGAGCCCTTCTGCCGCCCGCTGCGGAAGGAGGAGTACCTCTGGAACGATGCGCCCGTGGTCGATCTCCTCGGGAAGTCGCCCGCGCGCGTCTCCGTGAAGTGGTTCGAGGGGGAGGCCGGATCCGTGCTCGCATCGCTCGACGCGGAGCTCACTCGCCTCGAGGCCAAGGGCGCGCCCGTGGCCCTCTACATGCGAGGGAAGAGGATCGGACCGCTCCTGAACGAGCTGCGCCCGACGGCGATCCTCGGCGTCCGCGGAAATGCCTACGCGCTGCGGCGCATGGGTGTCACGGTCTTCGCGCCCCCGTCCGGCGCGCCGCCGCCGCCGAGGGACGTGATCGCGTGGCTGCCGGACGACGCGGATCCCTCCTCCTTCCCTGGGCCCATCCTCCTCCCCGCCGAGCGGGCGCTCCGCCTGCCCGGCATCAAGGAGCGGAAGGAGCCGTGGCTCGCGGTCGCGGGCCTCGACGGGAAGGTGATCCGTGACGCGGTGACGGCCTTCGGCATCGGACGCGTGCTGGTGGTGCCGGACGGCCGGGATCCGTTGCCCGTGATCGCCGAGCTCGCGATGAAGCCGCAGGAGCTTCGCGCTCTCCTCGGCGGGAACTTCGTGCGGCTCCTCGAATAGGGCGACTTCCCACGTGTCACAGTGGCCCGCTCCGGGCCATGCTGTATCGCGACGTCACCTTGGTGACGTGATGGAGAGAAACGGGTAAGGGCGGCCGTTCCGCCCCTGCGATGCGGTAGGTCAGGAAGGAGCAATGTCATGAGAATCATCACTGTGTGCGCGCTCGCGCTCGCCGTCGGCTGTGGCGGCGGCGGCGGCACGACGACCGCGGCGACGGCCCAGCTCGCGGGCACGGTCTACGAGGTCGATGGCCAGCGCTTCGATCTCGCGGGCGTCCAGGTGACGCTCAAGGAGACCGGCGAGTGGGCGTGGACCGACGCCGGCGGATCGTTCGAGTTCAGGGGTCTCGAAGCAGGCACCTATACGCTCGACTTCGGCGGCGACACCGAGGGGGCTCCGGGGGGCGACGAGTTCTCCGACCCCACCGGGGACCCGAGGGTGGACGTCCCCGAGGGCGGCCTCGTCGAGATCCGCGTGGCGATCGAGGACGGCGAGGTGAAGGACTACTCGTCGGACTGCGACAACGACCGGAGCGCGATCGTGAAGCTCGCGCTGACCGAGGACGCCGAGGCCCAGGAGATCAGCGCCTGCGGCGTGCTGAAGATCGCCGAGCGCGACGACGGCACGCTCTTCAAGGTGTGCGTCGAGGGACTCGACGGCGGCGCCGTCATCGAGGTCTTCGTCGACGAGACGTCGGTCGGCACCGCGACGGCGGACGGCGACGGCCGCGCCTGCCTCGTGCTCGAGAACGACCTGCCGCTCGGCGCCGCCGACCTCTCCGAGCTCGCCGGCCTGAGCGTCGAGGTCTACCTCTCGGGGGACCCCGCGCTCCAACTGCTCACGGGTGAGGTCCCGGAGCTGGCCGAGAAGGACTACGGCGGGGACCGGGGCGAGTGGGACGGCGAGAAGCCCGACGGCGAAGACGGCGCCGAGGGCGAGGGCAAGGGCAAGGGCGAACGGGATTGCGAGGAGGAAGGCGACGGAACCGACGACGGCGAAGGTGACGGGACCGACGGTACGGACGGCACCGGCGAAGTCTGAGCATCCGCTCGCGCCGGAAGGCGCGGGCATTCCGTCTCCGTTCCAGCCGCCCGCGGCTTCACGGTCGCGGGCGGCATCCTTCCGGCGCGGTCCGCCTCCGCCTCCCTTGCACTCTCGCGCCTCTGCGCCCTTGCTTCCGCCGTTAGGCTCTCCCCATGCGAAGGGTCCTCGGCGTCGCGCTCCTCGTCCTGCTCGCCGGGGCCGGCGTCGTCGCATGGCGCACCTTGGGCGCGAGGAAGTCGCTCCCGGAGGGGCTCCTCCAGGCCAACGGGCGGATCGAGGGCGATCGCGTGCTCGTCGCCACGAAGCAGGAGGGACGGGTCGAGCAGCTCCTCGCGCGCGAGGGCGACCACGTGAAGAAGGGGCAGGTCGTCGCGCGTCTCGACGACGCGCGGGTCCGCGCCCAGCTCGAGCAGGCCGACGCCGCGGTCCGACGTGAGACAGCGACGCTCGAGCGGACGAAGGTCGCCGTGCAGGAGGCCCGCGACGCGGCGGCGCTCGTCGCGGCCCGGATCAGGGCCGCCGAGGCGTCGCTCGCGCTGCTCCGGAAGGAGGTGCCCGTGGGCATCGCGGCCGCGGAAGCCGCGGTCCTCGGCGCGAAGGCGGCGATCGCGAAGGCGGAGGCGACGCTCCGGCAGGCGGAGCGCGACCTCGAACGCACGAGGAATCTCGTGGCGCAGGAGACCCTCCAGCCCCGCGAGCTGGAGATGGCCGAGACCGCGCTCCGGGTGGCGCTCGAGGAGGTCGCCGCGGCGAAGGCCGCGTTCAAGGGCGCGGAGGAGGAGGCACGCGAGGCGCGCCTCGGCGACGACCGGATCCTCGTGAAGCAGGAGGACATCGCGACGCTCCGCGCGGAGGAGGCGAAGGCGCGGACGCAGGTCCTCTGGAACGAGGCGGCCGTCGCCCAGGGCGCGGCGTCGATCGCGGCGGCCGAGGCCGCGCGGAAGGAGATCCAGAGCGTCCTCGACGACCTGACCATCGCGTCGCCGAGCGACGGCGTCGTCCTCACCCGCATGGTCGAGGAGGGCGAGGTCATCGCGCGCGGCGCGGCGCTGCTCGAGGTCGTGGATCTCGACCGCCTCTACCTCAAGGTCTACGTACCCGAGCCGCAGATCGGGCGGATCCGGATCGGCTCCGACGCGCGCATCTTCACCGACGCCTTCCCCGACACCCCCGTCCCGGCCTCGGTCCGCTACATCGCCTCAGAGGCGGAGTTCACGCCGAAGGAGGTGCAGACCCCCGACGAACGCGTGAAGCTCGTCTTCGCCGTGAAGCTCTACCTGACGGAGAATCCCGAGCGGCGCTTCACGCCCGGCCTCCCGGCCGACGCGGTGATCCGGTGGAAGGACGGCACGCCGTGGGCGCCGCCGCGGTGGTAGCCGAGGCGGTCCGCGTCGCGGGGCTCGAGAAGTCCTACCGGGGCCGCCCCGCGGTGCGCGGCATCGACCTCTCGGTCCACGAGGGCGAGATCTACGGCCTCATCGGCCCCGACGGCGCCGGCAAGAGCACCCTCCTGAAGGCGATCGCCGGCGTGCTCCGCTTCGACGCGGGCGAGATCGACGTGCTCGGCACGAGGATCGATTCCGACCGCGCCGCGGAGCGGATCAAGCCGCGGATCGGCTTCCTGCCGCAGGGCCTCGGCCTCTCCCTCTACCCGGAGCTTTCGATCGAGGAGAACATCGACTTCTTCGCGCGTCTCCGGCTGGTCGGGAAGCCCGAGCTCGCGGAGCGGAAGGAGCGCCTCCTCGCGATGACGCGCCTCGCCGCGTTCCGCGACCGCCCGATGAAGCACCTCTCCGGCGGGATGAAGCAGAAGCTCGGCCTCATCTGCACGCTGATCCACGAGCCCGAGCTCGTGATCCTCGACGAACCGACGACCGGCGTCGACCCGGTCTCGCGCCGCGACTTCTGGGCGATCCTCTCGCGGCTCCTGCGCGAGCGGCACGCGACCGCGATCGTCTCGACCGCCTACATGGACGAGGCGTCGCGCTTCCACCGGCTCTCGCTCGTCTACGACGGCAAGGAGGTCGCGGCGGGCGACCCGGAGCGGATCCGCGAGAAGAGGCCCGGCAGCCTCGTCGTCATCGACACGGCGCGCCAGGCCGACGCGGTCGCGCGCCTCCGCCCCCGCTTCGCGCAGGTGGACCCGCAGGGCGCGACCGTGCGCCTCTTCGCGGAGGGGCTCCTTCCCGCGGAGGCGGGCGCGGCCGTGGCCGCCGCGCTCGAGGGGCTCCCGGCGACGGTCGCCGATGCGGGCGAGGCGGATCTCGAGGACGTCTTCGTGTCGCTGCTCCGCGAGGGCGCGCCCGCCCCCCCCGCTGCCCCCGCACCCCCTCACACCCCCCCCGCGCGCGAGACGCGCTTTGCGATCGAGGCGATCGACCTCACGCGGGACTTCGGCGGCTTCCGCGCGGTCGACCACGTCTCCTTCTCCGTGCCGCCGGGCGAGATCTTCGGGCTCCTCGGCGCGAACGGCGCGGGCAAGACGACGGTGATCAAGATGCTCACGGGCATCCTGCCGCCGACCGGCGGCCGCGGGCAGGTCGCGGGCCACGACATGCGCCATGCGGCGGGCGCGATCAAGCGGCGCATCGGCTACGTCTCGCAGGCGTTCTCGCTCTACCAGGACCTGAGCGTCGTCGAGAACCTCCGCCTCTTCGCAGCGATCTACGGCCTCTCGCGCGCCGAGGCGAGCGATCGCGAGGCGTGGGCGCTCGATCTCGGGGGGCTCCGGGGGCACGAGAGGGACCTCGCGGGCAGCCTGCCGATGGGGCTCCGGCAGCGGCTGGCGCTCGGCTGCGCGCTCGTCCACGCCCCCGAGGTGCTCTTCCTCGACGAGCCGACGTCTGGCGTCGACCCGATCGGCCGCCGCCGCTTCTGGGAGCTCCTCTTCCGGCTGTCGCGCGAAGATCGCGTCGCGATCCTCGTGACCACGCACTACATGAGCGAGGCGGAGCAGTGCGACCGGCTCGCCCTGCTCTTCGCGGGTCGCCTCGTCGCCGACGCGACGCCGAAAGCGCTGAAGCGCGAGGTCGCGGAGACGGAGGGGCTCCCGGTCGAGATGCACGTGGACAGGCCGCTCGACGCGCTCGAGGCGCTCGCCGCGCGCGGGTTCCCGGAGGCGGCGCTCTTCGGCCCCCACGTGCGCGTGCTCTCGAAGGATCCCGACGGCGACATGGAGCGGCTGCCGCGGCTCCTCGCCGAGGCGGGCGTGACGGTCCACCTCGCGGAGAGGAGGTCGCTCTCGATGGAGGACGTCTTCGTCCACCGCGTGCGCGCGCTGGAGGAGACGGGAGGGGGCCGGGGGGAGGGGGCATGAACGCGCGCCGCGTGATCGCCGTCGCGTGGAAGGAGGCCCGGGAGATCTGGCGCGACCGGCTCTACTTCGGCCTCGCGTTCGCGCTGCCCGTGATCCTCATGATCGTCTACTGCTACGGCCTCGTGCAGGACGTGGAGAACGCCCCGTTCGCGATCCTCGACCACGACCGCTCGACGCTCTCGCGCGACTACGCGCGCCGCTTCCTCGAGTCGCGGTACTTCGACTTCAAGGGGTACGCCGCGGACGGCCGCGAGGCGGAGCGCCTCCTCGTGGACGCGCGCGTGCGCATGGTCCTCGTCGTGCCGCCGGGGTTCGAGCGCGACCTCCGCGAAGGCAGACCGGTCGCCGTGCAGACGATCTTCGACGGCACGAACACGACCCCGATCCGCACGCTCCGGGGCTACGTGGAGTCGATCCACAGGGCGCTGGGCGCGGAGCTCCGGGCCGACCGGCTCGCGCGCACGCGCGGCCTCGCGCCGGAGCGCGCGGAGGTGCTCCTGCAGCCGCTGCGCGTCGAGACGCGCTACCTCTACAACCGCGAGGTGCGGGCGCTCTGGGCGATCGCGCCCTCCATGATCATGTTCATCCTGATGATGACCTCGCCGCTCCTGACGGCGCTCTCGATCGTGCGGGAGAAGGAGACGGGCGCGATCTACAACATCTACTCGGCGACGATCACGCGGGCCGAGTACCTCCTCGGGAAGCTGCTGCCCAACTCGGTCGTGAGCTTCCTCAACATCCTCGTGCTCTTCGTGCTCGCAACGCAGTGGTTCGGGGCGCCGTTCGAGGGGTCCTTCCGCCTCTTCGCGATCGCGTCGCTCGGGTTCGTGCTCTGCACGGGCTGCCTCGGGCTCCTCGTGTCGCTGCTCGCGAAGTCGCAGCAGGCGGCGCTGATGATCTCGGTCATCTGCGGGGTCGTCGTGGCGCTCAACTTCTCGGGGATGACGACGCCGCCGCAGGCGATGCCGCCGTCGCTCCACGCGACCGCGCAGCTCTTCCCGGCGATGGCGTTCCGGAACGTCGTGCTCGGGACCTTCCTCAAGGGGCTCGACGCGAGGCTCCTGTGGAAGGACGTGGCGTACTTCCTCCTCTACGCGGCGCTCGCGTTCGCGCTCTGCGCGACGCTCTTCCGGAAGAGGACGAAGGCGTGATGCGGCCCCCGGAGCCCCCCCACCTCCTCGGCCTGTCGCGGCGGCTGCGGCAGATCCGCGTGATGACCGGGAAGGAGCTGCGCCAGCTCGTGCGCGACCGCGCGCTCCTCATCTTCATCGTCTACAGCTTCACGCTGCACATGTTCGTGGCGGCGGGGTCGGAGGCCTCGGACCTCCGTGACGCGCGGTTCCTCGTGCGCGACCTCGACAGGACGCCCGCCTCGCGCGAGCTCGTCTCGCGCTTCCTGCCGCCGCACTACCGGCCCGCGGGCGAGGTCGCGCATCCCGGGGAGGCGCTCGACCGGCTCGACCGCGGGACAGCCGTCATGCTCCTCGAGATCCCGGAGGGGTTCTCGCGCACGATCGACGAGGGGGTGGAGCCGGCGACGGTGCAGCTGCTCGTCGACACGAGCTCCGCGAACACGGGGTACCTCGCGTCGGCGTACTCGGCGCGGATCGCGGCGCGGTACGGCGCGGAGCGCGCGCAGGAGAACCTCGCGCGCGCAGGGGCGGTGCGCGAGCAGCTGCCCGGGATCGAGAGTCGCGACCGGGTCTGGTTCAACGCGACGCTCGACGAGAAGTGGTTCTCGACGATCAGCGAGCTGCTCACGATGATCACGGTCTCGTGCATCCTGCTGCCGGCGGCCGCGCTCGTGCGGGAGAAGGAGCGGGGCACGATCGAGCAGCTGCTCGTGTCGCCGCTGACGCCCTTCCAGGTGATGTTCCCGAAAGTTCTCGCGATGATCGTGGTAACGCTCTTCGGGAGCGCGGTCGCGTACTTCGGGATCCTCTTGCCGGTGTACGGCGTGCCCGCGCGCGGGAGCCTCCTGCTCTTCTTCGGCGTGACGGCGCTCTACGCGTTCGCGAACGCGGGGCTCGGGCTCCTCGCCGCGACGTTCACGCGCCGGACGGCGCAGGTCGGCATGCTGATGCTCCTCACGGTGATGCCGATCATCATGCTGTCGGGGATCCGCGCGCCGCTGGAGAGCATGCCCGGCTGGCTGCAGGCGGCGATCTGGTTCTCCCCGCTGCGCCATTTCCTCGAGGTGGGGTACGGGATCCTGCTGCGGGGCGCGGGCGTGGCGGAGCTCTCCGATTCGATCGCCGTGATCGCGGCGCTCGGCGCGGTGCTCTTCACGGCGGGCCTCCTCCGCTTCCGCCGCCAGCTCGGGTGAGGCGAGGCCGGGGGGGTCCGGGGGCAGGAGAGGCGCTACGCCGCGGAACGCCGCAACCGGCCCGGCAAGCGGTCTTTGGGCCTCCGGCTGCGCCCGGTCGCGCCCGTTTCGTGACACCAGCTCCCGACGAAAGGATGTGCGATACACTCGAACGCGATGGCGATCACGACCGCCGAGGAGCTCCTGCGCGCCCAGGACATCGGACGCTGCGAGCTGGTCCGGGGGGAGCTCTTCATGATGGTCC